>CAMVEQ010000018.1:0-36474 GCA_947166545.1 uncultured Treponema sp. | reverse complement strand
TAAAAGGCTTGATACAGATGCCATTTTCCCGCCACTGGATTATGCACGTGGAAGCGATGCGTCGAATCAAAAACAAGCTGTGTCAGGAGGCAAAAAAAGGTGTAGACCTGATTGCCTACTGCGGGCTTTCCTGCAGCCACTGTTTTCTTACGGCCTGGTGCGGTTCGTGCAGGACAATTTACAACACCTGTTCGTTCGCGACCTGCTCTCCAGACGGCGTATGCCCCAACACAGCCTGCTGCAAAGAAAAAGGCCTTGACGGCTGCTATGAATGCGACGAGCTTTATGATTGCAAAAAGGGCTTTTACTCATTGGGCAAAGATACAAACGCCATAAGGGCAATGGCTCTTTTCATAAATAAACACGGCAAAAAGGAATTGCTGAAAATCCTCGAAACTCTCCACCAGAAAAAGAATTTCCAGAAGATTCAGGAAGTTCTGGGGTATGAAATCGAAGATGGCTTGAGGATTTTGGAAGAAAACTGGTAGTGGAGAAAAAGCGTAATGAAAGATTTATCCGAATATTTAAAAGAAACAAACTGCATTGATTTTTCAAATCTTTTGATTGTGCAGAAAGTTGATGCATTGAAATCAGCTTCTTCTGACAAACTTGACTACATCGAAAGAGCATACAAATTTGTTCGCGATGAGATTCCGCACTCTTGGGATGCAAAGCTCCCCGTGGTTTCAAAAAAGGCAAGTGATGTGCTCAAAAACAAAACAGGCATCTGCTGGACAAAATCATGCCTGCTTGCCGCCTTGCTCCGGGCAAATAAAATACCTAGCGGAATCAGCTACCAGTATTTAACACGTGCCGATGATGCAAGCGACGGTTATATCATTCATGCATTGAATACTGTTTACATCGAATCTCTACAAAAATGGATTCGCCTTGATGCACGCGGAAACAAAGCCGGGGTAAACGCTCAGTTCAGTCTCGAAAAAGAAATTCTTGCCTTTCCCGCCCGCCCTGAATTTGGCGAAAAAGATTACTGCGACAACCACACTGATTTGGACGCGCGGCTTAAAGAAATTCTAAATACGAGCGCCAACATTCTTGAAGTTCGCGCGGAATGGTGAAACGACATTGAATAGGATGAGGTAATAAAAATGGAATGTACCTTTGCGACAGAATCATCATTTTGCATACGAAAACTTACTAAAACAGAGATTCCAGAAGCACATTCTTTTGCATGGAAGGTTTTTTGCGAATACGAGTCGCCGGATTATTCTGCCGGGGCACAGAGTCCTTCCGAAAGACCCTTCACGAACCGGTATATTTAAGCGGCCTTGACTATTACGGAACTTTTGATGGAAGCAAACTTGTCGCACTCTGCGCCATAAGGGTAGAAAAGCGACACATCTGCTTTATGTTTGTGGACGGAAGCTATCACAGGCGAGGGCTAGGAAGCCGTCTGATTCGCCATGTACTGAACGAATACAAGGGCGAGTCAGTCACGCTCAATTCTTCTCCGTATGGATTGCCTTTTTACAAGGCTGTTGGCTTTGTGGCAACGGATGAAGAAAAAACAATCGACGGAATCCGCTTTACGCCTATGAAATACATTCCAAAATCAGAAGGAGAAAAGATGCCATTAGTAAAGATCAGCGTTCGTGACAATTGGACAAGCGAGAGAATCAAAGAATTGAACAAGGTCGTGCACGAAGGTCTTGTTAGCGCGCTCAAAATCGAGGACAGGGATTTCTTTCATCGGGTTTACAAGTTTTCCAAAGAAGATTTTGTCTTTCCTGATTTTAAGAGCGAAAATTTAATGATAATCGAGCTTCATCTTTTCCCCGGCCGTACGGACGAGCAGAAAGAAGCCGTTTACCGCGAAATTTGCCAAAATGTCAGAAAACTCGGCGTTGCTCCTGCGGATATTTTCATTCAGATTATCGAGCAGCCCGACATAAACTGGGGAATCGGCGGCAAGGCCAGGAAATAAGGAGGAATGATAAAAATGACAATCAATTTTCTTTTCTTTGAGAATTATGAGACTCTTGATATTTTTGGACCGATTGAGATTCTTGCCAGGATTGACGGCATAAAAACCAATTACGTTTCTATGCAGGGCGAGCTTGTAAAAAGCAGGCAGGGCTTCGCAATTCAGACTTCGGCAATTTCAGACGCTGAAGAAAATGCGGTTCTTGTGATTCCGGGCGGTCAGGGCACTAGAGTTTTTGTAAACGACGAGCATTTTATTTCCGAGCTTAAAAATTATTGTGAGAGCGCGGAATATGTGCTTTCAATCTGCACTGGTTCGGCACTTCTTGCAAAAACAGGCCTTTTGTACGGACGCAAAGCCACTTCCAACAAAAAAGCCTTTGATTGGGTAAAAACAACGTCGCAGAACGTAAGCTGGCAGAAAGAGCCACGCTGGGTAAAAGACGGAAAGTTTTATACCTCGTCAGGCGTTTCTGCAGGAATGGACATGGCACTAGGCTTTGTAAAGGATTTGTTCGGCGAACATAAAGCTGCACAAATTGCAGACGACATTGAATATTTTATATAGAAAAAAGTTGGAGTAAAAATATGTTTGAAAGTGATTTTGCAAAAATCGAATACATCGAAAAGGACAATGTGGTTTTTCATATCTGGAAAAAAGAAGCTCATTTCGATGATTACCGCGAGCCAGTGACAGCTTCTCTGGAACTTTTGCGCGAGCACAAAGACAGTATATTCATCGTTGATGCTCGCAATGGCTTTGAGGATACAAACGAGGACGTGGAGTGGGGCTTCAATTATTTTCTTCCTGAACTTAAAAAAACAGGCTGCAAAATCTGGGGCTTCATTCTTCCGAAAGTTTCCCACATCGAAGGAGAAATCGACCTTTGGACAAAAGAAATCGAAAAGAATTTCCGTGTGATTCGCTCAACATCTTATGAAGAAGTTCTGTCACAAGTATAACGGAGGAAAATAATGAGCGTAAAAATGACTGTAATCGTTGACAATACTTCAAGCGACGGACTCAAAGGCGAATGGGGGCTTTGTATTCTTATTGAGCTCGACGACAAAAAAATCCTTGTCGATACAGGAGGCTCAAAACTTTTTGCCCACAATTTGAAGATTCTAGGTTTTGACATCAGAGACATTGATTATGGAATCCTAAGCCACGCACATTATGACCACGCGAACGGAATGCCAAAATTCTTTAAGGAAAATATGAAGGCTAAATTCTATCTTCGCGAAGGAACTGCAGAAAACTGCTATCACAGAAAACCTCTTTTCGGAAAGTATTTCAACTTTCGTTTTTACATCGGGCTTCCAAAGAATGTCCTTACGAAATATAGCAGGCGGATTCAATTCGTTTCGGACGATTACAAGTTGTGCGAGGGAGCATATCTGATTCCGCACAAAAGCGGCGATTTAAGTTCTGTCGGCAGGCGCGAGAACATGTTTCTTCGCACACAACGCGGCTGGATTCCTGACAACTTTTCGCACGAGCAGAGTCTTGTCATTGAAACGGAGAAAGGACTTGTAATCATCAACTCCTGCTCGCATGGCGGAGCTGTGAACATCATCAATGAGATAAAACGCACCTTCCCCGAAAAGCACATTTATGGACTGGTTGGTGGGTTTCATCTGTTCAACAAGAGCGATGAAGAAGTGCGGAACGTAGCTCGTGAAATAAAAAATACAGGGATTGATTACGTCTGCACAGGCCATTGCACAAAAAACCGTGCGTTTGCGATTATGAAAGAAGAGCTGGGCGATAAACTGGAGCAGCTGCACGTGGGACTTAAAAAAGAATTTATATGCATAAACAAATGAAGAATTTTATTTTTGCAAGTTAGCAGACATCCTGTTTTATGGTTTTCTGAACCTTATTGCTGAACACTCTGCATCAGCGCAAAGAAATGCTCTGCTTTTCCAGTTGAAAAATATGCATACCAGGATTCAAGAGTTTCCGGCTTAAAAACACCAAGTTTTTCAATAATCAGCTTTGCCCACATAAGCGAGCCAGTTGCGCTTCCTGTAATAAGTTTTCCATCACTCACGGCGGGCTGATCAATGTAAAACTTTTGTCCTTTATAGCCTGGGCAGAACATTTCTAAAAATCCGACTCCGTTGCTGGTGTGTAGTTTATCATTCAAAATTCCGGCGTTTGCCAGAGCAACTGTAGCTCCGCAGATTGCACATACAGTTCCGCCTTTTGAAAGCAGCTCCGAAGCCTTCTGAATTATCTGAGCATTTTCAGCATCTGCCCATGTATCTGCTCCGGGTAAAATCAAAACTGTCTTTTCGTTCAGTTCAATTCCTTCAATCGTGCAGTCTGGAATGATTGAAAGACCACCCATTGTTTTTACAGGCTCATTTGAGACCGCAACAGTCTTGACTACAACCTGTGGAGCATCAGAGTTGAAAAAACGCCTTGAATTGACTTCCGCCGTAACTGACCCGATTTCCCAGTCTGCAAGACTGTCAAGCAGATAAATGTAAACTGTAATCATAGTTTTTGGCTCCTTTTAATTAAATTATGTCTGTAGTTTACAGTCTGATTATTGACAACTGTATGTCAACAATTTAAAATTTTTAACAGAAAAATATGAAAATTGACCGCCTTGTAAGCATAGTCATGATTCTTCTCGAAAAAAAGCGGATAAATGCGCAGGAACTTGCTGATATGTTCGAAGTTTCAAAACGCACAATTTACCGGGATGTTGAGACTATCAGCATGGCTGGAATTCCTGTTTCCGCAACTTCAGGCACGAATGGCGGAATTGAAATTATGAGCGGGTACAAGATTGATAAAAAAGTTTTTTTCAGAGATGATCTTTCCGCCATTTTGATGGGATTGAACAGTCTTCCAAAAACGCTTCGAAACCGCGAAGTTGAACACACGCTTGCAAAATTGAAGAGCCTGGTTCCTTCAGAGCAGGCCAGGGAAATTGAAATAAAGACAAATCAGATTCTAATTGATTTGTCTCCCTGGTTTGGGGAAGGAAATGTAAACCACAATCTTGAAATCATAAAAGCAGCCATTGAAGAAAACAGACTGATTTCATTTACCTATATCGATGGACACAGTAAAAAATCAAAAAGAACTGCCGAATCATATCAGCTTGTTTTAAAAGGTCACTCCTGGTATGTTCAGACCTTTTGCCGCATAAAAAATGATTTTCGTTTGTTCAGAGTTTCCAGGATGAACGTCCTCACTCTCCTTGATGAAAAATTCATTCCGCGTGAATTTCAAAAACCAATCCTTTATTTTGAAGAAACTGCAAGAAAATTACAGACTGTCATAAAGCTCCGGGTTCATAAATCAATTCTCGACCGTGTGTTGGAATTCTGTAACTCTGACTGCATAAAATCTGACGGCGAAGAATCCTATCTTGTCGAATATCCTTTCATCGACCGCGATTATTACTACGACATGCTTTTGAGCTTTGGGGATAAATGCGAATGTCTCGAACCTCTTGCAGTACGTGAAAAATTAAAGCAAAAAATTCAAAGCCTGATGCAGGTATATGGGAGAGGGTAAGGCGGCTTGCATTTCATCGGCGGAAACTTGCATCTTGTCGGAAACTCATTTCAAATAATTTTTCTTTGAAGTATGCTTTAGTTACTCGAAAGATGGAGGCCGAAAAATACAAATGGAAAAATTCATCATAAAAGATTTTGAACCTGTTTATATTCCGGATGCAGAAAAAATTCTTAAGGAAGAATATTCTGCAGAAAAGAAAAAAGTTCCTTCACTGCCGGAGGAATCTCCTGCGGGATTGTTAAACTGGCTTTCGACAAAAAAATACAAAAAGGCTGCCTTTTGCGCAGGGCGTCTTGTGGGCTACATGATGTTCGCGGATGTCTGGGACGGATTTTTTGGACTTTGCAAAGGAAGCTTTTGTCCTTTGGGAGGAAGCGCAGTTTCTTTTGAAATCGGGGCTGAAAGAGAAAAGGTGATGTCGCTTTTGTTTGAAGAAATTTCAAATGAAATGGTCCGCGACGGAGTTTATTCTTTTGCTTTAGCAAGATTTGCGCACGACACGGAAGCAAACAATTCTCTGATTCTGAACGGCTTTGGAATCCGATGCAGCGATGCAATGACAAAAATTAAATCAATTCCAGAATTCAGCCTGCCGGAAAAATTTGAATTCAAGGAAATTCCTTCTGGAAGCTTCGGTATTTTAAAAAATCTGAAAATGAAGCTTATTCATCACCTGGAAAAGGGCCCTGTTTTTTTTCCGTCAGATTTAAGTAATTTTGACCAGTGGTTTAAAGACGACAGCAAAAGATGTTTTGGTGCCTTCTGTGGAGAAGAACCTGTCGGATTCATCTCCTGCAAAAAAGGCGATGGAGAAAATTACCTTTGCGACAACATCTACAACATCTGCGGAATGTATGTAAAAGAAAAATACAGAAAAGACGGGGTTGGACAAGCACTCTTGTCCTGTCTCTCAAAAATCCTGGAAAAAGAAGGAGCAGAATGCCTTGGGGTAGATTATGAAACACTGAATCCAACAGCCCTGAGATTCTGGACAAAATTCTTCTCTCCATACACATACAGCTTTCACAGAAGAATAGATGAAAGAATCGTCCATTTTTTGAAATAGCAAATCCTTACGCAGAAATCAATTTCAGTTTTTTTCTGCATGGCATTTTTTATGAATGATTAATATGGCACCAGTCTAAAAAAATCTTAACTTTTTTTATTAAAAATTCTTTCATAGGAGCCTTGAAATATATTTTTTAAGAGAGTATAGTTTGCACACAAACTATTTATCAGGAGAAAGTATGAAAATCAATGATGTTGTAAACGTAATTCAATCGGCAGAATGTGCTCAGATTGCTACTTTTGGAAAAGAGGAGACTGAGGGTTTCCCGGAAATCAGGGCTCTGTTGAATCTTGCAAATCCCCAAAAATATCCAAATCTTAAAGACAAGGCAATTTTGGTGGATGGAGAAACACTCACAATTTATTTTACAACAAACACATCTTCACGCAAAGTTCGTCAGATTCGTGAAAATAATAATGTCTGCCTATATTTTGTTCTTCCAAAAAAGTTCAAGGGAGTTTCTGCGATTGGTACAATTGAAGAAGTTACCGATCAGGCAGTAAAGGAAAATTTCTGGCATACAACCTGGCTTATGTATTATCACAAGGGACCAAAAGATCCTGATTACACACTTCTCAAGTTTACAAGTAAATACATGCACTGTTGGGGAAATCTGGGAATCCATAATTTTGGGCAAGCTGTAAATTCCAACAAAAAGGATAATTAATGAAAAATGGCCAAACTGAGGGCGGAACTCTTATTTCGCAGATACATCAGGTTTGTCAGCGAGTCTGGTATGCAGTTTTAAGCCTCAACAGACTTGAAAATCTAGCTGGAGCACGAGGCAGGGTAATTTTTGCCCTGTGGAACGAAGACAATATTCCAATCAAAAAACTTGTAGAAAAAACAAGTCTGGATAAAGCAACGCTGACCGGCATAATCGATCGGCTTGAACGTGATGGATTTGTAAGGCGCATTCCAAGCCAAAAAGACAAACGTGTTACGCTTATTTCCAGAACTGGCAAAGATGAGTTTTTCAAAGAAAAGATTCCCCAGGTTTCTGATCAGCAAAATGCTCTTTTTTACAAAGGTTTTTCATCCGGTGAAATTGAAGAATTTGAAAATTATCTCAAACGGATACTTGAAAACTGCAAGGAAGCAGAAATAGAACTAAATCGACAAGGGCATGGAAACCTGCAAAACACATTCAATGATAACTAAAAACAATGTCAGCGCGTTGGAAAATCTAAAGATGGAGAGGGGAAATAAATCCTTCATCATAACAGATGACAAGTTGAAGTTATTCAGGAGATAAATGGTGCATTTCATCGGACAAAACCTGCATCTTGTCGGAAAGTCATTTCAAATAATTTTTCTTTGAAGTATGCTTTATTCACTAGTAAGATGGAGGACGAAATTATGAAAACTTTGCGGAATTATGTCATTGCAGCATATCTTGTTTTTTGGTTTATGGTTTTAGGACTGTGCGGAAGTGCCAGCATGATTTTTCATTGTCCGCCTGTCGTTATGAGAATTCTTTCGAATGTTTGCGCTTGGTCTCCTACAATTGTCCTGCTTGTAGGTTTCAAATATTTTATGCCTGGTAAAAGCATCAGGGAATTTTACAGGAAGGCTTTCGACGGGAATTTTACCTACTTTTCCATTGCCACAGCTTCCATGCTAACACTTTCTGTCACCCTCATTTCAGTTTTTATTCTTTCGATGATTGAGGGAAGAGCTTTTTCTTCTTACTGGACTCTTGGCTCATATCCCTTATGGGCTTCATTCCTGTTTTCTATAACAACAGGTCCTACAGGAGAAGAGTCTGGCTGGCGCGGTTATGTGCGTCCTCTGCTCAACAAAAAATACAGCTTTTTCAAGGCTTCGGTAATTCAGGGACTTATCTGGGCTTTCTGGCATACAGTTCTTTGGTTTGTAGATTCGGATTTTTCTGGCTGGCAGATAATTCCTTACGTGCTTTCAAACATCATCGTAATGACAGGCCTTTGCTTTATCATGAATTTCTTTATGAAAAAGCACGACAATCTGATTTATGGAATTGCGGTTCATTTTTGCTTCAATTTTCTTTACTGTTTTTTGAAGGTTGATATTTTCTTCTATATAGTTCTTTCAATTTTATATCTTGTAATTATTGGGCTCATCTGCAGGAGAAATAAAGTTGGCTTTGAAAATAGTGAAAATAAACAAATCTAAAAATATACGAAAATGATTGAAAACCAGATTATCAACAAAGCGATTGATTTTATTTTTTTTCATATTGACGAAGAGCTTTCTGTTGAACAGATTGCGGAGTTTTGTGGATATTCAAAATTTTATCTAAGCAGGCTTTTTAAGACAGAAACCGGCGAAAGCATTTACAGTTTTATAAAGCGAGCAAGAATAGAAGAAAGCGCGTGGCGAGTTAAAGTAGAGAAAAACCGTAGCATTACCGAAATCGGTAGTGACTACGGATATTCTGCCTCAAATTACGCGACCATGTTCCGAGGTTATTTTGAAAAATCTCCGGCTCAATTCCGTCGTGATATTGTTGGAAAGTCTGTCAGCCATCCGTTTTTTTACGGTAAAAAAAACACGCTTGAAACTTTTGAGGAATGTTGCAAAAAAATCAGCGTGGAATATCTGCCGGATTATTTTGTGCTCTATGAACATCACAAAGGAAATTATCACAATCTGCAGAACGACTGGTGTGATTTTATGAAGCACTACAGGGATTTTATCACGCTGGAAACTATTCTTATTGAACGCACGATAAACGACCCTTCAATCACAAATCCAGATGAATGTCTTTACGAAGTGTGCATGACCGTAGACAAAAATGACCCGCGCCTTGAAGTGCAGAAAACTGCAGCAGCTGGAATCACCAGCCGAGCAGGAACTTTAACAGCACCGAACACAATGGTTCTTGAGGGCGGCAAATTCGCTGTCTATCACTACAAGGGCTATCCCCAGATGATTTATTCTGCCTTCCAGAGCTTTTTCTGCTCCTGGCTCACAAAAACCGGCAACAAAGTAGATAACCGCAGCGGATTTGACATCTACCAAAAAATAGACTATGAAACGCTCTACATGGAGCTGGATCTCTGCATTCCGATTGTATGATTATTTCCTCAAATACTCCGCGGTAATTGTTTTGCCGCTTTCAATCATCTGCCGGGGAGTTCCTGTGAAGACAATCTGCCCTCCTGCCTTTCCGCCGTCTGGTCCAACGTCAATGATGTAGTCAGACAGCTTCATGATTTTTCCAATGCCTGAGCACTTTGGACACATTCCGTTGGGATTGTTAAAAGAAAAACATGAAGCATCCCCCACCTTCGGAAGACCGATCCTGCTGAAAAGCAGGCGTAAAAGCGAATACATATCTGTGATTGTTCCTACGGTTGAGCGCATGTTACCGCCAAGCCTGCTCTGGTCAATTACCACGCTTGCCGTAAGGTTATCTATAAAATCTGTGTGAGCTTTTTCGTGTTTTGGAAGTCTTGTACGTACAAAAGCCGGGTAGGTCTCGCTCATTTGTCTCTGGCTTTCCGCGGCAATCGTGTCAAAAACAATGCTGGATTTGCCGCTTCCAGAAACGCCTGTAAATACAACGAGCTTGTTCTTTGGAATCTCGATGCTAATATTTTTGAGATTGTTCTGTCTCAATCCCTTGATGATAATTTTGTCATTCATGCCTTGATTCTGTCATCAATGGAGCGAAAAGACTTCTGAATTTGTGCTAATTATAAAATAGCACGTTTTCAGAAGTTTTTTTTCTCTATCAGAGCTTGTAGCAGCTGCAACGAAAACTCCCAAACTAGAAATTACTATGTATTTCATTGGCAGAAAACTGCATCTTGTCTGAAAAATATTTAATATAAATTATCTTTGTGATATACTTGAGTTATGATTAGAGAAGAGAAAAAAATGGGAAAAGGTTTAACAGGAAACAAGCTGAAATTAATCGCAATTCTTTCAATGACGCTGGATCATGTGATATGTGTACTTTATCCCAATTATCCCACTGACTGGTGGATTATTGCCCTGCACATTCTGGGAAGAGTTGCAGCACCGATTTTCTGGTTTATGGTTTCGGAAGGCTATCATTACACCCGTAACGTAAAGAAGTATCTTTTGCGTCTTTTTGTTTTTGCAGTAATCGGGCATTTTGCATACAATTTTGCCTTTGGAATTCCTTTCATTCCTTTTAAGACAAGCTACTTTAATCAGACAAGCGTAATCTGGCCTCTCTTCCTTGGAGTTCTGGGGCTAGTTGTGGTGAATTCAGAAGAACTTAAACAGTGGCAAAAGACCCTGCTGGTATTTCTGTTGGCGGCTCTGGCCTTTCCGTCTGACTGGTCAAGTCCGGCCTTCCTTGTAGTTCTTTACATGGGACAGAACAGGGACAATTTCAAGAAGCAGATGGCTATGATGCTTTTGTGGATTGCAGTTTATGCCACTATTTATGTGATTTTTATCAATCCGCTTTACGGAATTATTCAGATGGGAGTTGCACTTACAATTCCTCTTTTGAAAAATTATAACGGTCAGAGGGGCTCATTCAAGGGAATGAAATATTTCTTCTATATATATTATCCTTTCCACCTTGTGATTTGCGGAATCATCAGAATTCTGGTGCACGGAAATATTGGAGTGATGATTGGCGGCTGACAGACATTGTCCTTACCTAGGATATCGGACATTCAAAGGCCTGCAGTGAAAAAGATGTGTCCTTGAAACAAAAACGATAGAGGCACTGAAAAAGTCTGTGAAGTGGCTGTAAGATGGAGAAATTTTATATGGTAACTAAAGAAGATTTAAAAAATGCTCTGATTGAGCTTGGAATAAAAAATGGAATGACTCTGGAAGTTCATTCATCGCTTTCGTCTTTTGGAGAACTTGAGGGCGGTGCTATGACAGTAATCGATACTTTAAAGGAACTTGTAACAGAGGATGGAAGTATTTTTATGCCGGCTCTGCGACTTAGTAAAGAGCTGCCTCTTACTGATGAAGATAAGAAGCTTGGAATTACGGTTAAAATCAAGGTTCTGCCACGGGATGAAAAACATACTGCCATGGGCCTTGTTGCCGACACCTTCCGCCAGATTCCGGGCACTTTTACTGGCTCTGACGTAATCAGCACTTCCGGCTGGGGGAAAAACGGCACAAAAGCTCTGACCTGTGGCCTTGATTATGCAATTCATAACGGAGGAAAGGCCCTGCTTCTTGGCGTTGATATTTACAAGCTGACTGCAATGCATTACATGGAAGCACACACTCCTGCAGATATCAACGAGATGTTTGCTCCCGGAGAGGAAATCAATAAGCTTTATCCGCCAGAAGAGTGGTTTATGGAAGCGGGACATCCGCCTGTAAAGGCTTGGTACACTATTCAGAAGATGGCTTATGATAAAGGACTGATAAAAGATGCCATGATAGGCCCATGTAAGGTCATGTTTTTTGACATCTGGGATGTGGTTTCGATTTATGAGCATGAATTAAAGACAAATCCATACAAGCTTTGGGGAATTAAGAAAGATTAGAATGATGATGAAATTTGTCTGTCTATACTTCGGTTTGCAAGCACATGTTCTGGCATCACAATCTCAAGTTTCCGCTTCCGCTCAATCTGGAAGTGATCTCTCCAGCATAACAAGATATTCCGTTGTTCCTTCTTCAAGTTTTTTATTGTTTGTGACATGAAAGCCGTGTCTTTCATAAAAGCGAATTGCTTCCACATTCTTTTCAATAGCCCACAAGTATATCACAGGATAGTTTTCCTTTGCATATTCTATCAAAGAGGTCCCAACCCCCTGATTTTGAAAGAAATAATCTACATACAGCTCAACAATCTCATTGCCTTCAATGTGAATAAGTCCTTTCACTATACCATCATCATAAACCCATATATTATTTAAAATATCCGGACGTTTATATTGTTCGGCAACACGAAGCACTTGCAACTCACCGAATGAATAATCATCATTTTGAAATATCGGCCTATACTTCATACGTTTCACAAATACAAGAATCTCAGCAATCCTTGAAATGTCTTCTATCATTGCTTTTCTAATCATATTTTTCTCCCAGCAAGGGAATGCATCCAAGATGCATTCAAAATCCACCTGTCCAGAAAGTTCATCTGTTCTTCTGTATGGAACCAGTGTTCGCCGCCTTTCATCACTGTGAGGCTGGCCTTGTGCGTGTCCGCAAAATCCTTCATGGTTTCAAAAGAAGTAAGATTGTCCTTTTCACCATAAAGGATTTTTGTTGGCACATTCCATTTTACAGGATGATTTTTCACATATTGCAGATAATCCCAGGATAAGTCCTCACCAAAATCCGTTGCTATGACTTTCCGCCTTTTAAGCTCTTCTTCTGAAACATTTGCCCAGCTCATCATGTCGCAGATAAGTTTTTCCATGTTCACAATCGGTGAAATAAAATATGCCTTTTGAATCAGGTTTTCGATTTTTGCATTCATACTGAAAAACGCTCCTATGCTGTTTGCAATCAAAATAATATTTTCATATTTTGATTTTAAGTCTTTTATAGCCTCGTAAATTTCTTTTCCTGTTTCCCATGGTGTAAAGGTCTTGTAGTCTAAGCCCAGAATCTCACAGTCTGGAAATAGATTTTTGTAGTGTTCGCTTTCGGCAGCCGAACCGCCTTTTCCGTGAATGTATAAAACTAAATTCATTTTTTTGCCTTCTTCTTGCTTTGTTTTAAAAGATATTTTTCCCTCTCTTCAAGCTTCTTCTGCTTTCGGCTAAGAATTTTGCGCTCTTTTGCAAGTTCCTTTTGTGCGGCAGAAAAGGCAACGAGTGATTTTGGAATCACAGAGCCACACGATTTTGACTCAGCCTTTGCAAGCTTTTTGTAGCGTATTTTTGTACGCCCTTCCACCGGCAAAAGAGGAACCTTGGTAAAAGAGTTTATCATCCAGTCCAAAATCTGTGGATTTGTAGGCTCAGCTCCAAAAACGTAGCGGCCTGCAAAGTTTTTTCCATTCCGGCACTGCTCGATAAGGGCACACCAGAACTGTCCGTCAAAATAAATCGTAGTTATTGTAAAATTATCTTCCGTGATTTTCATACATCTTCCTTGTGCCAGAATCTGCCGAAATCAGCTTTCGTCAGCCAGCCTGAAAAGAGGAAATTAAAATGCGGGCCGTAATTATGAGCGTAAAGCTATTTTGCAGCCCGAAAAGTAAGATTCAAACCACCCGAACAGGGCAATCAGAATCTCTCGAAAGATGTATTAATAGTTTTTACTATTTTAAAATAGCTGGTATAAGCGAAAAAATCAAGAAGAAACACTTGCATCTCATCGGGCAAAACCTGCATTTTGTCGAAAAGTCATTTCAAACTCAACGACATAACAGCCAAAGCATGGCCTACCTGCAGTCAGTGGAATGGACTATCCACAGTCAGTGGAATGGCCGTAATTGAGTCTGTGGAATGAGCTATCTGCGGTCAGCGGACTGGCCGCAAGCACCTTTATTGGAGGTTTATTACTTTACGAATGAGCCGATTTCAATCAAGTTGCCTTCCGGGTCGGCGATGTAGCAGGTACGCTGGCCCCACGGCTCTGTTGTTGGTGGCATGACAGGCTGTGCGCCCTTTGCCGTTACATCCGAAAAGGTTTTGTCTACTGCAGCGTAATTTTCCACACCCAGGGCAATCTCAAAATGTCCGCTGATTTTGTCAGCATAGTTGAATTTTGAGCTGGTCATTTTTTCAATATCGTTTCTGCCATACAGCAAAAACAACGTGCCGTCCTTTTCAAGAAAAACGTTTGTCGTATTCTCATCTTCCTTGATTTCAAAGTCAAGCACGTCGCGGTAAAAGCGGACCATCGTCGGCATGTCCTTTACAAAAATTCCGAATCCTTCAAGTTTCATATTACCTCCATTCATTTTTCAATTATAAATTTAATTCCGTCCTGTGTATTGTAAAAATCCGACAGTTTATTTTTCGCTGAGTGCGAGATGGCGGGCCTCGGATAAATTCATTCCGTGGAATTTTTTGAAGTCGTTCAGAAGATGCGACTGATCAAAATAGCCGAACTCGGCGACCGCATCCTGAATATCAAAATTCTTTGAACAGCACACTCTCTGCCACAGGCTTTGGTAGCGTATGAGCGATGAAACTTTTTTGGGCGAGAGGGAAAGCGTTTGCGCGAAAAATCGTTCCAGCTGGCGTTCGGTTACGTGAATGTCTTTTATTATAGAAGAAAGAGGCAGAGAGCCGCGGGTGCGAATCATCTGGATTATTGCGTCCATGATAAGCGGATTCTTTTCTGGCGTTTTTGAAGCAGGGCGGGAGAGAAGTTCAAGAAGCGTTTCTTCAGCAATCTGCTTGAATTCTTCAAGATTCATAACAGGCGAAAGCTTTGCAAGCAGAAGTTTTCTGAGTGTCTGAAAATGTGATTCCAGATCAAAGAATCCGTTCGAGGTTTTAAAAAGCGGCTCGTCGGAAAAAAGAGAAGCCTGCCATGCGTAAAATCGGATTCCGAAAAGCTGTCTGTGCTGACCTTGCGAGTGAACAGGCGTAAATGTCTTGTCGCTTATGCCGCAAAAAAACATGGAAGAAATTTCGCGTTCGTCAACTTCATTTCCTGTTCCGTCTGTCGTAATTATGATGTCCGCGCACAAATCTGGAATGATTGGGACGGGTGAAATTTCAATTTGTAATGCTGATTGTTTTTCATTCCACGAAGTCCAAAAGGCACGTACGTAAGGAGCAAGTTCCTTTGAAGGGAGAAGTTCGCGGTAGCCTGAGCGAGCAAACGGTATTGAAGTCAGCGGAAAAAACATTTCAATTCTCTTTATCTACCAATGCACGAATTTTCCTTTTATAACATCCCGGACATCCGAATCTGATAAGATACTGTACTTTTCAGGATGTCGGAACTTATCTCCCATAATATCATTACTCCTATGAGTTCTAAGTCTATCCAAATCAAGCTCCGCCACATAAACTCCAGGAGTTTCTGGTGCTTCAAAAACACACATATCCCTTACTCCCGGTTCATCACGAAGCCACGGAACTCCGTCAAAGAGTGTAGATCTACCATTACAATCTGGATGTCCTTCTGGATAATTGCATGTTGCTACTGCAACCATATTCTCATAAGCTCTCGTTCTGAGTGTTGATAACCTGTTGATTTCCATAGGGCAGGCATTCGGTGCCAAAATTAGCTCAGCACCTTTGAGCATAAGAATTCTGGCGCTTTCAGGAAACTCTCTATCAAAGCATATCATAGATCCAATTTTTACGGTTCCTCCTTCAAAATCAAGATCTGACACAAAGAAATCATTTCCTTCCGATAATACTTTCTCAGCATCAAATGCACATGTATGCACCTTTGAATAGTGAAGTATTTCTTTTCCGATTCTGTCGAAAAATATTACTGAATTGAAAGGCTTTGATTCGCTTTTCTCTAAAAATGTTATTCCTATAGCCATCTGTAATTCAGATGCAAGAATTCGAAACTCTTCTATAAATTTATTATCTTTCCCAATAGACAAAGCATCTATTTCATTTTCATCTTGAGGTAAATAATATCCGTCACTCCACATTTCAGGAAACAAAGCTATATCAGCACCCTTTTCTTTTGCTTCAATACAAGCTTTCTTTCCGATAGCAAGATTATCTTCAATGCTCATTCCCGGAATAAGCTGTACAAACGCTATTCTTATTATCATAGGCACCCCCGATTTATCTTTCAGCAACAAATCGAACAAGTTCTACATTGCCGTCTCTTTCAGTTGATTCTATGCGAAAACCGCATTTTTCAGTATAAAACTTCACGTTTTCTTTCTTATCTAATGGTGTTACTAAAGTGAGTATCTTCCAATCTTCATAAAATGTCTTTACAAATTGCATTGCCTGAGTTCCAATTCCTTTACCTTGATACTCAGGAATAACACACAAACAACCAATCTCATATACTCCATTTCCCAGTTTTATACACGACACACAGCCGACAGGTTCATTATCGCATAGTATGATGTGTTTCAGATATTTGCGGATTGACTCTTCCATCATTTCTTTTGTTTGCCCATATCCCGGGCACAAACCATATCGAACATAATCGTCATAAAATGAAGCATTATAGATATTTAACAATAGCTCTGCATCTTCCGTAACCGCTTGTCTATATTCTATTTTCATAATAATCCTATCGTTCCAGCATTACCAAATATTCGGAAGTGTCTTATGAAAGGTCCTTCCATCATTTCCTAATCTTTTCTTCATACTCCTCTTTCAATATAGAGAATACCATTCTTCCTTCATAGTGGTCTTTGCGCCAGAAAAAATCGCGGAATGTTCCTTCATAAGTCAGACCGCATTTTTCAATGACTCTTCGCGATGCCTCGTTTTCCGTGCGGCAGTCAATTTCAATTCTATGCAGGTTGATTTTTTCAAAGCCAAAGGCGATGACCGCTTTTGTCATCTCGGTGGCGTATCCTTTTCCTTGGAACGCCGGGCCGATGACATACTCAATCTCGCCATGCTGGTTGTTTATATCCATCGTAAAATAAGCGATTTGCCCAATGCATTCATTCGACTCTTTTTCTATAACTGCCCAGCGGTAATAATCATCTTTTGAATATGAAACAATATACTTTGTGTCAAATAAATTCCGCACCGCTTCTGGAGTTTGGTAGTATGGCTCTCCGTAATCCCATTGCGTCTTTTCATCGGAAATCCAATTCTTTAGCATTGAATCAATGTCCGTGTATTCAAACCGGCGCAGAATCAATCGCTCCGTCTCAATTGTTTGCGTTCCTAGAACTCTCATACCTGGCTTACCTCACAAAATCTTTACTTATTTTATCATTTTCTGACGTTTTGTGCATCTGGCATAATTACTTACATCCCTGTTTACACAACTTACTGCAAAGATTATGATGTATTTAGATTTTATGAATAACTTAGTATTTGATATCGCAAAAAAAGAAGATATTCCAGAACTCATCCGCCTCAGAATTGCCTATATGATAGATGATTACGGTTCTATCAGCGAATATGAACGGAATGCCATGGAACATCAGTTACCGAATTATTTTGAAAGAAAACTCGGCAAAGATCTTATTGCTTTTGTAGCAAGAACTGGAACTCGACTTGTAGCAACAGCCCACTTATTAATCATAGAAAAACCAGCTAACCCTTCCCTACCCAACGGATTAGAAGGAGAAGTTCTCAATGTGTTTACAGAACAAGAATATCGCGGACAGGGAATAGCCACACGTCTTATAAAGAAACTTATTGAATATGCGAAAGAAAAAAAGTTATGCCGAATAGACTTAAAAGCGACAGAGGAAGGCTATGTGCTGTATAAAAAACTTGGCTTTGAAGAACGAACCCAAAAATATAAAGATATGCGGCTTATTGTAAAAAATAACGGAGGATAAAAATGATAAAAGGAATACATCACATTTCAATGAAGTGCGGAACCGAAGCAGAATTTGTTAAAGTAAGGGATTTTTATATCAATATTTTGGGATTGAAAATCTGCCGCGAATGGCCTAATGGAATAATGTTCAATACAGGAAACGGTTTAATTGAAATATTTACCGATGCAGAAGGAGAACACTGTCTTGGTGCAATCCGACATTTTGCACTTCTGACAGATGATGTAGATGAAATTACTGCTAAAGTAAAATCTGCAGGTTATGAAGTTTTTATTGAGCCTAATGACAAAGTCATTCCATCCGTGCCAGAATATCCTATAAGAATGGCTTTTTGTTATGGTCCGCTCGGGGAACAGATAGAATTTTTTAAGGAGAGATAATAATGAATATTTACGTAGATTTTGATGATTGTCTTTGTGAGACAGCCCGTTACTTTTCTAAACTGGCAGCAGAACTTTTTAACTTGGATATTCCATACGAGCAAATAAAGTTTTTTAATCTGCAAAAATCCTTTTCTTTGAACGATGACCAGTACGAAGAAATGATGATTAAGGGACACACTCCAGAAGTTATTTTATCATACGAAGAAACCCCAGGTGCAATTCAAACAATCAACAGTTGGATTGATAAAGGTCATGACGTAAAAATAATAACAGGACGACCATCCAGTGCTTATGAAGCTTCGCGGGAATGGCTTAATCAGCATGGTCTTGAACGCATTGAATTATTCTGCCTGAATAAATATGGTAGGGAAAATTTTATAAAAGGCAGCACCTTCGGTCTTGAACTTGAAGATTACTATAAAATGCATTTTGATTACGCTATAGAAGATTCACCGTCTGCATTTAAATTTTTTAATCATCTGCCAGATTTAAAAGTCATGGTCTTTGACCGTCCATGGAATCAGGACTGTGAGTTTCCAAATCAAAATTACAAAAGATGTATAGACTGGAAAATAATAAATGATACAATTTTTAAACAATAAGAGGAAAAAATGAAATATAATCAGAAAATTATTTTGAAAAATGGAAAAGAAGCATTGCTCAGAAACGGAAATGCAGAAGACGGACAGGCTGTGTTTGAAAACTTTAATCAGACTCATGCAGAAACAGATTTTCTATTATCATATCCAGATGAAAACAGTTATGATGCAGAACAGGAAGCTCAATTTTTAAAAGACAAAACTGAAAGTCCAAATGAAATAGAAATCGTAGCTATTATAGATGGAAAGGTCGCAGGAACTGCAGGAATAGAAGCCGTTGGTAAAAAATATAAGCTAAAGCATAGAGCTGAATTTGGCATAAGTATTTTAAAAGAATACTGGGGACTTGGACTGGGAAAAGCACTTACAAACGCATGCATTAAATGTGCCAAAGAAGCAGGATACGAGCAATTGGAATTGGATGTCGTTGCAAAAAACAAAAGAGCATTATCGCTGTATCAAAGTTTAGGCTTTGAAGAATTTGGACGAAATCCGAAAGGCTTCAATTCACGAACAAGCGGCTTCCAAGAATTAGTTTATATGCTGCTAAAGTTGTAATAAAAAAATCCCCTGTCGTTGCTATTTGCATACGAACAGGGGATAAAACTTATCTTACAAAGACAAAACTGAACACAAAATGACAGGATTTGTCTTCTGAAATTGCGTAGAATAAAATCATCAAGGAAACGGAGGTAACAGGATGGAGTGGCTGACATGCATTCGGACAGCTATCGATTACATGGAAAAGCACCTTGAAGAAAACATCACTGCGCAGGATGTTGCAAAGCAGGTGTATATGTCTTCATTCTTTTTGCAGAAAGGTTTTTCGTTGATGACAGGCTATGGTTTGAGCGAGTACATCCGTAACCGCAGACTGTATAAAGCAGCAATTGACCTTCAAAAGACAGAAGATAAAATAATCGACATCGCATTCCGCTACTGCTATGAAACCCCAGAAAGTTTTACAAAAGCTTTTTCGAGGTTTCACGGAGCAAGTCCATCACAAGTCCGTAATGGTGCCACGGTAAAAACCTTTTTTCCTTTGAACATCAAAATTTCTATTCAAGGAGGTAATCACATGGATTACAGAATTAAGACAATGTTCCCGTTAAAAGTAATTGGCTTTCAGGAGACCTTTGACAATGAAACAGCATATACAGAAATACCAAAGTTTTGGAACAAGATTTGCGAAAAGTATGCAAACAATGTTTATGCAGGAAATACCCCTGCCAATCAGTATGAAAAAGCAATTGTAGACAATTGCATCGGCGAATACGGAATCTGTATAGATGATCTTGGAGCCAGTAAGTTCCGCTATCTTATTGCAGGAAAATATACAGGCGGTGAAGTTCCAGAAGGAATGGTTGTATATGAGTTTCCTCAGTGTGACTGGGCTGTCTTTGACTGCTACGGAGCAATTCCAAAAGCACTACAGGATACCAACACAAAAATCTTTAAGGAATGGCTTCCAGGAAATCCAGATTACGAGTTTGCAGGTAACGCAAGCATAGAATGGTACGACTACGAAGGCGACCAGACTTCTGCCGATTACCACAGTGCAATCTGGATTCCAGTTAAGAAAAAATAGTTGCTAAATAATCCCAAGCCTTATCAAGCGAGCCCACTTCAATGTAAGTGGGCTTTTCTTTATAGCAAATCAGTTCGTTAGCACCAAGCTTTCGGTTAAGATAGATTACGTTTATTCCAAACTTCAATGCAGGCTCAATATCATGAACAGGACTGTCACCGACATACCAGGAAGTTTCTTTATTTGCACCAGCTTTTTCAAGTGCAATTTCAAAAATACGTAAATCAGGTTTGCTTACACCAACTTCTCCAGAAATAATTATCGGATCAAAATAATCCGTAAGCTTTTCTTTGTTTAGCTTCCAACGCTGATTAGAAGTATCACCATTTGAAATAAGTCCAGTTTGAATATTATGTTTTTTTAGATTTTCCAAAATACCCAATGCATCAGGGAAAAGCCCGACACCTTTTTCATAGTTTGACCAGTAAAGTTTAAATCGTTCTTCTATTCCGTCATCATCCAGAACAGTTCCATTCAGCTCAAACATTTTTTTTACGCGAAGATGTCGCTGCTCATCAAAAGTATGAAGTCCAGCAGAATATTCATCAAAAATCTTCTGAGCTACAACTTTCCAAGTAGAACGAAAATCATCATAAGACATCTTTAATTCGTCTCTGTAATTTTCGAAAACAGCCTGAATTCCCATGTCTTCACCAATTTCAAAGTTCATCAATGTTCTATCTAAATCAAAAAATACAGTCATTCTAATTCTATTATGGCATAATTCTTCTATTAATACAATTCTTATGCAGTCACGCCTTGACAATAAATATAACAAGCTCTATCATCTTATTAGTAATAGCTAACTATTATTATTCAAAACAAAAATAAAATAGCTAGGGAGACTATTGCCGCAAAATGAACGAAAATAAAAGAATTTTTATTGAAGGTAAGGAAATTAACATTCATTTTGACACCTATGTAGATAAAAATGAATTCCCGGATTCTCTTGGTTCAATACATATAAATTTTCTAAAAGAACAACAGAACATTATTTACCGCAGTTGGAATATCTGTTTTTCAAAAAACATTAATGCAGAAGAACCTGACAATTCTGGGCGGGATGAAGTACAACTTATGTTTACTCTGAATCAAGACATAAAATGGCACTTTCATCACAGGCCAAGAGGAAAAGAATCTGTAAATACTTATGAAGAAGTTGAGATGTCACGCGGAGAAGTCTGTGTTTTCAGAAATAATGACTATCAAACTGGAATGAATTATCCTGCCAACACTAATTTTAAGTTCAAAAGTTTACAAATGCCGACTTCATTTTTCAGGCAGATTCTTTCTAAATATTTTTCTGCTAAAGACATTCACGAACTTGAAAGTCAATTCATGACACATGTAACAAAAACAACAATAACAAGCGACATGTACAGAATACTGTCAGAAATTGATGCATCTGAACGCTTTAAGGAATATGAGGGTGTTTATCTTGAAGGCAAAATGATTGAACTTACGGCTCTGGTGCTTTATGGAATTGCTTATAATAGGACAGGACAAATTAAACGCAAGTCAGTCCCAAACAAAAATGATATTGAGCGCATTGAAATTCTTAGGGAACAAATTCAAAGAAAACCAGCCGAAAACTACGATGCAGAATCTGTTGCAGAAAATCTTGGCATGAGCATAAGCAAACTGAACAGGAATTTCCGCACACTTTACGGAACATCTCTTCATGCTTATGTTCAAGAAAAACGACTGGAATATTCCGCACATCTTATAAGAGAGCACAACTTTTCTGTTTCAGAAGCAGCCCAAAAATCCGGCTACAATAACATGAGCCATTTTTCCGTAGCATTTGCAAAAAAATTTGGAATTTTACCGAAAGACTTCTCAAAACAACAGGCTGCAGGAGGAATGTAAAAGTAAAATTATCTATTTTGAGCGAAAAGTGTTAAAAATATAGCGTCTTTTGGTAGAGCTACGAAAAAAATAAAGTTACAGTTTAATAGTTAGCAAAATCTAACAAATATCAATAACGTAACTTTATGGAGGACGTACGATGGAAAAAGACCGTACACACTCAAAAAAATCACTTCTTTCGTGGATTTTTACCTTTGCGGGCACAAAACGCCCCATGTACTACGCAAGCGTATTCTTTGCAATCCTCTGCGTAGCCTGTTCACTTGCCCCATACGTTCTGATTGCAGACATCGTAAAAAAACTTCTAGATGGTGTCCGTGAATGGAATATCTATTTCCAGGAATGTGCAATCATTGCTGCTTTCTGGGTTGGCAATGCAATCTTCCACATGATTTCAACCACAATGAGTCATGTTGCCACATTCAATGTTCTTGCAAACATCAGAAAAAACTTGTGCGACAAACTTGCCAGAGTCCCACTCGGAAACGTGCTTGATTTACAATCCGGTACATTAAAAAGCATTTTGATTGAACGAATTGACAGCATGGAAACAACTCTTGCACATATCGTTCCAGAATGGACTTCAAACCTTTTGCTTCCAATCATAATGTTTGCCTATCTTTTCAGGATTGACTGGCGCATGGGATTTGCTTCATTAATCACACTTCCTGTCGGCATGCTTGCTTCATGTTTTATGATGATAAACATGAGTGAGAGGTTTCAGAATGCAATTGAAAAAACAAAAGTATTAAACGACACCGCGGTAGAATATATAAACGGAATTGAAGTAATCAAAGCATTTGGAAAATCCAAATCATCTTACGAAAAATTTGTAGTAGCAGCAAAAGAAGGTTCTGACTGCTTTGTAGAATGGATGCGTGACTGCATCTGGCCTTTTACAATTGCATTTGTCATTGCACCGTCTACACTGGTTACAGTTCTTCCGATTGGCGGATATCTCTTCATGAAAGGAAGTTTGTCTGCTACAGATTTTATTACAATCATCATTCTTTCAATGAGCGTCATTGGTCCGCTCCTTACAGTCTATTCTTACCATGACGACATTGCAAAAGCTGGCGTAATCTTTGGCGAAGTCGGTGGAATTATGGACATGAAAGAACTTGACCGTCCTCAGAAAAACACACAACCCCCACGTGACAACTCAATCGTACTAAAAGACGTGCGTTTCAGCTATCATAAAAATATTGAAGGCGAAACTAAAAAAGAAATTTTGCACGGCATAAACCTTTCACTGCCAGACGGTTCTTACACAGCACTTGTTGGCCCAAGCGGAAGCGGAAAGTCTACGATTGCACGCCTTATCGCCTCTCTTTGGGATACGGATTCAGGTTCTGTAGAAATTGGCGGAGTAAACATCAAAAACCTTTCACTCGAAGAATACAACCGCCGAGTTGCTTATGTAAGCCAAGATAACTTTTTATTTGACCTGAGCGTTCGTGAGAACATACGACTAGGAAAGCCAGACGCAACTGATAGAGAAGTAGAAGAAATTGCACGCAAGAGCGGATGTTACGATTTTATCATGTCGCTTGAAAACGGTTTTGACACAATAGTTGGAGGTAGCGGCACACATCTTTCTGGTGGCGAACGGCAAAGAATTGCCATTGCACGTGCAATGATGAAAAATGCACCAATCGTCATTCTTGATGAAGCAACTGCATACACCGATCCAGAAAACGAAGCAATAATACAGGAAGGTGTATCTCACCTTGTAAAAGGAAAAACTTTGATTGTAATTGCACACAGACTTTCAACAATTCAGGATGCAGATAAAATTGTAGTCATAAAAGATGGTGTAATTGATGCACAGGGCACACACGAGGAACTTCTTGCACAGGATGGATTATACAAGTCCATGTGGGAAGCACACATTTCTTCAAAAGATACCAGCGAGGTAGCATAATGTTCGAGATTTTAAGAAGATTTTTTAATTTCTGTGACAAAGAAAACCGCAATAAATTCTATTCCGCAATTGTAATAGGTGTATTCAATTCATTTTTCATGGCACTCAGAATTGCCGCCGTTGCTGTAATGATTCAAGGACTAATTGCCACCATAAAAGATGGAGAACCTTTTACGGCAAAAACAATCCTGCTTTCGCTTGCAATCATGGCATTCAGTTTGATTGCGGCAATCATCACCAAGAAAAATATGACTATGTGGCAGACAGAAGGCGGCTACAGAACGGCAGCAAAAAAACGCATTGAAATTGCCGAACACTTACGCTACATTCCAATGGGCTATTTTAATGAAAACTCACTCGGACAAATTACAAGCGTAACTACAAACACCATGGAACTTTTGGGAGATGTCGCAACTCGTGCCGTAATGCTGGTAATGCAAGGTCTACTTGATTCCATTCTTATTATTGTGATGATTTTCTTTTTTGACTGGCGCATTGCATTGATTGCTCTTGCAGGTTTTGGACTTTTTCAGTTTGTAAATGTTTTCATGCGGCTTTCAGTCCGTTCCGTTTCTGTGGATAAAGATAAAGCAGACACTGAACAGATTTCAAAAATTCTTGAATACATTCAGGGAATTGCGGAAGTGCGGGCATACAACATTACAGGAGAACGCAGAACAGAATTAAATGCAGTAGTTGACCGTTGCAGAGATATGTGTCTCAAAATGGAACTGCGGTGCATTCCAATTGCAACCATACAAAGCATTGTTGCAAAACTTTCTGGAGTTACAATCATGCTCGCTTCAATTTTCTTTTACTTGAACGGCACAATGCTTCTTGCAAACAGCACTGTCATGCTGATATGTTCCTTCATGCTTTTTAGCGCAATGGAAAGTGGTGGAAATTATTCGGCACTCCTTCGCATAATTGACATAGCAGTAAAAAAAGCAGAAGCGATTCTTGCAGTTCCAACAATGGATATTGAAGGCAATTCTACAGAAGGAAGCCTGCAGCAGAAATCACTCGCAATCACTGCAAAAAACATTGAGTTTGCCTATGATAAAAAGAAAATCATCAATGGTGTATCCCTTACAATTCCAGAACGCACAACAACAGCAATAGTAGGACCATCTGGAGGGGGAAAGACAACACTGTGTCATCTTCTTGCACGCTTTTGGGATGTGGACTCTGGAGAAGTTACGCTCGGAGGCAAAAATATACGAGATTACAGCATGGACAGCCTCATGTCTAATTTCAGCTTTGTGTTCCAAAATGTTTATCTTTTCCACGACACAATTGCAAACAACATCCGCTTTGGAGAGCCAGACGCTCCTATTGAAAAAGTCATTGCAGCAGCAAAAAAAGCTTCATGCCACGAGTTTATCTCAGCACTTCCAAATGGCTACGATACCGTAATCGGTGAAGGTGGTGCAAGTCTTTCTGGCGGCGAAAAGCAGAGAATATCAATAGCACGCGCAATCATGAAAGATGCGCCAATCATCATTCTTGATGAAGCAACTGCAAATGTTGACCCGGAAAATGAACGCGACCTCATGACTGCAATCACAGAGCTTACAAAAGAAAAGACTGTGATTATGATTGCCCACAGGCTCAAAACTGTACGCCATGCTGACCAGATTCTTGTTCTTGACAACGGAAAAATTGCAGAGCAGGGAAAGCATGAAGACCTTGTAAAGCTTGGCGGCATTTACGCACGCTTCATAGATTCCCGCAAAAAAGCAGTAAGCTGGAAACTGTAAAGACAATTAATCTTCATAAGGAAACAGAAAGAACTTCACAGTTTCAGAGAGCCTCTGTTTCCTTATAAAAATTCTTTTAATACAGAAACAGGCTTTCCAATTTTCCAGCACAGCTGTTTAATTTCATCAGATGGAGCAATTCTATCGGGAACCATAACAGGCTTTAAGCCAGCAGCTTTACAGCTTCTAATACCGTTCGGGCTATCCTCTACCCCAACGCAAAATTCTGTCTCAACACCAAGTTTCTGAGCGGCTTTAATGTAAATATCTGGAGCAGGTTTTGAATGTTCAATTTCATCTCCAAAAGTCCAGGCATCAAAATAATCATAAATGCCGACAGCCTTTAACTGCCGTTCTGCAACACGGTGGGATGTACTTGTTGCAAGACCTAGTTTATACCCCGCTTTTTTTAGATAGTCCAAAGTCTCTTTTACTTCTGGCAAAAGAGGAATTCCTTTTGTAAATTCAATTTCACTATAGCAGACATTAAAATCATCAAAGAATTTTTTGCAATTAAATTCCGTTCCATAGCGTGCGCACAATTGCTTTTCCATCATTTCAACATTACAGCCACGGTTTTCTTCAATGGCAGCCTGAATGTCTGCAAGATTCATTTCTTCTGCAAGTTTGTACCAAATTTCATCACAAATAGATTCTGAGTCAATAAGAACTCCGTCCATGTCAAAAATGACAGCTTTAATTTCCATTTTTGAATTATGTCACAAAAGCATTATTCTTACAATTCATTAAGAATTCTTTTGCAGATCATCTTACATCCGCATTAACTTCTACTATTAAATCAGAGATAATATTCTTCATCCAATTGGATCCCCACAGAACGCTTTTCTTTTGCAACCTTTGCAGTGAGCACCCATCCATACACTATCAAATTGTTCGACTGCATTTTTTACAAAGCCGCGATTACTGCTTAGAATTCCAGCTTCAAAGTTTCGTGAGTTTTCTCCTTTCATACCGAGTCCCGCACCTGTTAGATTTGCAGAACCTACATAAGCAGTTTTCAAATCGAAGATGATTATTTTGAAATGTACTCTAGGGCACAAAACACGTTCCATTCCTTCTATGAGAGCTGGATATTTGTCAAAATCCTTGCGGAATGCCGGACCTGGTTCTTTGGCATGAATCAGTCGGATTTCTATTCCTCTTTTTGCAAGGTCAGATAAAGCTTCTAGCAAAGGTTTTGAACTTCTTCCATCTTTTACATACATGTCTTTGATGTCAGCCGTACCAATCCAAAGTGTTCTTTTTACTTTTTTTATGCGTTCAATTACCAAGTCATAGTGACTCTCATTTGCAATGTAAAGAAACTCTGAATCATTTTTAGGTGCATCTTGTTTATCAGGTGATTTTTTGTTTCCAAACATATAACTGTTAGTCCTTAGGTGAAATTAAGGATATTATAAACCATTACCTCTGTCAAATGTTGATAGATGTGATGCTTTTTTTTCAGAAAATTATTGGGATTTTATGCAGAACAACAAATAAATCTTAAAATAATACAAAACAATATGTCTTCGGCAACAACTTTTTTTAATTCTAGTAAGCAACGGTGTTCCGTTCTAGTAAGCAACGGAGTTCCATTCTAGTAAGTAACGGTGTTCCGTTCTAGTAAGCAACGGTGTTCAGTTCTAGTAGCATCGGTATTCAGTTCTAGTAAGTAACGGAGTTCCGTTTCGGTAGCATCGGTGTTCCGTTCTAGTAGCAACTTTTTTCAGTTCTAGTAAGTAACGGTATTCCATTCTAGTAAGTAATGGAGTTCAGTTTTAGTAAGCAATTTTTTTTACTGCCTAAAAGTGTTCCATTTCTACTAATTTTTATTGAAAAGAATATCTTTATAGATTATTTTGAAATTTAACAATATAAATATTTATTCTATGATGGATTTAAGAAATTACAGAAAGATAAATACATCTACAAACATCAGCATTGCATTCAGGTAAAGGTAATTCAGGAACTTTATTAATTGGATAACTTTTATCACAATATTTTTTAACGGCAGGACAATCTCTATCATCATTACAACATGCTATTTGAATATTCTTTATTCCTAAAGATTTAAATTCTAATAATTGATATTTGTTATAAATTTTATTTTGAGAAGACAAAATAATATTTTCTAAATCAATTAATACATATTCTTGATGTTTGCCACATTCAGATAATAAATTGAAATAGTTTTTATTTATTTTTTGACGTGTATTAATACCATATCGTTTCTTCTCTTCTAATTCTAAACATGGCTCTTCTCGAAATTGTTTTAATATACCTTGGATAGAAGTTTCAACAAAATTACAATGCACTAATCTCTGTAAAATATATGATTTTGCTTCATCTGTATAAAATTTATTGTTTTCAAGTTTTTCATTAATTAAAGTAAGAATTTCTTTATTCTTTATTTTTGCATTTTTATCTCTTACATAAAGAGATGATTTTACAAAAAGAGCCATAATTACCTCAATCATATCATGCTATTTTCATTTATAAAATTTCTTAAGTCACTCTAGCCATATTCTATATTTTTAATACAAACTAGTAAATCAATTAAAACATAATTAAGGATTACATTTTTTACAAGGTTCATAGCCCTTCTTTCTTGCATCATCAATTGATAAAGAAATAACCGTTCTTGATTTTGATAAAGTGCTACAGCTTTTTCGATGATATTTTTTACCGTTAGCAGTTACATATACAATTAAGGAAGAAGTTGCAAATGCTGTAATAATCAAAAAAAACACAGTCATAATTTTCTTTTTCATAATATTTTACCACGTTTCAAATAGATTTATTTATATAATCTACATTAGAACATTCAATTCATTTCAATTCTTCAATTTCAAAACTAACGTTTCCCTCATCCCATTCATCAATATCAATTCCCTCTATAGTTCTAATCATTCCTGACGATTCTGGTATTAATATTGAATAATTTGGCTTTAAGATTTTTGCTCCAGTATAAGAATCAGAATCAATTAAATTTGATTTCTTTTCAAAAAAAATCTCGCCATTTTTATCATAAAAATATAAAACTATTGACAATTTCGATATTTCTTTATTGCTCCTATTCTTAACTTTTAATCTATACCCAACACTCGGATCGTAATTCTTATTGAATATTCTACATTCCAAAATATTAATATCTATTTCATCCAAAATAGTCTTATCAATTTTCATGTCTTGTTTTTTTATCAGAGTTTTTTCATTTTCATTAAGCTCTGAAAATATGTTTCCAAATTCTATGAAAAATTTAAAAAACTCTTCAATTTTAAGAGCTTCCCCATCTGAAATTTCATTTGTAAAGGAAATGACCCATATTTCATCAGAATCTTCCCATATACAAAATTCAGTTCTGCTCTCTTTTATAGACTTTATAGGTTTACCAAATCTACTGATAATATCCGTCTTTGATTCTCCTGCCTTTATAGATGAAAAATCAAAAGCAAACAGATTAAAAAAACAAAAACATATAAAAATCAAGAACATAAAATATTTCTTTAACATAATGATACCTCCATATAAATTATGACATATCATTCTTTCTATCAAGTTTTTCTTTCAATTCTGATATTTCTTTTCTCATTTCCTTTAATAATTTTAATCTTTCATCATCTTCCTCAGAACTTCCTTCAACAAACCCTGATGAAATAATCCCAGTTGGAACAGCAATTATTGCAACACCTAAAATAGACATCAAAGCACATAAAATTTTTCCCAATATAGTAATAGGATAAATATCACCAAGCCATACAGAAGTAAAAATTGCAATAGACCACCACAATCCTGATAATGCATTTGAATAAACATTAGGTTGAACAGGAGATTCAAAATAATATATCAACACAGAAGATATCAACATTAAAAGAAAAAGCATAAATATTGCAGAAATCAATTCTGATGATTTCTTTTTAACAACATCCAAAACTTTATATAAAGCTGTTGTATACCTATTAACTTTTATAATCCTTAATAATCGAATCAGACGTAGCATTCTAAGAATTCTTAAATCTACTGATATTACAAAAGGAAGATAAAAAGGTAAAATTGCAAACAAATCTACTAAAGCCATGAAAGAACAAATATATATTATTTTTGACTTTATTTTAGAACTATTTTCATATAAATATTCAGCCGTCCACACACGAAGTAAATATTCAATAGAAAATATAATTATTGAAAAAAATTCGATTCTATAAAGAATATTTTCCAGATTATCTGAAATTTGAAATGTTTCAACGAATACTGATATACAATTAGTAACAATTAAAATCAGTATAAACACATCAAAAATGAAACTAGCCCAATCCCCCTTTTCTGCCTTTTCAATTATTTCAAATATTCTCTTTTTTATTTGATCATATTTTTTCATATCTAAATTCCTTTGGATCTTTATGGAAATGTATTCATATTAAAACATTTCCATTCTTATCCTTAAAATTACCACTGAGAATAAGAAAAATATCAATAAATCCCCAAATAACAGCAATAACACCACCTAAACAAAAAAATAAAATTTGAATAATGCCTCTTTTTGTTTTTCCCACATAGAAACTTTGCAAGCCCAAATATCCAAAAAACAATGCCAGTAAAAATGCAATACTTTTATACTTTAAAGAACTTCTTTTTACATCCTCTATATGTTTTGAATTTTCCGTTATAACAAGTTCATTTTTTATATCTAAATTCGTAGAAAGAAATTCTGCTATAAATTCTTCTGATTTTCCACTGGCAAATGCCAGTAATCCTGAAAATGAAATAACACGATTTCCCAAAACCAAAACAGGAGATTTTCCTGTTTCTTTTATAATTTTAACACTATCATTATTCAGTTCAAAATTTAATATTTTATTAAGCTCAATTTTTTTTGTTCCATGATTTCCAATAAAAATGATACGTTTATCTGTTAGATAAATATTACCAGAATCTATCTCCTTCAAGCAGTCTTTTGTTATTCTTTCAGAAGTTCCACCACCAAGTCTCATGGAAATTCCCATTATTTTTATTCGCTTCGAAATGCCTACTCCTGTATATCCAACAGTTTCTTTCCTGTTCTCATACCATCTACATAATGCTTTTAAGTAAAGTTTTTCACCAGAGGGTATATTTAGGTCAGGAGTAATTGTCTGTATTTCATTGTGTTCTATCCGCCATATAGTTTTAAATTCTTCTATAACCGATTTAAGATCTTCAGAAAAATTAATATTTGTATGTAAGTCCTTACAGAGCTTATTAAATTTTTCTTCTTCATCTGGGCTAATTCTCTTATCAGCAATTATTTCATTCAAATACTTTAATAATATTTTTTTTCTTGCAGACTCAGAATCATCACCTTTAAGTTCTAGTTTATATTCAAAATCTGAGAGTTTATTTTCAAGCTCTAAATCAAAAAAATTATCTTTTACAAATTTTTCTAATATAGCTATTTTTACATCAAGTAATTCCTTTTCTAAAATTTCATTTTCAAGAAATAATATGTCAGCAAGTTTCTTGAAAGCATATTTTTTTTCTTGATTAAGAATTCCATCACGTAAATTTTCATACAAATATTTTCTAAACAATTCAAGTCGTTCCTTTGCCATTTTCTCAATAGGAAGTTTCTTCAATTGTTTCTTTACAACTTCAACATCAATCTCACTCAATGAGTTTTCTCTTTCTGCCAATATATTTTCAAGTAGTACTAATTGTTTTGAAAAATTATCAGAGACAGAATCTATATTTCTGTAATTAAAAATACTCATATAAAACACACTCCATAAAAACTCAATGAATTGTATTCAGAATTAGCTACCTAATATAGTAGTAAAAATTATAATACAACCTTTTTTGGAAGTCAATAAATTATTTTAATACCATATATAGTAGTCTATAAAAATGGATTTTAGCACTCGCTTAAAAGAAGAAATAGAACTTTCCAATTTACGCTATAAAGAACTAGCAGAAAAATCTGGAGTTGCAGAGCGTGCACTTTATAATTATGTTGCTTCAAAAAATCCTTCCATGCCACCAGCAGATGTTGCTGTAAAAATTGCACAAGCATTAGGTGTTTCTGTTGAATATCTGGTTACAGGAAAACAAACAGAATCGCAAACAAAAAATCACGATGCAAAAAAAATACATAAATATACACAACTACTAGAAAAACTAGATTCACTATCTGAAAAACAAATTTTATTGATACAGGAAATTGTATCAGAATTTGCAACACAATAATTCCCTCCATTGCATTTCATCTGTAAAACATTGCATCTTGTCTAAAATGTATTTTATTTATCTCTTTTATGCCGTATCATCTGGCAACGGAAAGTGCAACTCTACAAAGCGTAGGTTGCATTCCCGAACTTGTCGCTGTAACATTTGAGACAAAGGAGAAACAGATGACAAACCAATACATTACAGGTGCAATGATAAAACGCCTGCGCGAAGAAAAAAAGCTGACACAGACAGAACTGGCAGAACGAATTAACGTTACAGACAAAGCAATTTCAAAATGGGAAACAGGCAGGGGTTATCCAGACATTTCGTTGGTAGAACCTCTTGCAAAAACTTTAGGCGTTTCAGTCATAGAATTGCTTTCCGGCGAAAACGTCATAAACACAAACAGGGCATCAAACATGCTGAAAGTAAAATTTTATATCTGCCCAGTCTGCGGTAATGTAATTCAAAGTACAGGAGAAGTCGTAGTAAGCTGCTGTGGAATAACGCTTCCAGTCACAGAAGTAGAGGAATCCGAAGAAAACTGCGGTTTATATGCAGAACATTCTGCAAACGTTGAACGTGTAGAAGATGAACTATTCATCACTGTAAATCACGAGATGAGTAAATTGCATTACATCTCATTTATTGCGGCAGTAAGGTCTGATGGTGTGGAACTTAAAAAGCTCTACCCTGAGCAGAATGCACAAGCGCGTTTCAAAATCAACGGGACAAAAGCACTGTATTACTATTGCAATCAGCATGGATTATTTAAGGTGCAGAAATTTTAAGAAGGGGTAACAGGAACATGAAAGTTTTAGTTTTGAATGGAAGTCCTAAAAAAGAAAAGAGCGATACAATGTGCATTACACGAGCATTTCTTGAAGGAATGAATGAGAATGCCAAACATGATGTGCATATAATTAATGTGGTAGAAAAACATATTGAATACTGCAAGGGATGTTTTTCATGCATGCAAAATGGCGGCAACTGCATTTACAATGACGACATGAAGGAACTTTTTAAAGAAGTTCTTGCAAGCAATCTTTTAATTTTTAGTTTTCCTTTGTACTGTTTTGGCATGCCTGCACCCTTAAAAGCATTTTTGGACAGAACTCTGCCGCTTTCAAGCATGGCAATGCAGAAAGTTGGAGACAGGTACGAACATGTGGAACAGGCAGATTTTTCGCACCTGCGTTATCTGATGATATGCGGATGCGGATTTCCAAACAGCACGCATAATTTTGAACCAGCTGTAGGTCAGTTTAAGCTGTGCTTTCCGAATGAGCATACTATAATAACCGTACCGGAAAGTCCTATGTTTAATTCGCCACAAGCTGTAACTGTAACAGAACCACGCCTGCAATTTGTGCGTAATGCAGGTAAACAGTATGCTCAAAACGGAAAGATTGACGGAGATTTGCTTAAACAAATCTGTTCGCCAATGATTCCAGAAGATTTATACGCACAAATTGTAAACCAATCGGTAAAGGTATAGGACTTCTTTTCTCTTTAGGACTGCAAGACCTATTCCTTATTTTTTTGCTACACTGTAGAATGTAAACGTGTGGCAGGAGGAGAAAATGAACGAAGTTTTTGCAAAATACAAAGTATATCTTAAGCGTCTGCTTATTATTGCAGTTCCAATGATTTTAAGTCAGTTGATTAATCAGCTTCAGATGCTTATAGACAGAATCTTTTTGGGGCAGTCAAACAGTCTTTATATGAGTGTTCTTGGAAATGCCACTTTTCCAATCTGGACTACGATGTCTGTCTGCTTTTCAATTGGAACAGGTGCGTCCATTCTCATAAGTCAGGGCGTTGGTGCAAACGACAGAAAACGCATTGCAGAATATGCAGGTGCACTTTTAAAATACAACAGCATAATGCCTTTCATGCTGTTTTTGTTTTGGTTCTTCTGTTCCAAACCGGTTTTTAAAGTCATGGGAGTTTCAGACAATCTCATTCCAATGTGCATTGACTATGCACGCTACTATTCGCCAATATTCCTTTTAACAGGATTTGGTTCAGCGTTCATTGTCATTTTCCAAAGCTCTAATTATACAAAACCTCTCGCTCTTTACAGTTTCATCCGTTCTGCATTGAATGTGTTTTTTGACTGGGTTTTGATTTTTGGAAAGCTTGGCTTTCCTGCTTTAGGAGTAAAGGGGGCTGCACTTGGTACAACCCTTGCTGAATATATTGGTGCAATATATTTCTGCTATGCTTTTGTTGTTCAGCCACTAGCAACAAAACCAAAGATGAAAGAAATTAAGCTTGCATCTTTCAGAAGCTATCTGCATTCTGCAAGGCTTGGCATCAACACTGCACTCGAAGATTTCCTGTGGAACATTGGAAACTTGGTTCTTATAAGAATTCTGAATTCTATTAATGAACTTGCAGCAGGAATTTATTCAATAATCTTTGGCATTGAAGTTCTTGCGGTTGTTGTGGTTGGAAGTCTTGGAAGCGGAGCAATGACTCTTTCTTCGGAAGCTACGGGAAAGCAGGATTTACAGCAGTACAAAGGTGTTGCAAAGTGTGCCTATGCAGTCTGCCTTATAGTTGCAGTCGGAACACTTGTTTCTGGTGTCTTGTTCCCAGAGCAGATTATTTCTATATTTACAAAGGACACTGCTATTATTACGACTTCGGGTATCTACCTTATGATGACGGGAATAAATCTGTTTTCAAAGTCGGCAAATATTACTGTGGGCAACTGCATCCGTGGAAGCGGTGACACAAAATGGATGTTTATGACACAGATTTTTGGTACAGTTTTTGTAATCAGCACAGCATGTCTTTTTGTATTCATATTCAAGCTGGGAATTACAGGAGTTTTTCTTGCGGTACTGGTAGACGAAGGGGTACGAGGCGCAATTAACTTTTTCCGCTTTTTATGGATTTGCAATTCAAAATTGTTTAACAAGGGAGATAAATAATGACAAACAATATTTTACAGGACAAAAATATCATTATACGCTTGGAAAAGGAAAGCGAACAGCGTACTGTAGAAAATCTTATAAGAGAATCTTTCTGGAATGTATACAAGCCAGGATGTGCTGAGCATTATCTTATGCACGTTCTAAGGGATGATCCTGCATTCATAAAGGAACTGAACTTTGTAATGGAAAAAGACGGTTGCATAATCGGTCAGAACATTTTTATGAAGACCATAATAGAAGCTGACGATGGCAGAAAGATTGATGTTCTTACAATGGGTCCAATCTGTATTGCTCCAGAATTGAAACGCAAAGGTTACGGTAAAATACTGTTGGATTACTCTATTGAAAAAGCTACAGAAATGGGTTTTGGTGCTGTTCTGTTTGAAGGCAACATAGACTTTTATGGCAAGAGTGGGTTTGACTATTCAAGCAAGTTTGGCATTCGCTACCATGATTTGCCAGAAGATGCGGACTCTTCTTTCTTCCTGTGCAGGGAACTTAAGCAGGGGTATCTGAACGGCATCACAGGTGTTTACCAGACACCAAAAGCATATTATGTTGATGATTCTGACGTAGAAGAATTTGACAAAAACTTTCCACCAAAACAGAAGCTCAAGCTTCCTGGTCAGCTATTTTCTTAATTTTACCAGTCTGAATCTGCATTATGTCAGTCGATTTTCTTACAAAAAAGAGGATTTGTGAGAAAATCGGCATTCTTTTTCATCCACAATCTATATTAAAAGATAAAGTAAACAAAAGCTATTTTAGAAAAAGCTCACAAAAAGTGGCAAATTCCATTGTAAAATTGCAAATATCAGCACAGCAAAACCTAAAAAACAGAAAATTACTGTTACTTCTGTCACAAAAACCTTAAAATTTAGTTGAAGAAAAACTTTTCATCCCTAAAATTCGACGTTCATCCCAGTTTTGTTGACAGATGGAAAAATTAGAATAAAATCAAAGCTATAAAACACGCAAATAACTTTTTTTCATATATCTTAACGGACAGTCGGAGAGTCAGTTTTGATTTTTTCATGTATGAGGAGAAATGTGCATGAAAAAAATGTAAAAAAGGGACTTCCTGCAGGGCTTTAAAATCCATCACAGCCTGCAAGGATGCATTTTAATTTCTCAAACAAAAAAAGAAAGGAAGGTCAACTAGACCTTCCTTTTCTTTTTGTATCTATTTCAAAAGTCCAATCTTCTTCTTCAAAAATATTTTTTCATTTTTTCTAAAAAAGTGTACAAAAATGACATATCTAGAGCAATTACATATATAGGAGTTACAA
>CAMVEQ010000017.1:0-37393 GCA_947166545.1 uncultured Treponema sp. | reverse complement strand
GCATTGAACCTTACTGTTACATTGCCAACTATTGCCGGTATGATTCTTACTATCGGTATGGCTGTTGATGCTAACGTTATTATCTTTGAGCGTATAAAAGAAGAACTTCGTCTTGGAAAAGACAGAGCTGCTTCTATAAGTGCAGGTTTCGGTAATGCCCGTTCTGCAATTATGGACTCTAACATTACGACTTTGATTGCAGCATTCTTCATGACAATGCTCGGAACTGGTGCAATTCAGGGATTCGCAACTAGCCTTGTTATTGGTGTCCTTTCTACATTGTTTACAGCTCTTGTTGTTTCCCACCTTATCTTTGACTTTAATACTGAAGTAATGAAGAAAAAGGGAATGAGCATAAGCTGGGGGTTAAAGAAATGAATAAGAATTTTAAATTCAGCAAGGCCTTTCTTTGCTGTGCTATTATAAGTGCCACAATCATACTTAGCGGTGTTGTAAGCTTGTGTGTACGTGGTATAAATCTAGGAATTGATTTTCAGCCTGGTCTTATAGAAGAAGTTCGCATTGCAGATGCTGCAATGGAAATTACATATACAGGTTCTGCAACTGTAAGCATTGATGCTACTGCTACTGCTCTTGATGTAGTTATTAGTGGTGTTGGTGCAGAAAACGAGACTCGTACATTTACTTACGGTCAGAATCCTACAATTTCTTCTCTTGCTGATGCTCTCAACAAGATTGCAGGTATTAAGGCTGTTGTAAAGAGTTCTGGTGATGCTGATACATACGGTATTTTTACAAATAATGCTGTTACAGCTCGTCTTTCTTCTGATGTTCCTTATCGTCTTTATGTTTCTTCTGCAACTGCTGATGTTTCAATTGACGAAGTTCGTGACGTTCTTAAAGATCAGAACGTAGAAATTAAGCTTTTGGGAACAGATGCAAACCGCAGTTTCCAGTTGCGTACAAAGATTTCTGATGATTCTTCTTCAGTTCAGACTTTGCAGGATAATATTTTGTCTGCATTGCAGGCTAAGTTTGGAAATAACAGTGTTGCAATTATTAAGACAGACTTTGTAGGTTCAAGTCTGTCAAGCAGCCTTGCAGGAAAGTCTGTTGCACTTGCACTTGTAACACTCTTACTTATTTGGTTGTATGCTACAATCCGTTTCCATTGGGATTTTGCTCTTGGTTCTGTTATTGCATTGATTCACGACTGTCTGATTATGTTTACATTTATCAGCTGGTCACAGGTTGAATTCTCTACAACTACACTTGCTGCAATCCTTTTGATTTTTGGTTATTCTATCAACGCAACTGTTGTTATTCTTGACCGTGTACGTGAAAACCTTAAGATTGAAGGAAACAAGAATTTCAATGATATTCTTGACAAGTCATTGAACGATACTCTTTCACGTTCAATAATTACTACTGTCACTACTTTGTTTGCTTCTATTGCACTCCTTGTATTTACAACAGGAAGCATCAAAGACTTCGCAATAGTTCTTACTGTTGGTCTTTTTTCTGGTTGTTACTCATCAATGTTCATCAGCTCTGGATTTATCTCATTCATGAGAAGAAATGCTCGTAAGAGTGTAAAAAAAGAAAAGTCTAAGGCTGCAGAACCAAATAATGTTGTAACAATGCCATCTAACTAATAAATGAAATCCACTGTGCTGGCACAGTGGATTTTTTTTTAACACTACAGTATACTTTTTGGCATGAAAGTTATTCGTGCCACTGTTCTTGGCTACTGCATGGGAGTCCGTAGGGCTGTTGATGCCGCAGAAAAATCTCTGCAGGAAAATGAATCATTACATAAGCAAATATTTACTTTAGGTCCGCTTATTCATAATCCGACAGTTTTAAAAAATTTAGAAAACAGGGGACTTCGAGTTCTTTCTACTGAAACAGTTTCATCTGCTGGGAATTCTTCGGTTGTAATAATCCGTGCTCACGGGACAACTCCTTCGGTTATGCGTCAGCTAGAACAGGCTTCTGTTCAGATTGTGGACGCTACTTGTCCGCGTGTTCATTTGAGTCAGAAAAGAGCTGCAGAATGGAGTGAAAAGGGCTATGCGGTTATTATTGCTGGTGACAGAAATCATGGAGAAGTAACCAGTATCATAGGTTTTGCGGAAGAGCATTTTGTTCAGACTTTTGTTGTACAGGATGTTGATGAGGCCTGTAAGCTTTCTGTTCCTGAAAAAAGTATACTTATTGCTCAGACTACGTTTAGTCCAGAAGAATTTAAGAAGATTACGGCTGTGTTGCAGTCAAAAAATGATAAGATTGTAGTTTTTAATTCTATTTGTTCTGCCACTTTGGAGAGGCAGAATGCCCTAAAAGACTTGGCTGGGCAGGTTGACGGCATTCTTGTTATTGGCGGTAGAAACTCTGCAAACACTCGTAGATTGTATGAAACTGCAGCTAGTATATGTCATGCGGCGTTAATTGAAAATGAAACGCAAATTCCTCCAGAATTTTACGATATGGAAGCTGTGGGCATTACTGCCGGAGCCAGTACTCCTGACGAAGTGATCGATAAAACCGAACGGTCGTTGAATTCCCGAAAACATTAAAATTAGTAAAATTTTTTTCCCCATTCATAAATACTGTGGTATAATTAAAAGAAAAAGGATGGTCTTTATGGATAATAAAATTTTACTTGTTTGTACAGAAACTAATTTTCTCGTTAAAACTTTAATAAAAAGTGTATCTGATATAGGTTTTGAAGTTGTTACCAGCCAGCCTGATATTGTTGAAATTCAGTTGCTTGAACCTCTTCCTGATATTTTTATAGTCTATTTGGAAGGAAATACTACATTGTTCAGTGGAACAATGAAATTTTTCAAATCTAAAATGTCAGAAGATATGAAAGACCGTGTATTGTATCTTATTGGTAATGAAACTGAAATAAACGCTGTTAATGAATTTATCCCAAAGGCTTTAGTAACTGCTAGTTTTACACGGCCTGTAAATGTGCCTGATATTCTGACAAAATTAAAGAATTTGCAGCTTCATAACGGACCTAATGCAGGTAAAAAAAGGATTCTTGTTGTTGACGATGATGCTACGGCTTTGCGTGCAATGAGCAATTTGTTTTCAAAGAAGTATGACGTTTCAATTGTTACATCAGGCATAAATGCAATATCGTTTTTGACACAGGATCAGCAAGGTATTGATTTGATTTTGCTTGACTATGAAATGCCAGGTGCTTCTGGTCTTCAGGTTTTTGAAATGCTAAAGAATGACCCTCGTACAGCATTGATTCCTGTTATTTTCCTTACTTCAAAAGATGATAAGGAGACAGTTATGAAGATTTTATCTGCAAAGCCTGAAAAATACTTACTGAAAAATCAGGAACCTGATCAGCTTATTCAGAAGATAGATGATTTCTTTAAAGGAAGATAGTTTAATCTGAAGTTGGACATAAGGGGAGTAGATAGCTGTGATTCAATATACACGCGTTGTTCATGGAATGGGAGAATTTTTCCAGCTTGTCTGTTCTATAAAGACTGGAGATGCTTACCGTAATTCAAAAAACAAGCTTTTACAGGTTTATGAATCCAGTTCTGACTCATTTTACATTCAATCTATTATTAATACTGTAAAAAGAGAACTCCCTGATATTGTGCTTGTTGGATTAACAACTTCTTCTGGAAATTCTTCTTCTTGGAGTGAATCCAGCGGAACTTTATGCAGTTTTCTTTTTTTTGAGGAAACAAGTTTTATTGTTCATCATTTTGACTGTACCAATGATGATCCTTTTTCTGTAGGTGACATAATAGGTGAGGAACTTCTTCGAACTGAAGATGCAAAAGGGGCTTTGGTTTTTGGTGCTGGTCATTCTCTTGCAATTTCTGATTTTTTTACCGCAGTTTCCAGCTATGAATCTCATATTCCATTTTTTGGGATGATGGCAAGTGTAAAAGACATGTCAAATGTCTCTACAATTCCTTACATATTTTCAGAAGAATTATATAATTATGGAATTATTGTAGTCCTCTTTAAAGGTGAAAATCTTCATATAAAGGTGGGGTATAATTTTGGATGGAAACCGTTCGGTAAAAAGATGACGGTTACGGAAGCTCGTAATTCCTGGGTATACAAGATTGATGATGCTCCTGCTACTGATATTTATAAAAAATATTTGGGAGTTTTACCAAACAAATATTTCCGCCAGAATAGTGCGGACTTCCCTCTTGTTGTTGATAGAAAAGGCATAAAAGTAGGACGTATTGGTTCAACTGAACTTGACGGTAAAAGTGTTGTTTTCTCTGGGGATATTTACGAAGGCGAAAAAATACAGTTTAGCTATGGAAACCTTCATGATATCCTGATGGAATCTCTTAATGATACAATTGCATTGAATGAGTTTGAATCTCAAGCTCTGATGTTGTTTATTTGTGTTTCAAGAACTTCATTCCTTAAGGAAGATGCTGAAAGAGAGCTTTCCTGTTATGAGGCTGTAAACCAGAATTACAGTCATGGTTATGGTTCTTGTGAATTTATGCTTGATGAAAATGGTGGAGGCGGAGTTTTAAACTCATCTCTTATTTCGGTTGGAATGAGAGAAGGTGAAATGAAACACAAAGAGTTAATGGAAGCTCTTGCTAAGCACCGTCAGCTTGATCAGGAAGATGAGTCCGAATGGGAAAATGACAATGTTGTCATTCCTCTTGCACAGCGTCTTGTAAAGTTTCTTGAAGCAACAACAACAGAGCTTGAGCAGATGGCGGCTGCTGCTAATGCTGCAAACAAGGCAAAAAGTGAATTCCTTTCGAGCATGTCTCATGAAATCCGAACTCCTATAAATGCAGTTCTTGGATTGGATGAGATGATTTTGCGAGAAACAAAGGATGCAAATATAAAAGAGTATGCAAGCAATATCCAAAGTTCTGGAAAAGTATTGCTTTCTCTTGTTAACAATGTTCTTGATTTTTCTAAAATAGAAGCTGGAAAAATGGAGATTATAGAGACTGATTATGATTTGTCTTCTATGATTAATGATATAATGAATATGATTTTGCCTCGTGCAAAAAAGAAAAATCTTGAGCTTGTTGTTAATATAGATCCTACCATGCCATATCGTTTGAATGGTGATGAAAACCGTATAAAACAGTGTGTAATAAACATTCTGACAAATGCCGTAAAATATACAAATGAAGGCTTTATTGTTCTGAACATCGGTTGGGAAAAACGTGATGATGTTTCCATCATAATGAATATATCTGTATCTGATACAGGTATTGGTATGAAGGCGGAAGATTTACCTAGGCTATTCTCTCCTTTTGAGCGCATGGAGGAAATGCGAAACCGAAGTATTGAGGGAACAGGACTGGGTCTTAACATTGTAAAAAAACTCCTTTACTTGATGGATTCTCAGCTTAATGTAAAGAGTGAATACGGAAAGGGAAGTGAGTTTTCTTTTGCTGTTACCCAGAAGATTGTTGAATGGACTGCAATGGGTAATTTTAATGAACGCCATAAGCAGAATGTTGAACAGAAAGAATATCAGGAAAGTTTTCAGGCTCCTACTGCATCTATACTTGTTGTTGATGATATTTCTGTCAACTTGTCTGTTATTCGAGGTTTGCTAAAAAGAACTCGAATTCAGATTGAAACTGCAAACAGTGGAAAAGAATTTATTGAAAAAGCAACTAAGACAAAATATGACATTCTTTTTGTTGACCATCAGATGCCAGAAATGGATGGTGTAGAGGCATATCATATATTACAGGAAAATCCTGATAATGCATGTGCACAAACTCCTGCAATTGCATTGACGGCCAATGCTGTTTCTGGTGCAAGGGAAAATTACATAAAGTCTGGTTTTACTGATTATTTGAGTAAACCTGTAGTAAGTGAAGAATTGGAAGCTATGATTATAAAATATCTTCCTAGCGATAAAGTTCTTCACAAGGGGGATGAAGGCTTCTTGGATTCAAAAGAAGAAGCTTCTCCTGAAAATTCTTCAGTTTCAATAGATTTGTCTTCTTATTTTTATAAACGCTTTAAGATTGATATAAACGATGCATTGAAATATTGCGGTGGAATGGATAACTTTCTGTCCGTTGCTGAAAATTTCTATGAGATGATAGAAGATCAAGCTTCGAAGATTAAGAAATTTGCAGAAGAGCAGAATATTCGTGAATATACAGTTCAGGTTCATGCCCTTAAAAATTCTGCACGCTTAATAGGTGCTCAAGATTTGTCTAGCCGTTCTTTGTATTTGGAAAAATGTGGAAACGAGAAAAATATCGATGAGATAAATGCACTTACTCCTAAGTTGGTTGAAGACTATCTTGCGTATAAACCGTTAATTGGAGCTTTTTTGGGCAAAGATTATTCTAATTCTGTTGCAAAAGAAGATACTCGACAGGAAATTTCTCAGACAGATTTGAATGATGCTTTGGCTACATTAAAAGGTTTTGTAGAGGCTTTTGATTTTAATAATGCAGATAACGTAATTGCTATGCTGGAAGAATACCGTATGCCACAGGATTTCAAAGAAAAGTATGAAAAAATAAAGCATAGCTTAAAAGCTGTTGACCATGATGCACTTATGGAACTTCTTGGCTAGACAATGTGGCTTGGCTAGCTTTATTTTCCGTAAGTCTTTTCTATTTCAATAATCTGGTCTCTAAGAGCTGCAGCCTGTTCATAGTCAAGCCTGTCAGCAGCGTCCATCATTTCTTTCTTAAGCACTTCAATAAGTTTATGTCTTTGTGCTGGCACAAACATGTTTGCATTCTTTTTGATTGCCTTTATTTCAACATCCGCCGTTGCTGCAGCTTCTTCTTTTTTGTGTTCAAGAATATCTTCAACCGCTTTAGAAATTGTTTTCGGCGTAATATTATGTTCTTTATTGTATGCTTCTTGAATTTCTCTTCGGCGTTTAGTCTCATCCAGCGCTTCTTTCATTGCATCGCTCATTCTGTCCGCATACATAACAACTTTTCCTTCTGCGTTACGTGCTGCTCGTCCAATAATCTGAATGAGTGATGTTGTGCTTCTTAAAAATCCAATTTTATCTGCATCAAGAATTGCTATAAACGAAACTTCAGGTAAGTCAATGCCTTCTCTTAGCAAGTTGATTCCAATCAATACATCGATTTCTCCTGTACGGAGACTCTTTAGAATTTCAACGCGTTCAAAAGTGTCAATTTCGGAATGTATGTATTTTACTTTCATGTTAAGACCTGTCAGGTAGTCTGTCAGATCTTCTGCCATTTTCTTTGTCAGCGTAAGAATTAAAGATCGTTCTTTCTTTTGTATGCGTTCTTGAACTTCTTTGTAAATATCCTGCATCTGACCTTCTGTAGGACGAACATCAATCAAAGGATCTAATAAGCCCGTTGGACGAATGAGCTGTTCTACAATCTGTGAAGATTTTTGTACTTCTTCTTTGCGAGGCGTTGCTGTTACAAAGATGACTTGATTCATCTTCTTTGTAAATTCATCTGCTTTTAACGGTCGATTGTCCAGAGCACTTGGTAATCTGAAGCCAAAATCTATCAAATTTTGTTTTCTGCTTCTGTCTCCCTCATACATGGCCCCAATCTGAGGTACAGTAACATGAGCTTCATCTATCATGCACAAAAAATCATCTGGAAAGTAATGCAGAAGTGTTGCAGGAGGTTCTCCATGTTTTCTGCCAGAAATTGGACCTGAATAATTTTCAATGCCAGAACAATATCCCATTTCTTTCATCATTTCTATGTCGTAAGTTGTACGGGTCTTTAAACGTTCTGCCTCTAACTGTTTTCCTTGTGCACGAAGTTCTTCTATTCTGTCCTTCAGTTCCAGTGTAATTCTTTCTGCTGCAGAATTAAGCATTTCCTGTGGAACAACAAAGTGTTTTGCAGGGTATAACTGTAATTCATCTAATTCTTCTATTGTGTTTCCTGTAATAACATCAAAACGAGCAATTCTTGCAATTTCATCAAAATCAAGTTCTATTCTGTATGCTTGATCTGTTTCCATATATGGTGGAAAAACATCCATTGTGTCACCACGGATTCTGAATTTGCCCCGTTCCAAAATCATGTCATTGCGCTGATACTGTACAGAAATCAATTTACTTGCCAGTTTGTGAATGTCCAGTTCCTGCCCTTTTTCTATGTGGGTACGCATTTCTTTATACAAATCTGGCATACCAAGACCATAAATACAGCTTACTGTAGAGACTATAATTACATCCCGCCGTTCCATTAAACTGTATGTTGCCGCAAGTCTAAGTTTGTCTATTTCTTCATTGATTGAGGCATCTTTTTCTATGTATAAATCCCGTGCAGGAACATAAGCTTCCGGCTGATAATAATCGTAGTAAGAAACAAAATATTCAACTGCATTATTTGGAAAGAATGTCTTGAATTCCCTGTAAAGCTGGGCAGAAAGTGTTTTGTTGTGGCTTATGATGAGGGTAGGTTTTTGAACGGCTTCAATTATTTTTGCCATCGTAAAGGTTTTGCCAGAGCCAGTAACACCTTTTAATGTCTGATACCGGTCTCCATTGGCAATACCATCCGCAAGCTTTTTTATTGCCTGCGGCTGGTCTCCTGATGGCTCATATTCTGAAACTACTTGAAATTTTCTCATTTATATCGAAGTGCCCGAAGATTCCCCTTCAAGAACAACTGTCAGCTTTTCGTATTTCTGATCGCGGTATACTGTTACTGTAACGGTGTCGCCTGGCTTTTTATTTTCCAAAGCACTGTAATAGTCTGCAAGCTTTGATATTGGAATAGAATCTATTTCTGTGATTATATCACCACCAAGATAGATTGTCTGCGGATTAAATGAGCGTCCGTATTGAGCAGCTTTTGTTCCACCCTTAATTCCTGCTTTTTCAGCTTCACTTCCAGAGCGTACTTTGCTAACAATCATGCCTGTAGAAATTCCGTATCCTACATAATTAGCAATTCTACTTGTATTCTGTACAAGAGATACAAGCATTACACCTCTGTTTACTTTACCGTATTTTATTAAGTCTGCAACAACGCGGCGTGCGGTAGATACAGGAACAGCAAAGCCTACTCCGCTAGAAGAACCGCTTGCAGAATAGATGATTGTATTGATGCCAATCATACGTCCTTGACTGTCTAAAAGTGGACCTCCAGAGTTTCCAGGGTTGATTGCGGCATCTGTTTGAATCATGTCGCGGATAATGACATTCGTACTTTCCTGAATAGGACGACCAAGTCCTGAAATTATGCCTGTTGTCATTGTTCGCTCTAAAGCAAAAGGATTACCGATAGCAATGACTTTCTGACCGACTTTTAAGTTTGTGCTGTCTCCGAATGAGATTGTTTTAAGCTCTACAGTAGATGGAGGGTCAAATTTAAGTACAGCAATGTCACTTTCCTTGTCCTGACCAATAACATGACCTTCGTAAGAAGAGCCGTCTGCAAGGGAAATAGTTATTGTAGATGCATTTTCTATAACGTGTACGTTTGTAATGACATATCCTCGCTTGTCAATGATTGAGCCAGAACCAGAACCGCTCTGTGTAACAACAGGCTCGTAGAACCAGTTGTAGCCCATGACCTGTGTGGTAATGTTTACGACTGCTTCGTTGCAGCGTTCATAGACTGAAATGTTCTGAGCTTCGTCCTGAGTGTATGCAGAAGATTCGTTGATTACCTGTAAAACAGGCGTGTTTGTTTCCAAAACAACATCTTCTTCTATGGCTAAAGACTGAATTTCATCTTTTATTTCGGTTTCTGTACTTACAGGCGTTTTTTCTGCCTTCTGTTCAGATTTTGAATTATTTTTATTGCATACAAATGCTGTTGTTCCAGCAGCAAGTATTGCGACTAATATTGATATTCTTAAGACTTGTTTTCCTGAATAAAGTTTCATTCTATTAATATAACAGCATTTAGCCCGAGTGTCAAAGCCGTTTCAGATTATCTTACAGTAAGGTTTTGCATCACAATTCCTTAAGGTTTCGCGTCACAATTCCTTAAGGTTTTGCGTCGCAATTCCTTAAGGTTTTGCGTCGCAATTCCTTAAGGTTTTGCGTCGCAATTCTCTAGAGAGTTGTGTCGCATTTATTGCGATAGTTGTGACACGATTATCTAGAGAGTTATGATACAACTTTCTGGATAGTTGTGTCGCAATTATTGCAATAGTTGTGTTGTAAATTACATGAATGGTGAGAACAGCTTGCACAAAGACCAGAAGGCTCTTTTTATGATGCTTTTCTGGTCAAAATATTCTTTTGTTACAGGCATGGAAATTTTTCTGTCGCGTTCAAAAATGCTTTCACAGCGGCCTGTGAATTTTTCATCATAAAAAATAATGTTTTCTTCGTAATGAAGTGAAAAACTGCGGTTATCTATATTTGTACTGCCCAGAGTGGTGATTTTCTTATCTATCGTAATCATCTTTGAGTGGATAAAGCCTGGATACAGGTAAAAATGTACACCGTCTGCACACATTTCGCGTGCAAACTCAAAAGAAGCAGCCTTCATGTAAAATTTATCCCATGTACCTGGAATGATAATGTGTACGTTTACACCTGTGTAGGAGGCAATCTTTAATGCATTGTAAAATTCTTCGTTAGGTGTAAAATATGGGGTTTCAATGTACACATTTTTCTTTGCACTCATTATCATACGGATAAAAGCATCTTCAATGTTTGCTTTTTGTGCATTATTTGGTCCGCTTGCAAGTACCTGAGTCGGTATGTGCTGCCTGTGGAATATTGTCTTTAAAAGCTTTTCTTCATCTTCAAATTCAGAAACTTCTGTAAGACTTGTAACTAAAGAGACTGGAAAGTACTGTGCGGCTTCCTGTAAGGTCCTTGTACGCTTTATCCAAGCATCCTGCGAATACCAGTCGGTCAGGAAGGTTGTCTGCATGTCAAAAACACAGCTTCCAGTTAAGCGGATTGCGGTATCTCTCCAGTTAAGCTTGTATCTTTTGCTCTGATTTTCGTATTCATCACCTATGTTTATGCCACCAATAAAAGCAATTCTGCTGTCAATTATAGTGAGTTTTCGGTGATTACGGTAATTTAGAGTTAGTGGCAGTCCAAGTCGTATCTGAAAAAAGGGTCTCGCTCGTCCACCTGCATTATTCAGCCGTCTGAAAAAGCGGGTACTGGTTCTTATGGAGCCAAAATCGTCATATATCAGTTTGACTTCGACCCCTTCTTTCGCCTTTTGGCAAAGAATGTCCATTATGCGATTGCCGACTTTATCTGAATGAAAAATAAAATATTCCATATTGATGGAATGTTTTGCTTTTTTTAATTCTGCACATAAATCATCAAAGAATTCTTTTCCATAACAATAGATGGTTGAATTACTGTCTGCAAAGGAAAGAAGGCTGTTTCCTTTTTGCAAATTCATATCCATTAAAGGATAAAAATTCTTGATTACATGATTAGGAATGTGAGTTTTGTTTTCACTTAAAATGCGTTTCTGTAAATCTCGTAACGGCTTAGTGATGTTATCTGCCGTTGTGTTTACTTCCTGCATTCTCCTTGTTCCTGTAAAAACATGTCCGCTAAACAGTATGTACAGGATGATTCCTACGCCTGGTAAAATGTATAGAATCAAAAGCCATACAAAACGCCGCCTGTCTTGCTTTCTTTCAAAAAAGAGAACAAAAAACATAAAGAGGAAAGTAGCGGCTACAATTGCGACTTTTATAATTGAAAGCATAAAAAATCCTTATCAATTATATAGAATATTTTATTGTTTGACTACTGAACAGCTTCTTTTACAGCATTTCATGCTCCAAAAAACTGAAATACTCAGATTTCGTAAGAATGATGTGGTCTAAAAATGCAATGCCAAGTATGTTGGCTGCATTCTTTATGGCTCTTGTGCTTTCTATGTCTGCCGCACTTGGTATGCATGGTCCAAAAGGATGGTTGTGACTGCATATTACGGCAGATGCATGTTCTGCTACTGGATCTGAAAAAATCTCTCTTGGATGTATCAAAGTTTTATCTATTGTTCCAATTGAGATAACTCTTATTTGCATAATTTCATGAGCACCGTTTAGAGAGGCGCATATAAAATGTTCCTTATTTTCCATTGCATAATGCTGAATGTAAGGAATGATGTCGCTTGGCTTATTTATGACAGCTTTTAGATAAGCGTTTCTTCTTCTTCCAAGTTCCAATGCAGCTGCCACCGCCAGCGTTTTTGAGATTCCCATTCCTTCAATAGTTTTTAAGTTTTGAATAAGGTTTTCTTGATTGCTGTTATTCATGGCACTAATTACTTTTTTTGAAAGTTCCTGAATGGGTATTTTTTGAGTACCCGAGCCTAGCATAAGCATAATCAGTTCAGAATCGCTTGGGTATCCGATTCCATTTTTTAATGTCAGTTCCCGAATGTCAGGATGAGGTCGTTTGGTAATGTAATCAATTTCTAAGTTGTTCATACTTTAGATATACACAAGATGTTTGTTTTTTGTCACAATTCATGAAAACTTCTTGAAAATTCTTATTGTGTAAAAATCTATTTTTTACTATATTTAGTAACGTATAATTTCATTGTGAGGAAAAAAATGAAAAGATTTATATCAATCATTACAGCTGCTGTTGCAGCTTTGGCTCTTCTTACAGGATGTAATTCTAAGAAGGTTATAAAAATCGGTATTGTTCAGCTTGTAGAGCACCCTGCTCTTGATGCTTCATATCAGGGCTTTGTTGACGGGCTTAAAGATGCCGGTTATATAGATGGTGAGAATATTAAGATTGATTATCAGAATGCTCAGGGCGAGCAGGCTAACTGTGTTACTATTGCACAGAAACTTGTTTCTGATCGTGACGACCTTATTCTTGCAATTGCAACTCCTGCAGCTCAGGCTGTAGCAAACCTTACTACAGAAATCCCAGTTCTTGTAACTGCTGTTACAGATCCAGAAACAGCTCATCTTGTAAACAGCAATAAATTGCCTGGAACAAACGTAACTGGAACTTCTGACCTTACTCCATGTGCAGCTCAGATGGATCTTTTGAAGCGTTTGATTCCTGATGCAAAAAAAGTTGCAATGCTTTACAGTTCAAGCGAAGAGAATTCTCGTTTTCAGGTAAATCTTGCAAAAGAAGCTTGCGATAAGATTGGCTTGTCTTATGTTGATGCAACTGTTTCCAACACAAATGAAATTCAGCAGGTGGTTCAGAGCCTTGTAGGTAAGGTAGATGCAATTTATACTCCAACAGACAATATGGTTGCAAGCTGCATGGCAACAGTTTCAATGGTTGCAAATGAAGCAAAGATTCCTGTGATTGTTGGTGAAGACGGAATGGTACAGGGGGGTGGTCTTGCTACTTATGGTATTAACTATTATGAACTTGGAAAGCAGACTGCTGTAATGGCTGTTGATATTTTGAAGAATGGCAAGAAGCCTGCTGAAATGCCTATTCAGTATTTGAATACTTGTGATTTTTCTTACAATAAAGATACTGCTGAGATTCTTGGAATTTCTATTCCTGTAGAATTGTTGGACTAAATTATAGTTCTTATTTATTTGAACCGAAAGTAATGAGCTTTTGCTTGTGCTTTCGGTTTTTTTATTTGCTTTTTTTATTTTTCCGTACCTCTTTTCTGTCATAAAAATCTTTGATATAATGCTTCCATTATGTTATTTCTTAGTATAGGTTCATTTTCTAATGCCATGGTTGGTGCAGTTTCTCAAGGGGTTCTTTGGGCTGTAATGGCTTTAGGTGTTTACATTACGTTCAAGATTTTGGATTTTCCTGATATGACGGTTGACGGTAGTTTTGCTACTGGCGGATGTACATGTGCAATCCTCATTGCAACAGGCTGGAATCCTGTGCCTGCTATGATTATAGCAATATTGGCAGGTTCTTTTGCGGGGCTTTTAACTGGTCTTTTAACAACAAAACTTAAAATCCCTGGAATCCTTGCAGGTATCCTTATGATGCTTGCTCTCTATTCAATAAACCTGCACATTATGGGAGGTCCGAATAAGCCTCTTACTCGTTTAGATATGACCTCCATGAACTATATAAGTAAATGGCTTCATCTTGGAGAAATCTTTAAAGATAACGCAACTTCAATTTCAAGTCTTATAACAGGCGTTCTGTTTTGCGGTGCATTAATTTCTATCTTGTACTGGTTCTTCGGTACGGAAATTGGTTGTGCAATCCGTTCTACTGGTGACAATCCTCGTATGAGTCGTGCTCAGGGTGTAAATACTGATAATATGCAGATTCTTGCACTTATGATTTCTAACGGTCTTGTTGCTCTTTCTGGTGCGCTTGTAATGCAGCAGCAGCGTTTTGGTGATGTAAGCATGGGGATTGGTACTATCGTTATAGGTCTTGCTTCTATTATCATTGGTGAAGTAATTATGGGTAAGCGTATTGCCTTCTGGTATTATTTGCTTTCTGTTGTTTGTGGTTCTGTAATCTACCGACTGATTATTGCTATTGTTCTTCAGCTTGGCATGAAGACACAGGATTTAAAACTTCTGTCTGCAATCGTGGTTGCAGTTGCTTTGTCTGTTCCTGTGCTTAAGAAAAACTTTTCACACAAGCATAAAACATCAGTTGAAACTGTAGTAGGAGGCGAAAACTAATGCTTACTGTAAGTCATGTTTCAAAAACCTTTAATCCTGGTACTATTACAGAACGTAAAGCTTTAAAAGATATAAGCCTTACCTTGAATGATGGCGATTTTGTTACTGTTATTGGTGGTAATGGTGCAGGAAAATCTACCCTCTTAAATTTGATAGCTGGTGTATATGAATGTGATTCTGGTTCTATCGTTCTTGATGGAGTAGATATTACAGAGCACAAAGAACATTTGCGTGCAAAATATCTTGGAAGAGTTTTTCAGGATCCAATGATGGGAACTGCCGCTTCCATGGAAATTCAGGAAAATCTTGCAATGGCATATAGACGCGGTAAGAGTAGGGGACTTAAGTGGGGCATCACTCAGAAGGAACGTGACAGTTTCCGCGAACAGCTTGCCATGCTTGAGCTCGGACTTGAAGACCGTATGTCTGCAAAAGTTGGTTTGCTTTCTGGTGGACAGCGACAGGCTTTAACTTTGCTTATGGCAACTTTACAAAAGCCAAAACTTCTTTTGCTTGATGAACACACTGCGGCTCTTGATCCGAAGACTGCACATAAGGTTCTTGAACTTACAGAGCATTTTATACATAGAGATAACCTTACTGCGTTTATGGTTACTCACAATATGAAACATGCCATTCATTATGGTAATCGTCTTATAATGATGTTGGATGGCAAGATTGTTTATGATGTTTCTGGTGAAGAAAAGAAAAATCTTAAAGTTCAGGATTTGCTTGATAAGTTTGTGACTGCAAGCGGAAGCGATGAAAACCCTGTTTCTGACAGAATGCTTTTGAGCTAGTTCATTTTTTTAATAATAACAAAGCCCTTGTATTGTATGATTCAATGAAGTGCACTTCATCAATCTTACAATACAAGGGCTTTGTTTTTACTATTTTTTTAGGTGATAGAAAACAATCTCAGTTAGAAAATCTTTCTTTTCCAAGAAGCTTTACATCTTCAATTTGTTTTTCTATCTTTATATAACTGCTGTTATGTGAGTCTTTTAAACGTTCTATTTTTTCAAGCCAGAAGTAAAACTTGTCTTTGTTTTTTTTACTTGCTAACTTTTTCAATGTCTTTGGAATAAGCTTTAAAAGTTTGTCTGTAGTTTCATTAGAATTTACTTTGTCTATTAATTCTTTAAGCTCTTCTTCTTTCGTATTGCATGCACAGACCGATAGCTTTTCATGAAGTTCTTTGAGTTCTTCAATGGACATTTCACTGTCATCTGGCGGATATATGTCAAAAAAATTATCAGTTTTAAGAAGCAATGTTTTTCCTGATAATTGTAATGCTATTTGATTGTCTTGTGTAATAAAAAGCTGTTCGGCAAGTTTTTGTTTTGAGAATTTTTGCTTGAACAGAAGCATTGTTTTTTTTCGTGCCAGTAAAGATTCTATTTCGTTAAGGCTTTCTTCATCTGACTGCTTTTCTGTATCAATACAGAGTATGAATTCAATGTTAGTGTTCTGTCTTTTGTTGCTCTGCTTTCCACCGCGGTATGTCGTATATTCATTTGTAACAATAGAAAGCTTGCCTTTCCTGGTACAGATATCTCTCATCTGTTCAAAAGGAATAATGCCGTCAGTACTGTAGCTTATGAGTATGTAGCGGGCATTTAAGTTTTCTATTAAATCTCGGAATACTTTTTCAGCCTCTCCCTTATAGCAGTAAGAAGATTTTGTATTTATCCAGTCATGTCGTATGGCGGCCTTTTCTTTCAAGACTCCTTTTTCATTGAGCTCCAGCGGTTCTGGAATGTGATCCCATCTTGCAATTGTATTAAGCAAATGGTAATTGCTTCCGTATTGATGCTGATTATATGGCGGATCAAGATAGGCAATATCCATCTTTGGAAGGGTTGTGTCTTTTACTAGAAGGTTTGCATCCTGTTTGTATACATGTACAGGAAACTCTGAATCGATGAGTACTGGTTCATGAAGTTCTATCTGCTTTAGGATTCTGGTTAAGGCATCTTTACTGTGACCGCCGAATCCTTTGTGATATGCTTTGAATACACCAGAAGTGTTTGTATGCGTTGCAGCTTCGTATATTAGTTGTGCGAGCAGGATGTTTCTTTTCTGTAGAGTTTCGTTATCTGCATTTGCAGGAAAATGCCTTTCAATGTAGTTTCGAATCTTATCAATGGCAAGGGCATTTTCTTTGGAATAAAATAATCGCTCTGTATTGAAATCTGATTTTGTAATGTCAAAACTTTTTGGGGCGTAATATTTTGCTATGTACTGTCTGGATTCCGCTGGCACTTTGAGCTTGTTGATTTTTGAAATTAAAGCAGACAGTTCTTTTTCGCCCCCAAAAAGTTTTTCTATCTGTTTTTTATTTGCTTCAACAAAACCTTTGTTTAGAACGTAAGCATATTCTTCCCAGTCGTTTGTATACACTTCAAACTGCATTGATTTTGCAAGTCTTGAAACACTTCCGCTACCAGAAAAAACATCAAAAAAACGTAATCCAGGCTTTATTTGTAAACCTGTGCTTTCAATGGCTTTTAATACAAGAGGAAGAAGTTTTCTTTTGTTTCCAATATATGCAATAATCTGCTGGGTAAGGTATGGGCTAGTAAAATCCATTTTCAAAAATAAAAGGGGCTGCCTTTTTAAATTTGCAGGGCAGTCCCTTTTTATTATTCCAATTATTTTAAATTGATCATTGACTTGTCATAGTCTGTTGGTGCTTCGTAACCCATCAAGTTAATGAGGGTTGAAGCCCATGAAGAAATTCCAAGACCTGAGTTGAGGGCTGTGTTGTCATATTCTCCCTTGTACTCTGGGTCATAGATAATTCCAGGAACAGGATTCAATGAGTGGCTAGTCTTTGCTTTTGGCTCGCCGTTCTTATCCATCTTAACAGAACCGTCTTTGTTGTGCTCATACATATCATCTGAGTTTCCGTGGTCAGCTGTAAGACAGAGAATTCCACCTGCTTCATCTATAGCAGCCTTAAGTCTGCCAAGTTGCAAGTCCATGCCTTCCATTGAGCATACAACTGCATTGAATACACCAGTGTGTCCAACCATGTCTCCGTTAGGATAGTTGAGGCGGATGTGGTCATACTTACCAGACTTAATTGCTTCAATTACTTTGTCTGTAATTTCTGCACACTTCATCCATGGGCGCTGTTCAAATGGTACTACATCAGAAGGAACTTCTACATAGTCTTCGAGCTTTTCATCAAACTTGCCCTGCTTGTTTCCATTAAAGAAGTATGTTACGTGTCCGTACTTCTGTGTCTCAGAAATTGCAAGAAGCTTTACGCCTGTCTTTGTAAGATATTCACCCATTGTGCGATCAATGCTTGGTGGGTTTACAAGATACTGGTGAGGAATGTGTGCGTCTCCGTCATATTCCATCATTCCTGCATATTCACAAACTGGAACTCTCTTGCGGTCAAACTTATCAAATTCGCTGCCAGCTTCAAAAGCATTAGTAATTTCAAGAGCACGGTCTCCACGGAAGTTGTAAAGAATTACAGAATCTCCGTCTTCAATTGTTCCGACTGGCTTTCCGTCTTTTGCAATTACAAACTCGTGCATGTCCTGATCAAGAAGACCTGAGTTTTCCTTGCGGTATGTCTCGATTGCCTGTGTTGCTGACTCAAACATTCTGCCTTCGCCAAGAACATGTGCGTACCAACCGCGCTGTACCATTGGCCAGTCTGCATTGTAGCGGTCCATTGTAATGAACATTCTTCCGCCACCAGAAGCAATCTGATAGTCTGCATCTTTGAAAGAAGCAAGATATTCTTCAAGTGGAGTAATATATACAAGTGCAGATGTTGGGTCTACGTCACGTCCGTCAAGAAGGGCATGTACACGGATTTTTTTGATGCCGTCTTTGTATGCCTGTGCAACCATTGCTTTAAGGTGATCAATGTGGCTGTGTACGTTTCCGTCAGAAGCAAGACCAATAAAGTGGAGTGTAGAATTCTTGTCTTTTACGTTCTTTGTAAGTTTCTGCCATGTAGCATCTGTAAACATCTTACCAGAAGAAATTGATTCTCCTACAAGTTTAGCACCCTGTGCAAATACACGTCCGCAACCGATAGCGTTGTGACCTACTTCTGAGTTACCCATATCGTCATCAGAAGGAAGTCCTACTGCAGTTCCGTGAGCTTTGAGCTGTGTGTGTGGGCAGTTCTTTGTGAACCAGTCCAAGTACTTCATTTTAGAAGCCTTTACTGCATCTCCTTCTTCATACTTTCCGTATCCAACTCCATCCATAATAACCAGAACTACAGGACCTCTGCGTCCCTGCCATTTAGGATTTTTTTTCAATGCATGCATTGTATCTGCCATGTAAATTACTCCTGTTCTAAAATTTTTCAGTACAAGTATAATGTTTTTTTTATTATTTGAAAATACATATACGATAGTACTTTAAAGATAAAAAAAGACCAGTTCGCATTGAACTGGTCTTCTATAGGATTTTATCCTATTTAATTATTTTGCGCTGATGAGCAAAGTCTTTGAATCAAGTTTGAGTGTTGATTCTACATTCTTTGCATCACCAAACTTCTGAATGTCAAGCTGTGTAACAGCATTCTTAGAAACAAGGTGAACAACTGCTGTGAAGTAAGGAAGAATATCCTTTGGAGCAGCGTCTTTCAACTCGTCGCCTTCTGCTGTTGCAGCAATCCAAATCTTTGTTTTTGTTGCTTTTGCATAGTTAGCAACACACTGAATGTCTGCTTCCTGTGCTTTTGCAAAGTCTACACCGTCAATAACTACAGTTGCAACTTCAATTCCACCAGCCTTGAGGGCATTGAGTGTGTTTACAACTTTTTCAAGATTGAAGTTGTCCTGGTTAAAGTTAAGGATTGTGCGGTTGCGTACAATCTGCTCTTTAACATCAGCTTCGTTAGGAATAGACTTCTTCTTAGAAATTTCTGTATAAATTCCATCGTACCAAGAGATAACGTTAGAACTGTGCTGGTCAAAAGAAACATGAACAAGCTGCTTGCCGTTCAAGAGTGTATCCATACCAAACTGTACCAATACAGAAGTTTTTCCGAGTCCTTTCTTTGCAGTTACCAAACCAAGTTCGCCTGCTTTAAGACCGCCGTTTGTTACTCCGTCAAATGCACGGATTGGGCTGCTTTCAAAAAGATCCTGCTTTGCCATGGAATGCCTCCTTATTTAGCCTTGCGTGATTCTGCATATTTCTTCATGAGTTCATCAGCAACATTGTTTGGAACTTTTCCATACTTTTCAAATTCCATTGTGAACTCAGCTTTACCCTGTGTAGAAGAACGAAGGATTGTAGAGAATCCGAACATTTCTGAAAGAGGTACTTCTGCGTTAACTGTAGATGTGTTGTTTTCATCAGAAGAATCAACAATAACACCACGACGCTGGTTGATAAGACCGAACATGTTACCCTGGAATTCTGTAGGACCAGCAATCTGAACCTTCATGATTGGTTCAAGGATAACAGGCTTTGCCTTTGCATAACCTTCACGGAATGCACCAATAGCAGCAGTCTGGAATGCGATATCAGAAGAGTCAACTGGATGATACTGACCATCGTTTACAGTACAGCGAACACCAACTACAGGAGCTCCAATCAAAGAACCCTTTTCCATAGCTTTCTTGAATCCCTTATCGCAAGATGGGATATATTCGTTAGGAATTGCGCCACCCTTAATAGAGTCAACAAATTCGTAATCTTTGTCTGAGATTGGTTCCATGAAACCAGCAACACGACCGTACTGACCAGAACCACCAGTCTGCTTCTTGTGTGTGTAGTTAAAGTCTGCACGAGCAGTGATTGATTCGCGGTATGCTACTTCTGGCTGTGAAACTTCAACTTCGCACTTGTATTCACGCTTCATACGTTCAACGTATACTTCAAGGTGAAGCTCACCCATACCCTTAATGATTGTCTGGTTAGATTCAGGATCAACATAAGTTTGGAATGTTGGGTCTTCCTTTGTAAAGCGGTTGAGAGCCTTTGCCATGTTTGCAGCATCCTGCTTGTTCTTAGGTGTAATAGCCTGAGAAATAACAGGGTTTGGAACATACATAGATGTCATAGCAATGTTAAGTCCGCCACCACAGAATGTATCACCAGATGCACAGTCAACACCGAACAATGCAATGATGTCTCCTGGCTGACCTTCGTTGATATCTTCCATTGTAGCTGAGTTCATACGAACGATACGTCCAACTTTGAACTTCTTCTGAGCACGAACGTTATAGAGTTCATCACCCTTAACAATCTTACCCTGATAGATACGTACATAAGTAAGCTGACCGAACTGACCGTCATCAAGCTTGAATGCCAGTGCAACACATGGCTTGTCAGGTACGTTGAAAAGCTCAACCTGTGCTTCGTTGTTATCGCGGTCAAGACCGTAGTTGTGTACTTCTGTTGGGTTTGGAAGATAGCGTTCAACAGCGTCAAGAACTGGCTGAATACCCTTGTTAGCATGTGCAGAACCAAGGAATACGCCGACAAACTGTTCTGCAAGTGTTCCCTTACGAACAGCTGCGATAATCTTGTCTTCAGCAATGTTATCGTATCCGTTCTCAAGGATTTCTTCCATGAGATCATCATCAAAGTTAGAAACTGCATCAAGAAGTTCTGTGCGGTATCTGTTTGCATCTTCTACGAGATGTGCTGGAATTTCTGCATAGCGGATGATTTCACCAGCATTACCGTCGAAGTAAATTGCCTTCATAGATACGAGATCTACAACACCTTCGAGTTTGTCTTCAAGACCGATTGGCAATTCCATCATGTGTGCGTTAAGACCAAGCTTTTCACGGAGCTGTCCACAAACACGGATTGGGTTTGCACCCTGACGGTCACATTTGTTTACAAATGCAATGCGAGGTACATGGTAGCGCTTGAGCTGGCGGTCTACAGTAATTGACTGTGACTGAACACCTGCAACAGCACAAAGAATCATGATAGCACCATCAAGAACGCGGAGTGAGCGTTCTACTTCAACTGTAAAGTCTACGTGACCCGGAGTGTCGATAAGGTTAATTGTGATGTCTTTCCACTGAACCTGTGTAGCTGCTGACTGGATTGTGATACCACGTTCACGTTCCAGTTCCATGTTATCCATTACAGCACCAACACCGTCCTTACCACGAACTTCGTGAATCTGATGAATCTTGTTACAGTAGAACAAAATACGTTCTGAAGTTGTTGTCTTACCAGAGTCAATGTGGGCGCTGATTCCGATATTACGAACTTTGGTAATATCAAAAGCCATATTGTATACCTCTCTAAAAAAATTTGCTAAAAGATGTAATAAAAATTGATTCAGCGGATAAAAAACAATTCCGCATAATGCAATATTTTGAATACTATACTGGAAAAGTTCAGCAATTTCAATAGTCTTACATGATATTCAGACAAATTTGATTTAAAAACTTGTTGACAAAACCAATTTTCCCTTCCATTTTGTATAATCCGTCTTAAAAGTAATGCCTGCGGTACACGTTAATTTTGAACTGTCATATAATCCGTCTTTGTATGTAATGTAATCATTCATTTTTAAAGATACCGAAGGATTGCCAGTTGTTGCTAAACCTTGTGAAAGTGTGAGTGTTGTTTTATTAGTAGAAAAATTGGCTATTGCATAAGTACTTAATGAAGCTTTGTCAAATTTGTGCGATAGATAAGCCTTTGCTTTGTAAGAGGTTTTCTCGCTTTTTCCAGAGTACGACACTGAATAGTTAAAATCAAACTTTGTTCTATTGTATGAATATGCAATTTCACTTTTCATTATATAGTCTTCATAATATTTATATGGAAAAGATGTCGCTTGTTTTTCATTTTTCTGTATGGCAAAGCCAGCTTTTAACGTACCGTCAAAGGTGTAGAGTATGAGTTTGGGATTTAAAATAAACTGCCGCTGCGTTCCAGCTTTGCTGCCCGTCGGAAGAATCATAAGCGGAGTCCAGGCTTTAAAGTATGCCGTCTGTATAAAAAGATGGTTCAATCTTAGTGAATTTTGAGAACGAAGCCATAAATATGATTTTTCCAGACCTCCAAACGGATTTTCAATTATGCCGACTGCATTACAGCTTGTAAGTATGGAACCTGCGGAAAAACAGATTTCGGCATCGTAACTTGAATATTTTCTTTGGGCAAAGTAACGGTCTTTTGTAAACCATGATTTTGATTTTTTTCTTCCATATATATGCTGTGCTCCTGAAATTGCGGCAGAAAAGTGCGGTAGTGTTTTATGGATGCTCCAGGTGCAGGTTCCGTTTTCAAAATATGCACCGCTAAAAACTGGTGTTTTTATTGCCACAGATTCTTTTTGCCTTGTCGATGTAAATGTAGGCAAGGCTGGTTTTATTCCTGCTTGTAAAAAAGTGATAGTAGCTAATGGCGAAACTGTCGGCAGGCATGGATTTTTCAGACGGGCATAGCTTCCACTGTAGCGTAATGTTCCTGCATAAAATGTCATGTCACAGAAAAAATGCTCTTTTGTTACCCGCAATAAAGCACCATATCTTTGTGTACTGTACGGTGTGTATTCAAAGTTTTTGAATTCCTGCGAAAAGATTGCAGAAATGTCCATTTTGTTTTTGAGCCGAAATCCTACTCCTGAGTCAGCCTTTTTTTCTGACACTGAGGAATAAAAATCAATTTCACAAGTGTCTGCAAACATCTGTGATGGATTGAAGACTGTGAACCCAAAAATTACCAACAAAAAAATTGTAAAATATTTTTTCATAAAAGACCTCATAGATGTATTTGCAAAGAAGTGTTGTTTTTGTAATGAATTTTTGAAAAAAATTGCAATTTTTTTGTAAAAAAGTTAAATATCAATAAAAAAGGCTTCAACTGTAGGTATTGCATATTGTATGCATATCCTGCAGCCGAAGCCATTTTTTTTATGCTGGGTACAAAATAGTTCGTCAGAGTGTAATTTCAATCTGATTATTTTCTATTCCAAGTATGCAGCTTTCGTAATAGCCGTCACCAGTCGTTCTGGGACCGCTTAGAACTTCATAGCCATCGTTTTTTAGTAGCAAGGTAAGCTCATCAACTTTTTCTTTACTTCCAACACTGAATGCAAGATGAATAAATCCTGTACGATTCAATTCTTTTTTGTCATCAGCCAGATTCGGTTTAGTCATGATTTCAAGGCGACTGCCATCATCAAAGGAAATAAAGTAGGAACGAAAATCTGTAGTTTTATTATGGTAGCCATCGTTTGATTTCCCATTGAAATACTTTACAAAGAAATCTTTAGCCTTTTCTAAATCATTAACATATAAAGCAATGTGTTCAATCTTCATAGAAACTCCAATTTTTACTTCTTTATAAATTCCTTGTCAGCTTCAGGAAGTCTATTTTCATCAAGAAAAGCCACTAATACCAGGTTTCAAGTTTTCTTAAAACCTTTTCCTCCTTTCCATTTTTTATAATATAATCAATGACATTTTGCTTTTTACCAATCTTAGCTACTAAATCTTTATCCATCACGTTTAAAAAGTCAATTATATCAACCTGAGATTTGTATCTAATAGATTTTAGTAATTCACTGTCTTTCAACTTCCTGCTGGCATCTGCTTTAGGCCAGCCTTGACCAAATGGTTCAGAAAAAAGCAGTTTAATTGTATCTTCAAGATTTTTTTCACCTGAATAAGTATAGTTTTCTCCAAGCGGTAGAGAAATAGCATTTCCATTATTTATCTGTGCAAATAAATAAGCATCTTTTGGAGTCGGAGCATAGCCACAAAGCACCCCTGGAATATTATTCATTGCAAGCATCATTCCCTGACCCGATGAACATCCCGTAACAATAAAATCTACAGAACCACTTACAAGTAAAAGTCCAGCTATAAGAGAAATCTCTATGTAACTAAAAGATTCTTCTTCGTTTGCAGCACATCCAAAGTTTATAACTTCAGAATCTGCTACATATTTTTTTACAGCATTGAATAAAAGGTTGTTTTTAGAGACTTGAGAGCTTGCCTGAATTACACCAATTTTCATTTCTAATACCTATAATATAAATTTTGCCTTCAGACGCAATATCATATTCATTGAGAGCCTGCTCAGGAATTTGTAGATTTTAATTCCGAACAGTCAGCCTCAGGCGGTCGTTTTTAACATCCGATTTCTTCGTGTTTTGTGCGCATTGCAAGAATGCAGTCCTGAATTACGTCGTTGAGTTCAACCCCCATAAGTTCAGCTCCAGCCTTGATAACTTCGCGGTTACAGCCTGCTGCAAAATTAAGTGCTTTGAATTTTTTTGTAACGGATTTTACTTCCATATCAGTTACAGATTTGCTCGGCCGTGCCATTGCACAGGCAAAAATCAAACCTGTAAGTTCATCAACAGTGTAGAGAACTTTTTCCATAATGTGTTCAGGCTTTACATCAACAGTGATATTCCATCCATGACTTTGAACGGCATGAACTATTCTGTCATCAATTTCGGGATAGTTCGATTTTTCTGAATTGAAGATTTCTACACACTTTGTACAGTGTGCATCTGGTGCAACTTCAAAATCAATATCATGAAGGATTCCGACACTTTCCCAGTAGTCAGCATCCTCTCCATATTTTTCTGCAAAATACCGCATTGCAATGCCGACAGTTTTACAGTGACGGAGAAGAGTCTCCCCATGAACATATTTTCCCAGTAATTCAAAAGCAGTTTCTGATTTCATACTATTTACCTGTTATAAAGATAGGAATATAATACAAATAAGAGGAAATATAGTCAATGAAAAGTATTCTGATAAAAGATACCACAGTCCTCTCATTGATGATTCAGGCAAATTCTGATATTCTGTTCATCATGTTTTCATACATCTGGCCAATCTTATTAATCGTTACAGCAAATACACTTTATCAAATCTGCGCAAAAGGCATTCCTCAAGCAATGAACACTTACGCCTCGATGACTGTTACTTATGCCGTAGCATCAGTTTTTTCTTTCGTTATGTTCCTCGTCACATCAAAAGGACATCCAGGCTTTAAGGATTTCACACTGACGAACTGGGCAACAATAATTCTGGGGATTGTAATTACAGGGCTTGAAGTTGGATTCATCTGCGCCTACAAAGCAGGATGGAAAGTAAATACGCTGGCACTTGTATCAAGTACATTGCTTGCGGCCGTCCTGATTTTCGTTGGATTCTTTTTGTACAAAGAACAGTTAAGCGTTTCGAAAATTGCAGGAATTGTAATCTGTCTTGTCGGGCTTTATTTTATCAATCGATAATTTTCGGTCATCTGGATTTCTGGATTATGTAGGTTAGCTGCGTTTTTTGAGATTACACCTTCTTCCTGTTCTGAACAACGGAACGGATCATTATAAATCCTAGAATCAAAACGCCGCCGAGAATTGTTTTTATTGATGGAACTTCGCCTGCAAAAATGATAACCCACACTGGATTCAAAAGAGGTTCGAGCATTGTGATGAAAGACGCTGTAAGTGCACGTACATATTTAATTCCAATCGTGTAAAGGATTGATGGAATGCCGATTGAAACAATGCCTACAAGAAGCAGAAATATTGAAGATTTTAGACTTGGCATTCCACTTAGAATTACGAATGGCAGACAAACTACTGCCGTTATCAGATGGGAAAGAGCCATAGCTCCACCAGAATAACCTCTGCAGCGGCGCATAAAAATTGTTGCAAGTCCATAACTGAGTCCTGATAAGGCTGCAAGAATGTTTCCAAGCTGATTTCCACTTTCGAGCCCGTCTGCAAAAAAGAGTATGATGCCGAACATTACTCCAACAATAGTGATGTAATCAGACGGACGGTTCTTTTCGCCGGTCAGGAAAGGTGCAAGCAGAATGATGTAAACAGGGCAGGTGTACTGTAAAAGAATTGCGTTCGCAGAAGTTGTCAATTTATTTGCTGTCACGAATAAAATCATTGTGAGGGCGTATGAAACTGCGGCAATCCAATATAAGATTGTGCTCAGTTTATCAAGCCGACCTTTATCATCACGTACAGAAAAATGAATTCCTTGTCTTGTTACCAAAAGCATAAAACTTCCAGAAATAAGACTCCGGATTCCAGCGATTGCGATAGCATTCCATTCGATATTTTTTATGAAGATACCGCCAGTGCTCCATAGTACTGCACAGATTATTAGAGCAACAGGGCCATTAATTGTCATTTATCTTACCTCAGAACCTTAAATCTTTTTATTGCTGTCTGATTCATATAGTAAAGATAATAAAACACAGTGGGTAAGGTCAAATATGAAATGTCAGGTGCCTATTATTTCAACATGTAATATGACAAATTACATTGGCCTTCTTATGATTCCGGTAAAGAGGTTTATGTTGTTCTGTTCATCGTAAATTACATAGCAGAAAGGATGGCCGGCTCTAAAAGTTATATAATCTTCTATTCCTGCGGATTTTGCGCCAAACATTGTTACCGCTGCAGCCTTTGTTTTTTCTTCGTCAACCTTTACCACGATTTCATGCAGTGCTTCGTTCAAAAACAGTTTTTCTGAAGTTGTAAAGATTTTTGAAAGATCTGATGCTCCTGCCTGAAATACATCATTTATCCCCATCGATTGAAGTACCGGAATTAAATCATAGCACGAATGTGCTTCAAATTTTGGAAGAAATATCTGCAAGTATTGCTCTTCATTTTCTGTATTGAATAAGTCAACACATTCTTTGAGGTTCAGTTTTGAAAAATCGAAATCCTTGTCTTTTGGAAGAAAAACAATCATTGAATATCTGGTATCTTTGTACGGAAGTGCAGCTGCCTGTAAAACTTCATCCTCATAATATTCAGCGTATCGTAAATCTTGCATCATTCTTACGTAAATTGTTTCATTTCTTTGGACATAAAAATCCTGTGTTGACGTTTTAGCCTTATCGAATTTTTCCAACCACTTTTGCTCAAAAAAGAGTGTGTTCAAAAGGACAAGTTTTGTATCTGATGGAAGAGGGGTAGAAAGAATTTTTTTTATTAGCCCGTCTGTTTTTTTTGAAATAAAGGAATTTATCTGATACTGTACTTGTTTGGGTTCGGAAAAATCAACTTTGTTTTGTCTGAAATTAAGATCAGCGAGAAAATCTTTATAAGCAGGCTGTAGATTAAGGTCTTGATTATACCAAATCGAATTAGATTTGTGTTCAGTTGTTAATATTTTATTCTTTATGCATTCATCAACTTCCTGAGATGGTGTATATTCCAGCACCGAATTGATTTCTTTTTGTGTGTTGTTGTCTGAGCCTTTTGAAAGCGAATACAGCAGGCTGTAAATGGAAAAAGCAGAGTAGTTTACGTTTTCCGTCTTATTACAGAGTGTTGTAAAAAATTTAGAATCGAATGAATTTATTGAATTTTCTGCCTGCTCGTTACGGAGAAAAACTTGTTTCCCATTATAATCTTTGCGTGCGTTTGTACCAATAATTGCGGCAATTGTTACGACAAGGATGACTGCCGACAAGATTATTATGATTCTTTTTTTCATATTAATTTTTCCATTTTTTACTTTTCTATGACAAAATTATACTGTAATATCCGTGTTGTCAAGGGATTGTTTTGGAAGTGGTAACGATTCAAAGAAAAATCCGCTCGTGCAGGAAGCCTTAAATCGGCAATTTTTTTTTAGTTTTATTCTATTGCCGAAAACTCAGCCGTAACATTTCCTTTACCAAGAATCTGTTTTAGCTCGTTTTGTGTACCATCGGCGATTGAGGCTATCGAAACCACCTGTCTTATCGGAATGTAATCTTCATCTCAAAGACGCTTCTGTCGCTTTCTTTGATTATGATTTGAGTTGAAGAATCTTTTGTTCTGGAATAGACGCGCAGAGTCTGACCTTCCTTGCTTTCGCCTGTGTAATGAACTTCGAGAGAGTCCGGTTCATGAGCAAGAAGGAAATCGTCTGTAAAGACATTGAGAGCAAGCTTTATGTACTCGATATTGTTCATGTGATGAGACATATCGATATGCTGACTTCGGATTACTTGCTCGTACTTAAAATCTTCTTCTGTAAAATCTGAATCAAATCTTTCGAAAGATTCGTTGTAAGCTGCTTCTGGAAAGTCTTCTTTTGGATAATTGAGGTTTGTGATTTTCAGCGGGCGATGTTTTTCAAGATCAAGTACACAGGCTTCCTGATTCGCTGTTATCAAAACAGATCCTTCTTTATCGCGTAAAACTGTATTTACGTGAGTTTTAAATCCTGCATTGTCAATCGGGAAAGTTGACGCATCAATCTTTTGTCGCCATGTCGGGCGTTTTCCAAAATGGATTTTTGATTTAGTGAAAACCCAGAAAGCGTTATATCTTTCGCGATATATTACGCCGTCACAATCAAGTTTATTAAAACACTCAGTAAGATTGTCCTGAATCATAAGAACAGTCTGAGCGATTCCCATTTTAAGCGAACTATCAATAAAAGCCGAAGAAATGTTTCGTTCCTGCGAAAAGATAAGATTTTTTTCCATACTATAATTATAGTTTTTTTCGAGGACTAGGCAAGATAGTCTTTTAAAATATTAGAGCTGCTCGAAAAGTTCAGTTTCTGAACAGCTCTATTGTATCAGCTTTCATATCTTTTTTCAAAGATGGAATTAATTTGTTGTATTACAATCAACTCTTGCAATCAAATGCCACGTATCATAAAATGAACTTATGACAGAATACGAAAGAATGGTAAAGGGGTTGCTGTACAACCCAGGTGACGAGGAAATTCTTAATGAGCAGTTTCCTTTTTTGGACAAGTTGTGGAACTTCAACCAGCTTAAGCCCTCAGATTTTGAAAAGAAAACTGCCTACATGAAGGAAGTTTTTGCCGAGTGCGGTGAGAACTGTTACATTGAACTGCCATTCCGCGCAAACTGGGGCGGACATCATGTGCATTTCGGCTCTAACATATATGCCAACTCCAACTTTACATGTGTTGATGACGGTCATATATACATTGGCGACAAGGTTATGATTGGTCCGAATGTAACGATTGCAACTGCAGGTCATCCGATTGAGCCTGAGTTAAGGGCTAGGGGCTTACAGTATAACAAGGACGTACATATCGGAGAAAATGCATGGATTGGAGCGAACGCTGTCATTCTGCCGGGTGTTAAAATCGGAAAGAATGTCGTTATTGGAGCTGGTTCTATTGTTACAAAAGATATTCCTGATAATGTAATAGCTGTCGGAAACCCTTGTCATATATTACGAGAGGTTGGCGAACATGACAGGGAGTTTTTCTATAAAGATGAAAAAATAGACTGGGAGAACCTGTAGTTTTCGTCACAGTAGTTTTTTCTTACTCACCAGTAAAACAACTGAAAATGAAAGAAGTTGTGCTATTGCCACGCGGATAATCATCATCTCATCAACTCCGCTTTCTGTAGTTACATGAAGCAGATTTGTAGCAATGCAGTTATTGAAAAAATGATCAGCCATTCCTGCGTAAAGACTTCCTGTCATCCGATAGAGTAGTTCACACTTGATACCCATCATCCCCGCAAGAATTATGTATCCTGTGCCAAGAGCAATAAATGCTCCTATGCTAATATCCCCATCAATCAGATTATGGACTGGAGTCACAATATGCCATACTCCAAATAATAATGCCTGAAATAACAAAGCGAACTTCGGTGAATGATCAATATCTACAATATGATAGAAAAGCCCACGAAATGTGCCTTCCTCCATGATTACATTTATGAGGTTAAAGAAAACACACATCAGTATAAAACCAATACCAGTATGTATAGCTGCTTCCCCTGTCAGTGAAAAGCCAGTTGTAAATATTCCAAATCCAATATCATGTCCCAGGCTTTTAAGGATAATGATTTCTGTGCTATATGAAATAATGAACGAGCATATTGCAATCAATAATCCTATGCCAGTGTTTTTTACAAATCCAGTTTTAGTAAATCCTATATCAGACCATTTCCAATTAAGGCTTCGTAATACCTGAAAAACGACAAGAAGCCCAAACAACTTATTGATGAAGTTCTCTCCAAAAAATGTTTCATCCATTCTGAGCACGATGGCTTCAAATCCATGCACAACTATTAGGATTGCAAATATGATCCAGCAAGATAATACTGTATTTTTTCTGATTCGCTCGTTCATATATTAAAGTCTCCTTTTTAAATAATGAATGCTTGTCGCAAATAATATTATAATAGAAATATAGTCCAAAGCAAACAGAATATACCCACGCTCTAAATCTAGAAAGAAGAACTGCTGCTGCAAAATAAGATATCGCCAGATTCCTCGGATGATGAAAGCGTAGATGCCGTAGAGGGAAAGCATGATAAAAACTACTTTGATTATAATAGAAGAAAGTCTTTCGTTCGTGACTTTCATTTTACTGGCAATCATTTCAACATGCAGTCCGATGTGCAGTGACATAAAAAGAAAATACCAGTGACTTGCAAGAAGATGTGCAATTCGTGCAAATCCTAACCCGCTTTCAATTCCCAAAAATGTGAAAATATGATTTGAAAGAATGATTCCGCTTATTATCAAAAAAAATGACACAAATAAGAATGCCGCAGTTTATGATAGTTTGTAGAATATGGCGTGCGTTGTACTTTCCGCGAAAAAGTGCACCGTACCAACGATGATTAAGAGTAATATGCACAGCCCACAGAATAAACAAAGTTACTCCCAGAATCTCATGTACAATGTCAGCAGGAAATAGATATGCTCCGCCCATGAGGATAATTGAGATAATTGTCATTGCAATGTCAATTGGCATTCTTATTTTATTTGTGTTCACTACTTCAAAAGTCCTTCAATATATTTTTTTATATCGCTTGCTTTACCTCGTGTAAAATCTTTTCCTCCTTTGAAGTCACAGCCTTTTGCAAACTTTGCAAGGTCTGAACCGCTTTGTACCAGTCTGTCCCCATTTTATTCATTTGCAAATTTGTTAGATGATTTTTTGTAAATAAGCACACTGTTGATTTTCAGCAGTTTTTTTATGAGAAATCAAGTCTGCTTCAAACTTTCGTACTCACATTCCTCATTCACATTTTTATCTCATCAAGTTACGTAATATTTCTTCCGCAGATTTTTCAATTTTAATTCCGGCATTTTTTATAAACAACTCTTTGTCAAAATAGTTTTGCTCCTTATTTCCTAAAGATTCCAAAAAGCACTTTGGCTCAACATTCAAGATTTTTGCGATTTCCTCAATCATAGTAATTGGTGGCAGGCTTTTACCGCTTTCTATCATGTTTATGTAGTTGATGTTTTTATCTAAAAGGGCTGAAAGTTTTTCTTGAGAGAGTTTTGCCCTTTGACGATAAAACCTGAGATTTTCACGAAAGACAGTTTCCAATGGCTTTTCCATATACATATATAATGCTGGAAATTACATCTTTATTTCATAATATAAAATTATGGAATTATTGACAAATGTACCAATATAAAATATTGTTTTAGTTAAGAAAATATATATATTTTACCATGGGGGAATGTTATTATCATGACAGAAAACGAATCAACAGAACGCAGGCAGGTATTTGTAGGCAATATACGCAAATGTCCGAGCTGTGGCGCACAGATTGCTACTGACACCGCAAAGTGTCCGTCGTGCGGATTTGTGATTGAAAAAGAAAAAATATCGTCTGCAATGGACGAATTTGCAAAGAAGTTCGTTGCGCTCCAGAGTGATGCTGAAAAGCGAGAATTTGTAGAATCTTATCCGATTCCGAACAACAAGGAAGATTTGCGCGGATTCTTGAACTATGCGGCGAACCAGCGTGACAAGGACTACCCGACTCCTGCCAACAAAGCGTTCTGGGTAGACGCATGGAACAACAAGTGCCGCCTTATTGTAAATCAAGTTGTCGATATTTTCGGCTCGGATGCAGAATTCATGCAGTACATCAGGACATACAAGGCAGAGGTTGAAAAATCAAGCAGCGAAAACAAAAAACTCAAAGGCCGCCTGTGTTTTGCAAAAATCGCGAAGATTTCTGCAGTTGCAGCAGTGGTGCTTGCGCTTGTTTGCGTTATTGGCTGGAAGCAGAAGAAGCGTGCGGAGCTGATAGCTGGATGCGTTGTGCCGAAAGAGAATGTAAGCTTTGGTAACATGACAGACAAATATAATGAGATAGAAGTTCTTTCAGATGCAAAAATTGTCACGACGAATATTTCTCAAAGAAATGAGACAGGTGTTAGTACATATAACGAGGGAGCTAGCAAAAATTTCCCATGGTGCTTGGACACGACAGTTACGGTAGAAGTTAAATTTCTTAGTAATATAAAGGAATCATTTTTAGAACGTCGTAAAAAGCTTTATCCGGAATATTACTCTTCCCCTGATTTTAATGGCGAGGTATGGCTGAGAACAGGTGGATTCGGAGAGTTTAGTGAAAACAGTATCAATTGCTCCTATCAATCTAGAAGTGCGACACAGCATGGCTTTGACAATGTTCATCAAATTTCTGAGACCATGATGAACTGGGAAGAAGAAAATATGACAAAAACACTTACTTTCCGCCTTACCCAGATTGCTGGAAGCAAACAGGAATGTGAAAACTTGGCAATAAAGCTGCATAAAAGCGGAGAATTCTCTTTTGAGATTAAGAGCTGCTACGACCAAAAACATTATAATTGGACTAATAAACAATAAAATAAGGGACTGGCACAGTAAGTGCCAGTCGTAAATTTAGAAAATTAGTTTGGAGAAATTTAAATGATAAAACCATCTTTCTTTAATCAGAAAGCATTGGTAGATGATTTGTGGAAGAAAAATGATTGTAATAGAGCTTATTGGCGTTATGCCTAACGAATTGCAAAATGACGCGTTTCCTCAAGAACAAAAGGATAATTTGTTGAGAAAACTAAAGGAAGCTTTTGCGAATGATTCGGATGTCCGCGTGGACTCTTATGTAGATGAAAACAAAATAAAGCTTCTTGCAAAGCACAAGGTCGAACCTGTTGGCAATCTCGCCAGCGCAAATTCTCTTAACGACTTTAATTTTTTATTGGTTTATTTATAAGAAAATCATATTCTTAAACAAAAAAGAACGGAGATGCAAACAAATGGGACTTTTCGGAAACAAAAACAAGACGAACGAAGGCGGTTTGATGGATGTTATCCGCTGTGACGAGCCGAGCTACCTTATCTGGAAGTGGCGGCCTGCTGGCGAAGATGCAAACACAACCAAAAAAGAAAACTCAATCCGCTATGGCTCTTCACTTCGCGTAAAAGAGGGTGAAGTTGCCGTTTTCGTTTATCCGCAGAAAGACGGAACTCAGCAGGATTTTATCGTTGGTCCTTATGACGAGACAATCAAGACTGGGAACTTTCCGGTTCTCACTTCAATTGTCGGGGTAGCTTTCGGTGGAGCAAGTCCTTTTCAGGCAGAAATTTACTTCATCAACCTTGCAGGAATAATTCAGGTAAAATTCGGCGTTCCATTTTTTGATGTCGCAGACCCACGGTTCATGGATTATGCCGTGCCTGTCGCAGTTCGTGGAACAATCAGCTTCAAGATTTCAGATTATAAAGAATTCTTAAAGCTGCACCGTCTTATCGACTTTAATTTGGACGCTTTCCAGACACAAATCCGAGACGCAGTTATCAAATACACAAAAAGCGTTGTTACAAATATTCCGTCGGACAACGGAATCCCAGTTATTCAGCTTGAACGAAAAATCCTTTTGATAAACGACTCAATCGAACAGTACATAAAACCTCGCTTGCAGAATGATTTTGGCGTAACTGTCAGTGCCCTTGATATTTCGGATGTGGAGCTTGATAAAGACAGTGATGGCTACAGAGAGCTTAAAGCAGTCACCGCAGACATCACCACGCAGACAACTCAGGCACAGGCTGCCGTCAACATCAAGCAGATGCAGGATATGCAGCGTGTACAAATGGAAAATCTCGAAGAAACACAGAGAATTCAGCGAGAAGAAATGCAACGGGCGCAGAAACTCCAAACTGAAAGTGCAAACTTGTCAGCATTCCAGATTGAAAAACAGGCGGAAGTCGGCATTGCAGGAGCAAATGCGCTCGGTCAAATGGGTGCAAACGGCGGTGTTGGTGTAAATCTCGGAAACGGCGGTGGCTTCAATCCTGCTGGTATGATGGCAGGAATGGCAATGGGAAGTGCAATCGGTCAAAACATGGCGGGCATGATGAACGGTGCATTGGGCGGAGTAAATCAACAACTGCCACCACAGATGCCAGGCATCGCAGTTCCTCCGGTTCCTCCAGTAAGCCAATACAATGTTGCCGTAAACGGTCAGAGTACAGGACCGTATACGGTGCAAGTACTTTCTCAAATGGCTGCAAGCGGTCAGTTTACAAAGGCAAGCCTTGTCTGGAAAAACGGAATGACAAATTGGCAGGCAGCAGGTGAAGTTCCTGAACTTGTGACAGTTTTCGCACAAGGTTCTGTCCCTCCTGTACCACCGGCTATGTAATGTAAGGAGTACTTTTTATGAAGCCAAATATTTTTTTGATTATCGTTTCTGTTTTGATTTCGACGCTTGCAGGATATGGTTTTTATGCTGCAAACTCAGGTGAAGCTTTCTGTCTTCTGCTTTCTCTCGGAAGCGGATTGAGTTTTGCAGCAACTTTGATTGGCACATTGGGAGTGAGACCAAAAGAAAAAAAAGGAAACGTAAATTTCAAAGTCGTTTCATGTATTTTCTTTGTGTTGTTTTTGATAAGTAACTTGGTTTTCGGATTCATAGGAATGAAAGTTGCTCCATACATAATCGTAAACGGCATAATTCTTTTAGTTTATGCGATTATTGAATACGGAATAATCAAATCAAACGCGTAATCATAGTTTTTGGGCTTCCATCAAATCTCAATTTTGCGGAAGCCTAAAAATTAAATTTTTTTACACAGAATTATGAAACATTTAAGTGCAAGTAAAATCTGTTTCAAATTCATCCTAACACAGATTCTGACACATTCTAACACACGTAAACTATTTTAGCCTCCGATTGAGAGCCTTAGGAATTTGATAGATAAAATTTAACGCAAAAAATGTAAAATTAAGCCTGTTCGGAAAACCTTAAGTTTCTGAGCAGGCTTAATTTTTTAGTAATATAAGGTACTCCTAATACAAGCAGCCTAAGAGCCAACGGAAAATTCTTCGGTCTGTTCCAAATTCAATATCATCCGCAATGATGTAAGAATCTGGAATTTCTTTTATTTGTTTTCGTTTTTCCTCCTATTTCAAAGGTGTATTTTTTATCAACAAGAAAATCACTTTGTTCAGAAAACAGAACTTCGTGCGAATGAGAAAGCTGAGTAAATGCATCAGTAGACAGTTTTTTATGCAATTTTGTTAAGTGTGTTTAACAAATTCTGCATATAATTGTTAAATACGCTTTTATTTTGCCTGCGTTTCAAGTATATTTCCCTATCTTTCACTAATCTTTATGTGGATGTACCGACTGATGCAGAGATTTTATCAATTGACACTTTTTAATTCTATAATTCCTGATGTGCTAAAATCAGAAAATCTTCTGGTGTAATAGCGGGAACTGTTGCTTTTTCGAAATCTTTGCAATTTCGAGTGACTATGTAATCAAGTTCGGAAGCAACAGAAGACTGATGCTGCATAGAATCTTCTAGGTCTAAAAAAGCTTCATTCTTTACAGCAGCGATCATATCTTGTTTGTTTAATCCTGCAACATCAAAGATATAGAGAAGTTTATTGAATGCAATTCTACATTCTTCGATAGAGAAATCTTCAATTTCGTGAAGTATATAAAACATGTTTGAAAAAGTATGAACTGCAATGTAACCGTCTACTAAGGATTGACAGCATTGTAAAACACGCTTTGAATTTTCAAAGTGAGGCTTTCGAAGTAGAAGAACATCAAGTAGTATATTCGTATCAATTAAGACTTTCATATTTTTTTAAAAGTACGGTTGCAACTTCTTTTCGACCGTCAAGGCTGATTTCTTTTTTTGCAGGACGAGCCATTGCTATGAAATCATCTAATGCTTGTTTTGCTTTTTCTCGTTCTTCTGGAGTTTTTGAATTTTGGAGAGGCTGTTTTTTCCCAGACATAGATTCAATAAACATAATAACGCTAAGCGTCTGTTCATCATCGAGAGTATCAATATAATTAATTGCTCTTTGTCTGAGTGGCATAGCAGCCATATTTTTGCCTCCTATAATTAATCTGTTTATAGTATAACACTTTTTACTAGATTTGTGTGAGATTTTTAATTCTAGTAACAACTTTTTTTTATTGCGGTAGCAACGGTGTTCAGTTCTAGTAAGTAACGGTGTTCAGTTCTAGTAAGCAACGGTGTACCGTTTCGGTAGCATCGGTGCACCGTTCTAGTAGCATCGGTGTACCGTTCTAGTAAGTAACGGTGTTCAGTTCTAGTAGCATCGGTCTTCCGTTCTAGTAGCAACTTTTTTCCGTTCTAGTACTAAATGGTTTTACGTTCTAGTAGCAAAATCTAAAAACTCGAAATTTAGGCTAAATAACATTCACAAATAGCATAAATTATTCATTCTTGTCTTAAAAAAACTTAATTTTTACAGACTTTTTAACTTGTATGTTAAAAAGTTGACAGTTGTGATTTTTGGATATAAACTGTCTGTATGATAGACTTTCGTGATACTCCGCTTTACCAAGAAGACTCTTACTTTCGCAAGGAATATGTTGAAAAACTTCTTTCCTGGCGAGATCAGCATGTAATTAAGGTTATTACAGGCGTAAGACGTTCTGGAAAATCAGTTATTTTAAAGGAAGTCTGTAAAGAGATTTCAAAATCTTCATTAGAAAATCAAATTTCATTTTTCAATTTTGAAATGCTCGAAAACGAAGATATTACTGATTATCATAAATTGTATTCTGTCTTAAAAGAGCGTATTCAGGAAGATAAAATGAATTATATCTTTCTGGATGAAA
>CAMVEQ010000016.1:0-37743 GCA_947166545.1 uncultured Treponema sp. | reverse complement strand
TCTTTCCGTCATGCTTCTTTGCGTCGGCATTGTTTTTTCTGGCTTTTTTTCCTGTTCCTGAACCGCTGGAGTTTCAATTCCTGTTTCTACAATAGCTTCAAGCGGCTCTGTTGTTATCTTTTCAAGAGGAACTGTATCTACAGGAGTTTCAACAGTCTGTTTCGGCGTAACAGGTTCTGTTTCTGTAAGAAAATAATCTGTAAATTCTTCTTTTACAGGCTCAAAACTATCATATATAGGCTCTAGTTTTTCTTCTTTCTTTTCTGGAATAACAACAGGCTCTGGATCCTCAAAGTCTTCAACAGCTGTTTTTGCAACATCGGCTACAACAGGAGCTGAGGCAATTGCTTTTTCTGCAAAAGATTCTGACTCTGTAGCTATAACAGGTTCTTCTTCAGGTACAACCTCTTCCTCAACTTTTTCATCCAATGCAGACAAATCTGCAATAGGTTCTATTCTTGTTTCAACTATATTTTTTTCTTCTTCCTGTTCCTCTTCTGCATCTACAGAAGTTTCTGATACATATAAAGGCTCTGTATAATCTTCATCTTCGACATCAGATTCATAAGCAGTTTCTGGAACATCAGTATTTTCACTAAAATCGTCATCTTCAACCTCATCGAAAGTCTCTTCTGTTACATAAGAAACAACAGGTTCTTCTTTTACTTTTGAAACAGGCTTATTATCAAAAGTGTTTTCAGGAACAGTTTCTTCATCAGCATATACAGAAGCTCCATAAGAAAGAACTCCCGAACCTGCTGCAATTTCATCAAAATCATCAGGACGAGGACTAAGCTTAATTCTAAGTTGTACAGAAAAATCAATTCCAAGTTTACTTGCAACTTCTGGAGCAATTAAAATGGCAGCATCTTCAGAATCATCCAATGTACCAAGATTTAAAACGCTAACCTCTGCCCCATTCTGTGGATTAGAAATTGAAATGCTATCGCCAGGAAGATATTTTTTTGCTTTTGAAAAATAACCGGAAGGCAATTCATTATCCTGAGATATTTTTACACTTCCAAAAGTATAGGTCTTAGAATCTGCAGCAAATGCAAGACAGAGTGCTATATTCAGAATCGAAAATAAAACCAGTAATTTCTTCATATATACAAAAGACCTCATCTTTCTATTAAAAATTTATTAATTTCAGTTGCAACTGCACGTGAAAAAACAGCTACACCATTTTTATTATCAGAAGAATCTTTGACTTTACCAACATTTCTCTTCCCAGAAGATAATTTTGCTCCAGATTTTGCATCAAATACTTCCCATTTGATTTCCTTTATATTACGAAGGATAACAGCTTCTGGATTACAGGAAGAAGAAACATCATATTCCATTACTAAAGCAATAAAATAACGGCACAAACCTTCCTGAGATTCATCAAGAGATTTATAATATATAGCCTGATCTTCTTGTTCACTAAAAGAAACTGCCGTTGGAAAATTCGTTACGATATTCCCTTGATCAAAAAAATAGTCAAAAAAAGTATTCTCAACCACAACAGAAGCAGAACGAATCTTTTCCTGACTAGAATCATGTTGAATAATCTGAAACGAAATTGCAGCGGCAGTCGCAGCATTCACTACAAACCCCATTAGAACCAACAACGATACTAAAAATTTTGGTCTGCAGAGTTTTCCCATTTTTATCCCCTCGAGAAAAAAACTTCTCTACTTTGTACATCGGCAAATTTAAGTCTCAGTTTACAAAATCTTTCTATTGTTTAGATATAAAATCTATGTTAGTATAAATAGGAACACTTTTCAGAGGAAATCATGAATAAAGTCGAAACACATCTTTACATCATTGGAGCTGGATTTGCAGGTCAAATGATTGCAAAAGATTTAATGAGAAAAAAGATATTTGGTACAGTTGCAGCCTTTCTTGATGATAACAAAGATCTGATCGGTACAAAAATAGACGGAATACCTGTTTTAGGTCCAATAGACCAAGTAGCAGCATTACTTAGAGTAAGTGCTATTGATGAGGCAATCATATCAATACCAAGTGCTAGCGGTGAACGGATAAGAAACATACACAATATTTTAAAAAGTAATGGTTTTTTCAGAATAAAAATTCTGCCGTCTATAAGTCAAGTAATTGATGGAAAAGCTCACCTTGTACAAACTCGTAATATAAATCCTTTAGACATACTGGGTAGAACCCCTATTATAATTCCACTGCACGAGAGCCTTGCCTATCTGAAAGGAAAAAGAGTTCTCATAACAGGTGCTGGCGGTTCTATTGGAAGCGAACTTGCAAGACAGTTGCTTTCAGGTGGAAGCGAAAGACTGTATCTATTCGGACATGGAGAAAACTCAATAGTAAAAATATACCGAGAACTCCATATTCTGCAAAATGAAGGTGTCGGGGAAAAAGCTTCTGTAGTACCTATCATTGGAGACATGAAAGATAGGGAGTATGTAAAATATATCATAAAGAAAACAAGGGCAGATGTTATTTTCCATTGTGCTGCATATAAGCATGTTCCAATGATGGAAGAAAATCCTGTCGCAGTTATAGAAAACAATGTTTTAGGAACAAAAAATCTCCTTGATGCAGCATTGGAAAGCGGAACAGAACGATTTGTTCTCATATCAACAGATAAAGCTGTAGATCCTGTAAGTGTATACGGTGTAAGCAAAATGTTGTGTGAAAAACTTATTACCGAATACTCAGCAAAAACATCTCAAAAGCAGTCATTCATGTTTGTCCGCTTTGGTAACGTACTTGGCTCAAGAGGTTCTATTCTACCAATATTCATGGAGCAAATTCAGAATGGCGGACCTGTCACCGTTACCGATAAAAACATGGAACGCTATTTTATGACCATTCCAGAAGCTTGTTCTCTTGTATTACAGGCAGGTGGCGTTGGTCAAAATGGAGCTTCATATCTTCTGGACATGGGAGAACCTGTCAAAATTATTGATCTTGCAGAACAAATTATAAGATTCAGTGGTTTTGAACCATACGAAGACATAGACATAAAGTTTATTGGTGCTAGACGTGGAGAGCGACTAGTAGAACCTTTATGGCTCAAAGAAGAAAATCCTGTACCTACAGATTACAAAAAGCTCCTCAAATTAACAAACATTCCGTCTAAAACATTTAATTTAGACACACTCATAGAACAAATTCTACCGATCTGTACATTTGATGCTCAAAAACCTGATTTATATAGAAACAAAGAGGTTCTTGTTTCTATATTACGTCAAGCAGTTCCAACTCTCGATGAATTTTATAAAGAAGAAGAACAATTTGGCAAGCGCACAGATATGGCAACATCAGTAAAGGTGGTTTTATAAAATGGCAGATAATACTCTCAACGTACCCTTTTTTAAGGCATCTATAGGAACGGAAGAAGAAGAAGCTGTGTTAAAAGTTTTACGCAGCGGATGGCTTACAACAGGTAAAGAAAATCTAGAATTTGAAAAAGAATTCGCAAAAAAAATAAATGTACCTTATGCCTTAGGTGTAAACAGTAATACAAGTGGCATGGTGCTTGCAATGGAAGCCTGCGGAGTAAAGCCAGGAAAAGCTGTAATTACAACTCCATACACATTTGTTTCAACAGCAGCCTGTGCAAGATTGCTTGGGGCAGATGTATATTTTGCAGACATAGAAGAAAACTCATATTCCATAGATCCTAAATCGATAGAAGCTATATTAAAAAGTGACAAAGGCAAAAATGTCGTTGCTATAGTTCCAGTCCACATTGCTGGAAATGTATGTAACATGGAAGCTATAATGTCACTGGCAAAACAATACGGAGTAAAAGTCATAGAAGACTGTGCACATTCATTTCCAAGTCCTACAAAACTTGGTTATGCAGGAGCTATTGGAGACATCGGTGTATTTTCATTCTATGTAACTAAAACAATTACCACTGGCGAAGGCGGAATGGTCACAACAAAAGATGAAGCGCTTGCCAAAAGAATGACAACAATGCGAATGCACGGCATGGACAGAACTACATGGGATCGCTATACATCACCAAAAGCATCATGGGAATATGACATTATTGCACCAGGATACAAATATAACCTACCAGATATTCTTGCAGCACTGGGACGAGTCCAGCTTGCAAAAGCAGATTTATTCGATAAAAAAAGAAAAGCTCATGTAGAAAAATACAATGCAGCCTTTAAGGATATAGATTTTATAAAACTTCCTCCAACAGGCGAAGGAAACTCTTGGCATCTTTATCTTATGCGCCTAGACTTGTCAAAACTCACTTGTACAAGAGAACAGTTTGCAAAGGAATTACAAGCTTCTGGAGTTGGAATAAGTGTTCATTTTATTCCAGTATTCCATTTTTCTTACTGGAAAGCTCTTTATAAAGATTTTGATGCAGAACATTTTCCTCATGCAGAAAAACAATATAATGAAACCATATCAATTCCTCTTTGGCCAGATATGACTGACGACATGATTTCTTATGTTATAGAGACAATAAAATCAATAGGAACAAAGTATCATGCCGACAGATAAACTGCCAGTAACAAAAAAATATTCTTCCCTAAAAAATAGAATCTCAGTAAAAAATGATTTTTACAGTGATATTGCATTTAAAAACATGCTTTATGCAATTACTATAAGAAGCCCTATTGATAGAGGAATAATTACATCAATCTTTCAGGAAACAATTCCAGACGGCTATTATCTTTTTACAGCACGTGATGTTCCTGGAAGCAATATGCTTGAAACTCCACAAGGAAAAATCTCCATTTTCAGTGAAGGAAATGTTTCGTACAAAGGGGAACCAATTGGCATTCTTGTAGGACCAGATGAAAGAACATTACTGCAGATTCAGCAGTCACTACAGATAAACTATGATACAAATACCATAGAAGACTATATAGAACCGTTGAATGATGAAAAAACAGAGTTGTCATCTCCATCATCTACAAAAAGAACTCTTGTCAGAGGAAAAGACGCAGAACATATTGAAGATATATTTTCCTCTGCAGAATATGTTGCAGAACATGAATGGACATACAATCTAAACACTCCTTATTACCGAGAACCTCAGGGAGCTGTAGCCCATTATGATGGAGAGCAGCTTTCTGTATACACCCCGACACAATGGATAGTCAATCTTAGAAATGCTCTTTGTAAAACAACATCAATTGATACAGACAACATCATAATAAACAAAACAAAATCTTACGATCACACAACAAACAGCATCTGGTATAATACAATTATTTCTTGTCAGGTTGCCGTTGCTGCATATCATACAAAAAGCTACGTCAAATTAATGTATACCAGACAGGAGCAGGAAACCTTTATTGACTGCATGACGCCTGTACACTTTAACTATAAATCTGCAGCCGATAAAGACGGACATTTACTTGCAGTAAAAGCAGATATTGACCTTGATACAGGCAGCAACAATCTTTTTGCAAACGAAATAATTGACAGACTGGTCATTTCAGCCTGCGGTTGCTACAGTGCCCAAAATATCAACATAACAGTTAATGCAAAACATTCCAGAAAACCACCTCTTTCTATAGATTTACAGCTATTAGATTCCGCATCTTTTTTTGCATCTGAAAATCAGATGAACATTATGAGCGAAATCATTGGCATTTCTCCAGCTGAAATCAGAAAAATAAATCTGACAGAAATAAACACAGAAGCAAGCGAAGAAAAAAAAGAAGAACAGCAACAATTGTATCCGTCATTCTTTTTTACACCAAAAGCACAGGAAACAATAGATGCATTAATAAATTCAAGCAGCTTCAATAGAAAATATGCAGCATATAAATTAAACAGTCTTGCAAGAATAAGAAATGGAGCTCAGGAATTCATAGCATCACCGAATTCTGCCCCACTACGAGGTATAGGTTCTGCATGCGGTTTTGAAGGTTCTTTTTATTACGGTTCAGAACTATATGGTTCAGAACAGACACTCGATGTAACTCTTGAAGAAAATGGAACTCTCACAATCCACTGCTCACCAATATCAAAATCCATCCAAGAAATCTGGACACATCTTGCAGCAGACGTATTAGGGCTTCCAGCATCATCTGTAAAAATAAACTCAAACTTTGAAACAGATAATGAACCTCTTTTGCCAGAAAGTGCCCATGCAAACATAAGCATTTTGACAGGTCTGTTAAAAAAGTGCTGTGAATCCATAAAGCGCAGAAAAGAAGGCTCTGAAATTCCATATACAGTAAAGAAAAAACTTTCTTCTCAGGAAAGAAAAAGCTGGAATACAGAAAACTATACAGGAGAACCATTTCACAGATCATCATTTGCGGTTGCATTTGTCGAAGTAGAATTTGATCCATGTACTTTTAGGGAAATAATCCGCGAAATAGATATAGTTATTAATGGCGGCAAAATATTGAATTCACAGGCAGCAGAAAACAGTATAAGACTTGGAATAGAAAAAGTCTTAAGTTCTCTTGTAGAAGATGATTCAATAGAATGTGACAACATAAAAATATCCTTCGTAGCCTCTGATGAAGAACCTGCAGAAATAGGTAAATTAGTATATCAAGTCATTCCTGCAGCATATACAGAAGCAATTTCTCAGGCTATAGGTAAAGTAATCAATCGCATTCCAATAAAGACAGACACCTTGTATAACATCATAAAAACAGAATACAAAGCAGAAACAGAGGAGCAGGAACATGCAGATTCCATTAAATCTTAATGATGATAAAATTGTTCTTGATGCAGAAGCTGATGATTCTCTTCTTACAGTATTAAGACGTGAAAAATATTTTAAAGTTAAATGCGGCTGCGATAAAGGTTTTTGTGGAAACTGTACTGTATTGCTTAACGACAAACCTGTCTCAAGCTGTAAAATACCAATAAGCCTTGTAAGAAATGAAAATATAGAAACATTAGAATTTTTCAAAAAAAATAATCCTTACTATGCAGATATACAGTCGGGCTTTAAAGAAGCGGGAATGAATTTATGTGGCTATTGTGAAGCAGGAAAAATATTCACAACATATTGGCTCATAAAAACTTTTCCACATCCAGAACTAAAAAACATACAGAATGCCATAAAACACTTGGACTGCTGCTGTACAGACCGCACTACATTTACAAACGGCATACTATATGCAGCCGCTTTTAATCATGCAAGAATGGAACGTGGTGAAAATGGAAAATAAAAATCACAACTTTTTAATAGCCAATACAATGTCAGACATTTTTTATCACCTAAAAAATGTTCAGGACCTACAGATAATAGGCGGCTGTACAGGTAACGATCCTATAAGCGAACAATGCGCAACAATACGCTATATTCCAGAATTAAAAGTAACAGAAAAACATGAACGCTATATAGATTTTGGTCCAGCAGTAACACTTTCCGAAATGCTCAGCCTAGGACAGTCAAACATGCCAACAGTCCTTTACGAAGCACTGGAATCCATTGGCTGCTATCAGATACGAAACATAGCAACACTCGGCGGCAATATATGTACAAAAGGACTAAAGCAGACATTATGGGCACCATTACTGGCACTTGATGCACGTCTTGAAGTAAAAAACCAGACCAGCACAAGATACATTCCGTTTACAAAGTTTGAAGGAGTACCTGAAAATTTTATTTTAACAAGAATAAGAGTTCCTATAGATGAATGGCAAATAGCCATATTCAAAAGAATAGGACCTTCTTCAAGAATTACACCAGAAAGTGCAGGATTTGTTTTTTTGGTCAACACACAGAAAAACATGATTGTCGATATAAAGATTGCGTTTGCAGGAAACGGAGTCTTTAAATCTCTTGAACTTGAAAATAAAATAATCGGTGCAAGAGTTCCGCTCGAGAAAAAATTCATTGACGATTTAATTACCGAAGCGGACATCATCTTTTCTGCACGGTTTGATAGCCCATTAGTAAATCCTATACTAAAGGCACAATTTTTAAATCTGCTCAAATACTCTCTTGAACAGCTCGCATAAAACTTTTCTGACGAAAAGCCTTACTTTATGAGCATTGCATCCCCATAAGAAAAGAAGCGATATTTTTCTTGGATAGCAATATTATACGCATTTAATATATGTTCACGAGAGGCAAATGCGCTAACAAGCATTAAAAGCGTTGATTCAGGAGTATGGAAATTTGTAAACATCTGATCAACAACTTTGAACTTGTATCCAGGATACATAAATATATGTGTGCTTCCTGAGCCACCATGTACAATACCGTTTTCATCGCTTGCACTTTCCAATGTACGCACACTTGTTGTGCCTACAGCAAGAATAGGCCTTCCCTCTTTTTTAGCAGCATTAATCTTATCCGCAACATCATACGGTACTGTATAGAATTCCTCATGCATCTTGTGCTGCTCAATATTTTCAGCCCTTACAGGAAGAAAAGTTCCCAAACCAACATGAAGAGTAAGCCATGCAAGATCAATACCTTTTTTTTGAAGCCGTGAAATCATATCTTCCGTAAAGTGCAAACCTGCAGTAGGACATGCAGCACTCCCCGTCTCTTTTGCATAAACAGTCTGATACCTCTCCCCGTCAACCTCAGTATCTTCACGTCGGATATACGGAGGTAAAGGAATGTGACCATTTCTTTCAAACCAATCTTCCATTACACGGAACGGAAACTTAATTGAACGGAATTCAGTTCCCTCATTTTCAGGGCTTTCTACAATGACACCTTCAGATCCGTCGGGGAACTTATATACATTTCCAGCCTTAACTTTTTTAGCACCCTTCACCATTGTATTCCAGGTATCGCCTTCAACACCAATCTGATTAAGGAACATAAATTCCTGCTCACGCCCACTTGTTGTTTTTATACCGTAACAGCGGCTTCTACGCACCCTGCTGTTGTTAAACACCATAAGAGTACCGTCATCAATCAAGTCTGGCAAATCGCTCATCAATTTGTGCTGAACATCACCGCTATTTCTTCCAAGAAGCATTAATTTATCTTCGCCACGCTTTCCAGAAGGTTTCTGAGCAATAAGCTCCTGAGGTAAATCAAAATAAAAATCGCTGGTTTTCATTACTAGTTCCTTTTCCGGGAGTAATTCCCAAATGTGTATAAGCTTTTTCCGTAACAATTCTGCCGCGAGGCGTTCTTTGAATAAGACCTGTCTGAATCAAATATGGCTCATAATAATCTTCAAGCGTATCCATTGATTCTCCAATAGATATTGCCAGAGTATCAGCACCAACAGGACCTCCTGCAAAATTGCGGATTATAGACAGCAAAATTTCCCTGTCATACATTTCAAGACCAAGAGAATCTATGCCAAGCCGCTCCAATCCCTCTTTTACAATGGAATCAGTAATCACTCCGTTTCCCTCAACCTGTGCAAAATCCCTCATTCTGCGAAGAATTCTATTTGCAACACGAGGAGTTCCGCGAGAACAAGACGCCATGAGCATAGAAGCACTTTTTTCAATCTTTACATTCAAAATCGAAGCTGAACGCCTGATAATCTGAGCAAGTTCTTCCGTTGTATAAAAATTAAAACGCTGGATAATACCAAAACGGCTGATAAGAGGAGAACTTACCATTCCGGCTTTTGTAGTTGCACCTACAAGTGTAAAATGCGGAATAGGTATTCGCACAGTTCTTGCAGCAGCACCCTGACCAATAACCCAGTCAAGCTCATAATCTTCCATTGCAATATAAAGCATTTCCTCAATGGCAGGTTTCAAGCGGTGAATTTCATCAATAAAGAAAACAGTTCCAGGTGCAATCGTAGAAAGAATGCCAGCCAAATCCTTTGGCTTATCAAGAGCTGGTGCGCTTGTTACCTTAAACTCAGCACCAAGTTCATTCGCCGTAATCTGAGCAAGGGTTGTTTTTCCCAAGCCAGGAGGCCCAATCAAAAACAGATGATCAAGAGGTTCCTGACGCTCTCTTGCAGCATTTATAAACACTGAAAGATTTTTTTTTATCGCTGACTGCCCAAGAAATTCATCAAGGGCATGAGGTCTTAAATTATTATCCTGAGCATCATCATCGGCAGCATAATCAGCTCGCACAATATGAGATTCTGCAACCTCTTCTGCCCGTACAATTTTTGTTTGCCCAGAAGAACTTGCCGCAGCCTGTGCCGAAAGCTGAGCAACAATATTCATGCTGTCTACAGTATCGTCTGCCTTTGGGCGAGGATATTTGCTTTTAGGATTAACGCTTTTTGCCATTATGCAAGCTCCATAAGAGCATTACGGAATACAGACTGTTCCCTATCGCCAGCACTCTGCTTTTTGAATGCCTCATCATTTTCAAGCACAGAAAGCACTTTTTTTACAGCATCTTCCGCCGCATGCCTTTCATAGCCCATATCACAAAGTCCGTTTACAACATCAGAATAAGGAACAGCGTCAGCATTGCGTGCAGGCCGTGCAGAATTATTATCGAGCGTAAGCTTGCCTTTCAACTGTAAAAGCATTTTTGCAGCGGTTTTCTTGCCCACACCAGGCACTTTCTGAAGCAAATCAACATCCCCTTCATCCAGAATGCGAATAAGTTCTACCGTAGAAACGCTTCCCATTATTTTCAAAGCACCCTTAGGACCAACCCCGTCAACTTTTAAAAGTTCAAAAAACAAAGCCCTGTCACCAGCATCAGCAAAACCATACAAAGTCATCAAAACATCCGTATGCTGAAGCCATACATACACCTTTGCAGTATTTCCCGCTTCGGGAAGCTTTGCCAAAGAAGATTCAGGAACATTAATGTCCCATTCTACACCGTTAGTCTCTATATATAATTTTTGAGGAAGTTTTTCTCTAATAATACCAGTTATACTGTTAAACATTGCTCATGATTATATCAAAAAGCAATTAATTATAACAGTCTATAAGGGCTACAAAATTTTCTATACCAGTGGAAATTTCTGTAAGAGTTGGAATGACAGGTGTTGTAAAATACTGATCCAAAGCATCCCAGTTTTTCAAAAGCACATGCGAAGAATTATTTGCATCAACAAGCAGGCTTTGAATTTTGTCCCCCAAAAGCTTAAACAAAACCAAAGCCTTAGACAGAATATTGTTAAATTCCGCATTAACAGTATTCACCTCAGATTCCAACTTTGAAAGAATCTCAGTCTTTCCCCTATTGTCAAGCATACCAATAATCTTATAGCCGCGTGGGAAACTAGGACCAAGCTGATTATCCAGCCTGATAATCTCAGTATCAAGTTCAAGCAAAGCATGAAATTCCGATGTCATCTGTGAAGTATATTTTGTGTCTGCAACAGCCCTCATGCCAAATACATCAACAAAGGAAGCAACCTGCTTTTGTAAAACAGAAATAAAATAATTGTGCAGATACATTATATGCGTACAAAGAGTATAAACAGAAGGACTCTTTGCAACTTCCAGATTTTCAGAAAATTCCTCATTATAATTTTTCAAAGGAACAATAGAAATATCTCCAAACAGAGTTTCCTTTATTGATTCAATTCTTTCAGAACGCTTTATTGCATATACATCTGAAATAATACTCTTTAACTTCTGCTGCTGGTTTTCAATATATGGAGTTATAATATTTTTAGAAGCAACAGAAACAACCAGCTCATACTTAGGATCGCGAAAAAACAATTTCGCAAACTTTGAAAAAATTTCAGCACTGTGCAATTTCCGCAAAAAATCAACAGTTGCATAGAATTTCTGCGTTTCAAATTCTTTATAACCTGAAATGTGAGAAATAAACTCAATCTGCTCAGACCAGTCATCTACCGAAATAATATTTTCAATATTGTTCAGCAAGTCAAAAATAGGAGCTTCAAAATAATCCCTAGACATAGCAGAAAACTTTGGCTTGTCTGTAAAATTATTTTCCCTTAAATCAAAGCAGAACTTTCTAAGAAAAGCATAAAAGTCAAAAACACAGAAGTGACGCAAAATAACCAATGCAGAATTCATTGCAGTAATTCTGTCAATTCTTTCTGTTGAAAATTCTTTTTTAAGATTGGCAAAAGCCTTAGAACAATTCTGCTGCAAGTCATTAAAAGAAAGTCTTTTAGAAGCCTCTGTAATGGAAGTTTCTGTAAGATAATCTTCCATTTTGAGCTGTTCTTCACTCATAAATGCATGAATTACAACATCTTCATAGAAAGATTCTTCATTACGCAGTAAAAAGAATTCTCTTAAAGGGGCAACAGATTCATAAACACGATATATTAATCTTACAAAATCAGGCAGGATTTTTTCTTTTTTAAGATTGTAGTATTTATAGCCAGCCTTTGTCAACTGCTTATGAATAGCTTTTAACGCTGGCATTTGAGGATTTATATTTTTGCCAACCAGAAAATTAAAAAATTTTGCAAACAGACCAACGTCTTCGGCTATAGATTCCTTACTCTTATTATTTTCTTCCATAGTGTATATTTAATTATGGAACAACATCTACATAAAGTCAAATGTATTTTGAATGGATATGAGTAATAGCACCAGCCAAAGCATCGGCAGCATGATCTGGCTTTGGATCAACACGAAGATTGAGCAAAAGCTTTACACAATGCTCTACAGTCTTTTTATCGGCAGATGCCGTTCCTGTAACGCTGGATTTTATTTGATTAGGAGTGTAATTAAACAAAGGAATTGCCTGCTGTGCAAGACATAAAGTAATCACACCCTTTGCTTCTGCGACAGCCAGTGCACTTGATGAGTTACGGGAAAAATAAAGAGTTTCCATTTCGGCTTCATCTGGCTTAAATTCATCAATAACGGCAAGCAGACGGTTATAAATTGACAAAAGGCGAACGCTGTGGTCTTCTTCTGACGGAGTTTCTATGACTCCATAGCTTACGAGAGATATCTTTCCCTGATAATAATCCACAATGCCAAAGCCTGTATGAGCAAGCCCAGGATCAATGCCAATGACTCTTTTTGTTTTCCACATATAATTTAAAAGGCGTTATGCATATATTACATAACGCCTTTTTTTGTCTTTATATTTAGATTAAACTAGAAAAGTTTACTCTGCATCAGGATCAAAACCATCAGGATATTCTACTGTAGAATATACGTTCTGAACATCATCATCTTCTTCAAGCTTGTTAAGGAGCTTAGCAACTTTCTTTGCTGTATCAGCATCAACAGAAGTGTAAGCCTGTGGAACCATGTCAACACCAGCTGAAAGAGATTCCCACTCTTTACCCTGAAGAACTTCAAGAACATCTGCAAAGTTTGAAGGATCTGTAGTTACAGTAATTACACCGTCTTCATTTACAATATCCTCAGCACCAGCTTCCAAAGCAACTTCCATTACTTCATCTTCTGAAACCTTTTCTGCATCATATTCAATAACACCCTTACGGTCAAACATGCGGCTTACAGAACCTGTAGTACCAAGGTTGCCACCGTTCTTATTGAAAATGTTGCGAACATTAGCTGCTGCACGGTTCTTGTTATCTGTAAGAACTTCAACAAGAACTGCTACACCACCAGCTGCATATCCTTCATATACAAGTTCTTCATAAGTAGCTGCACCAAGTTCACCTGTTCCCTTCTTGATTGCACGCTCAATATTATCTTTTGGCATTGAAGCAGCCTTTGCCTTGGCAATAGCTGTACGAAGACGAGGGTTTGAATTTGGATCACCGCCGCCCATCTTTGCGGCAATAGAAATTTCCTTTATGAATTTTGTGAACAACTGTCCACGTTTTGCATCGGCAATACCCTTAGCATGTTTAATGGTTGACCATTTACTGTGTCCTGACATCGGGAACTCCTCTAAATTAAAACAGATTATTAAAATGAGTTTATCATAAAACTACATTATATGTCAACGTTCCAAAAAGAAATCTAACAAAGAACTGCAAGTTCCTCTTACATTCCAAACTTCTTGAACAGATTGTTTGCAGCATCTGTAGCAGCTTTTGCCGCATCAGAACTTCCTGTAACTTCTTCAACCTTTGACTGAACCTTATCGTCTGCACGCTTCTTTATTTCAGCTTCAAGCTCTGTCTTCTTTTTTTCTAGAAGCGACTGAATGTCACTCATCTTGGTATTCTGAACGTCAATGTCACCTTCAAGACCAAGAAATTCCTTTGCCTTTGAAACATATTCATTAGAAGCAGAATTAATATACTTATTCAAACGCTTAACAGCTTCCTGCTTTGCTTCGTTGCCAAGACTTTCAACAATGCCCTTTATTGCAGAAGCAAACTGATCGGCAAAGTCTCCGTCCAAGCTTAAATCAAGCCCCTTAAGCTTTGAAAAGTCCAAAAGATATCCAATATCCATTGCCTCAACAGCTTCAAGAGCCTGTCGGTAATACTTTGTAATAATCTCACTTGCAAAACCGTCCGTTGAAAGCTTTACAGGATTCAAATCGACCATACCGCTTGCAGAAAGCATGTCTACATCAGCAGAAGCCTTCAACGCAATAGAAGCAAGGCCATCTATCGAAGGAACACCGCAAATGGAAGCAATCTTAGAACCGTCTACAAGAGCCTTAAATCCAGACCCCTTATAGCCCATCGACAGCAAAGGCTCAGTACTTGTAGAACGTGCATCAAGAACAGCTTCTACAGCATTTGAAATTCCTGCAAGAGTCAATGTACCGTTCATAGTCATAGGCTTACCGCGAACATTCTGATCGTTGGTAATTTCCTTTATGTTTACACTAAAGAAATCGCTTGAAACAAGAGCATTTTCAATCAAAACTGCAGGTGCTTCCGAGCCGTACCAGAAAGTTGTTCCCTTTAAGCGTTCGCGTGTCGGTTTCTTTTCAGCAGAAGATGATGAGCTTGCAGCCATCTTTGAAGCTTCCTGCACAAGAGAATTAGTCTTAAGCTTTTGAGCATAATCTACAGCAGTCGTAACATAAGGATAGTATTCCCCAAGCATGCTGTATGCAATAGTATCCAAAGCATTATTAAGCAGTTCCTTACCGTTCTTAAATGCATTTACAGTGCTTTCAAGTTTATCTTTCATAAAGTTTTTGTCTGCAACAACAGCATCTGCAACAGACTTTGAAAGATTTTGAACATTTGTGCTGTCAGCCTTAACATCCTTTGTAAGAGATTCTGCATAAGACTTTAACTCCTTGCTCTGATTGATTACATCATTTATTTTTGTAAGGGTTTCCTGCAAAGTCTTTACATCTTTTATTGAAGACACATCAAGATTCTGCAAATCCTTTACGTTCTTTGAAAAATCCTCGACCTTCTGCTTTACCTCAACAGGCTTTTCCTTCCACTTGTCAACAAGACCTTCTGTCTGTGTCAAAGCAGATTTTGCAAGTTCCGGACTCTTCAACTGCGATTCAAGATTTTTTACAATAGTTTCAACATCAGAACCGCCAAGCATGTCAAATGCCTGATTTTGAAGATTTGTAAGTGCCAGTTCGCTACGCTCCTTTAAAAGAGCCTTCATTTCTTCATTCTTCTGAGCCTTTTTCTTAGCAGCCTCTTCATCAATTACACGCCCCGGAAGTTCACAGCTTTCGGTTCTGTCTGTGTTCAAGGCAACGCCTGTAACTGCAAGATTTTGAGCATAAAGCTTTCCGCGTAAAGCCTGTGTCAAATTAAAGTTAAGGTTAAAATCTTTTACTTCAAACAGGTTCTTCATTACAGAATCTTTATTGCCAACAGCAATGTCACGCACTGTCAATGATGCATCAAAAATTCTTAAATCGACAGAACCTACATCTGTCTTTGCACCGAATGCTGTCTCACAACCATATATAATTGCTTTTTTTACAATGACATTCTTAAAAATGCCCACAACAGTTGCAACAACAAAAATAAAACAGGCTACGGCAATAAGAGGAAGCAGCATAATGCGGCCCTGACGCTTAGTTTCTTTAGCAAGAAGCTTTAGCTTTGCCACTTCTTTTTTAGTAAACAGCATGTCAGAAGGGATTGCAAAGAATTCTGGCTTTTTGCTGTTTCCACCCTTAACAAAAAGTTTTTCAACAAGAGCCTTATCCTGAGGGATTACAAACTTTTTCAAAAGCTTTGAATTAAAAGCTTTTTCGGAATATGACTTCTTAAAAACCTTAGGCAGTTTTTTTACGCTTATTGTAGGCACTCTTTTTTTAGGAGTTTTTTCCTGAGTTTCCAGAACTTCGGTATTTTCGTTGTTTTCAATTTCATCCATAGCCTATGCCTCCTGTATTGCAGCAGAAATCTTTTCTACAAGAGGAATCTGCTTTATCATCTGCAAGAACTTTATTTTGCGCACAAGATTGCCAATGTATCTTCTCCACACAAAAACAAAAATGCGTGACAGCACGTAAAGAGGAATGTAAGCTGCAATGCCGCATGCAAAACTGCCCATTGTCACAGTATTGTTCAGTCTTGTAAATGACACAAAAGGAATGTTCAGAATGCGGGCATAGGTTGCCTGCATGTCCTTTCTGGTAAGGATGGCATAGCCTACCTGATGGAATACAGGATCAAGAGATGGTGCAATCAAAGAGCCTATAATGAGGGCAATTGTAAACGCTCCTCTTTGAATGCGCATAAAGAATATAAAAATAAAAAGGATGTACCACAAGGCATTGTCTTTCGGCATGAGACCAAGAACAATTCCGCATGCAAATGCACAGGCTATTGCTCCAGGATCGCGGTTAGAGCTTAAAGCTTTTAATAATTTTGCTATCGGTTTAAACATAGGTAGATTATATCACGCACCTTTTTTATGTGCAAGTTTATATAAAAGCCGTCAAAAAAAGGGACTGCCTGTTTTTTTCAGACAGCCCCTTTTGTTTTACAAAGATTCCAGCAGTTACTGTATCCTAAAACTCCTTGACGACAACGCACCAAAAATCGTCACTCATAGCAACAGTAGAATTACATTGATACTGATAGTGTTGCCCAAGGGCAGAGCCGGTAAGTATCGGTTCCCAATACTCACCCCCATTTATATCATACACTGTTGTCGTTATAATAGCCGAATCATTAGTAGGGGTTTCAGGCGGAATACCAATAGGAACTCCAGCAATAAAACCGGCAGAGCCGGAAAAAGTATATTTAGTACAAATAGTCATTCCCTCAGCATAGTCAGGCAGTCTCCAACCGTCTCCCACAGAATTTCCCCATGCCATGAGCTGTGTAATCGTCAGTCCAGCACCATTTCTTACCTTGCTAGTATTTACAACTAGAGGTCTGCCGCCACTAGTAGTGGTAAACGCAACTCCGACAGCAGAAGCTCCACTTATATGACTTAAATCCGAACTAGCACAGGCATAGCCGTTTGAAAGAAGAATGTCATTAACACCCATCTCGCTGGCTGCAAAGCCCTTTGTTTTTAGCACAAACGAAACAACGGTATCCTCATTTGCCTTTATTCTGGCAGTCGTGCTTCCTCCGTAAATATATGTCTTGCCAGAAGGATATTCTCCTTCAAGTGTAAAAGTCCATGTACCTACTTCAAGCTCAACCACTGCAGCTTTCAGCTCTGCATAAGAAGTCCAGGTTTCAAGAGTCTTTTCCTTACCGCCGTTATGGCTTCCTTTAAGAGTAAAATTTTGCAGGTCTGACTTTTCAGTAGCAAGTGCATAATATTTGCGAAACAGTTAGATGTGTTAGTTTTGTTCTGGCATAAACGAAATCTATTTCAACCAGTTTTCGATTTGTAAGCCTTCAATGCGTCCTAAATGATGTTCATTATTAGTCACAAGTACAGCATTATTCACCAATGCACTAGCTCCGATAAAAATGTCAGCATCTTCTATAATTTTCCCCGATTGCCGTAAAGCTGTATAAATACGAGAAGCAAATTTCATTTCATCAAGTGTAAGAGGAAAAAGTTTACACTGAGAAGCAAAAGCATAAAAATCTTCTAATTTTCTCGTAGCACCTGCATATTTCAATCCACGCTCAATTTCGTAATACACAATAACAGAGATACCTATTTCATTTCCTGCAAACATACACTTTTCCAGATTAGAAATAACATTCAAATTACCTTCAGCAAAGTAACTAATGATGTTAGTATCAAGCATATAAAGCATTAGAATCGTTCCTTAAAATTTACTCGGTTGTTTCGAATATTCTCTGCTTCTTCATGTGAAAGACTTCCAAAAAACTTTTTCATTTCATCAAGAGCCAGTTTTTTTTCAGTTATTTTGGATTTTTCATCAAAATCTTCATCAAGAAAAGTAATAAGAACCCTTTGATTCGGCTTTACAGCAATATTACCTTCAGTTATGTAGTTGTTTCCGTCATAATATCCGTTTACAGTAAGCATATTTGTACCTCCTATACTTATATTATATCAGGATTTTCATTAGCTCGCCCCGAATCCTAAGTCCTAAGAAGATAGCTTAAGTACGGTCTCAGCATTTTTAACGATATCATCGATTGTACAGCAGCAAGTTTATTCGCATTTATACATAAATTATAGCATAAAGCATAACTGCCAGCAATATTGTAGAATTATTTTTACTTGCTGCTAGAAAATTCAGTTTCAGGGAACATCCAGCCATCACCAATATTTTTGTTAACAAGTGCAGGCGCAATTTCTTAAGGAATGCAGTAAAACCATCCTGCAGTAACGGAAAATTACTGCAGGATTACTTAGTTTCTGTCAGATTTTATTACAGCTGTCAGTTAGCCCTCATATAATAATCATTATTGGTGACACCGTTTATATCTATAGCCTCTCTTATAACATCAATGGTAAGAGGTCCATCATAAGCACCATCATTAGTACTTGAAATAATAGAGCCATTATAGGCGGCATATCTTGTCCAAAGAGTATTTGGAGAACTTATTGTAACCCCAGAAGGGAAAGCTTTTTTCCAAACTGTTGTACAGTTGGCAGGTAACGTAACAGTACCAGTCAAAGCAGAACAGGAATCAAAGGCTTCCTTTCCAATGCTCTGCAAGCCAGATGGAAGTCCTGTAATCTGCTTAAGGTGGGTTCCCGCAGCACTAAAGTCATCTATACTTGTCATGCCGGAAACACCAGAAAGATCAAGCTTGATATCTGCTCCGACGGTGCTTATTGCACTTGCAATATCTGCAGCAGAAGCACTACCTGTAATGTGTATTGTCGGAGTATTCATTGAAGGATTTATCTCGCCTATGGCTTCAAATTCGGCAACAGTACCTGTAAAGCTTGTTGCAGAAAACAGAATTCTTGCATAAAGGTCAAGATTTTCTGTTTTACCTGCGGTTGAAGTAACCTTAGTACCAGAAGCAAATGTTGAAGATGTATACCATCCGTCAAAAGTGTAATCACTCGTAATAAGAGTTGGAGTCGGCAATGAAGCGGACGTAGTTGCATTATATGAATAAGACGTTATTGCATTGGAAGGAAGAGTTCCCTTTGTTCCTGTTCCTACATTATTATACGTAATGGTATATGTGTTTGGTGTCCATACAGCATAATACGTTCTGTCTGCAGTTGCCGCAGAAATTGTAGTAGTTGTTGTTGCAGTTGATGATGTTCCCCATCCAGAACATGTATATCCAGTTCTTGACAATGATGAAGCTGCCGGTGCAGTAGGAGTATCTCCAGCGTCTACAACAACACTCTTAGAAGTCTCGTCACTGGAATTCTTACCGCCATTGAAATTAAAGGTTATGGTATAAGAAGCTCTCCAGACAGCATAATATGTTGCAGGTCCAGTAACGGCAGGAAGAGAAGTCAAAGCTGTCGTTGCAGAAGCAGAAGTAGCCCATCCCAGTAAAGTATAGCCGGTTCTTGTAATGTCGGTTGCAGATGGTGCTGTAGGAGTCTGGGTTCGATCTGTCGGCACTATGGTAGAAGTCTGGTTTGCACTGTTTTTTCCACCATTAAAGTCAAATGTAATGTCTTCAGTTATTAAAACGACCTTTGCATAGTAATTCACGTCTCCTGTAGTGCCAGCAGGAATGCTTACACCAGGACATGCCGTACCTGAGAATGATGCATTATCATACCATCCTTTAAGCTCATAATTTTCATTAAGTATTATAGGAGGGAAGCTTGAAGAAACAGGTGTGTCTTCTATTGTAAAGAATACGACATCTGCCGGTGTTGTCTGAGCTGCATGTGTAAAGTTATAATGGATTATATATTGTGTAGCCTGCCATTTTGCATAATATGTAGCGTCACCTGTAACATCTGGAATTGAAGTAATGACATCTTCAATAGGTGCATCAGCAGATGTTGCCCATCCTATATGAGTATATCCAGTTTTTGTTACAGTAGGCTCAGAAACAGGATCGTTATATGAATAAGTATCTGAGCTGGATGTATTGCCGCTTTCATCCTGTCCGCCATTGTAGTTGAGTGTAACTGTATAAGCATCGCCAAACTTTGCATATACTTCTATGTCTGCACTTATTGCCGTGTTAAAGTTAAAGATTGAAGTACAGTCTTCATCGCTGTACCAGTTTACAAAGTACAATCCTGCTTCTGGGGAAGCTGGATTTGCAGGTCTTGTTGCCTTTTCGCCGGAATTTACCTGCTTAGTTGTAATGACGGAATTGTCGTATTTGCTTTTGAACGTTACCGTGAAATATTCAAGCAAGTGAAGTCTTATTACTGTAGTTTTTGTCTTGCCTTCTTCAATGGTAACGGAGGTTTCATTCGGATTGTTTTTTGCGGCTATGCTTCCATCAGCTTTTTTACCATAGGCTGTTACCTTGTAGGTTCCTACAGGAATGTTTGTAAAGGTAATTGTTCCGCCAGCAGGACCACTTTTTGTTGCTGTATATTTGGAAGATTCTATTGTAACACTATATGAAGCAAGGTCGGTTGCTGTATAAGTAGCCATTGTCTGAGGAAAGGTTACAGAAAGAGCAGTTTCTTCTGCCCCACTTCCTCCACCACCTGCACCGCCAGCACAGGATGCAATTACAAGGCTAAATAATATGCTTACAAGGAGTACAGAAAACTTAAAAAAAGTTTTACACCCCCCATTTCTTAAAACAGTTTTTAACAGTTCCATAAACATTCCTCCAAATATCGTCACAGCTATCTTTTTTTTTCACTGATTTCATATAGCCATATTGAAATTGTCTTTCTAAAAACTATATTCCAATTTTGTTTGTAACACAGTACACCCATGTTGTCAACTTTTTTTAGGCAAAAACCCATATTTTTCTAAAAAACTTACTTTCGCAAAGCAACAATGTACTCTACACATTTTCAACAGTGTACACTACACAAAAGCAACAGTGTACACTTACCGACATCGACAGAGTACACTACTCGAAAGCGATAGTGTACACTACTCAAAGACGATAGTGTACATTACACAAAAACGACAGAACTTTTTTTTCATTTTTTCAAATTTTCTTCCAAAAGCTGTAGACACAAAAATGTTTTTTTGCTATTATACCAATCACTTATGGAGGATTAGCTCAGCTGGGAGAGCACCTGGTTTACACCCAGGTTGTCGGCGGTTCGATCCCGTCATCATCCATAAAAAAAGCCTGTCTTTCGACAGGCTTTTCTATTTTAAAGGTATTTTTTCAAAGGTTCATAACAAGCAACACAAATGTTTATCATCAAGCCCTGTCAACAGCAGCAATGCATAAATATTTTTCAAGTTCAGACAGGAACGAGGCTTTAAATGAATTCCTTATAACCTGCTTTAATTCATCTTCCGTAAAATGCATTTCTGAATAGGCATTCCAGTATTCATCCAAAAGCTCAACACCAAAGAAAAGAGGATCATCACTACTAAGCGTTACAATAATGCCACGGTCAAAGAACGTACGGAAAGGATGCTCTGAAAGCTTTTTAACATATTTTTTAGTAAACACATTGCTTGTAGGACACATATCAAGCGGAATCTTGCGGTCTGCAAGTTCTTTCATGAGTTTTTCATCCTGAATGGCAGAAACACCGTGACCAATTCTTGCAGAATGAAGAATGTCTATGGCATCCCATACAGAATATGCGTCAACATCTTCCCCAGCATGAGCCACAGTAAAAAGATCATTGGCACGGGCCTTTTCAAAAACCTCTCCAAAAAGCCGAGCAGGACCTTTCTGCTCAGAACCGCCAAGACCAATGCCTATTATTTCAGGAATTCTATTTGCAATTAAAAGCTGCAAGTTCTTTTCGGCATTCTCAAAGCCAAAAGTTCTAGAAACATCTACCAAAAGACGAACTTTTATGTTTGCCTCGGACTGAATGCGCACTATATTTTTATGGTAAACTTTAACCAACTCTGCAAAGTCCCAGCCGTTTTTTATGAAAGCACTAGGAGCTGCAAAAACTTCGGCATAGACAACGCCGTTTCTAATCATATAATTTTTAAGGTCATCAAACACGCTGTCAAAATCAGAAGGAGCCTGATACAATGCCTGAACTGCAAGATACGACTGAATAAATCCGTTAAGATCAGAATAGGTAAACAGTTCAGCAACCTTTCTTTCCACCTGTTCAGTGGTAAGCGATGGCTCTTTACGCAAGTAAAACTTACGGATTGTATCTCTGCTTATAACGGCCTCAAGATGCAGGTGCAACTCTGCCTTTGGAATTTTCTGAAAAACCTGAAAAAATTCATTTCGTGTCATACAGCTAATTTTAACACAGCTTAGAAAATTTTGGTAGTTTTTTTTGCCTTGAAGTGCTACACTCTAAAACATGACAATCATTGCAGAAATTGGAACGGCACATACCGGTTCTATTGAAAAAGCTTACGAATTAATAGATGCCGCCTGTCAGGCTGGCGCAGACATGATAAAGTTTCAGTGGGTATATGCAGATGAAATCCTGCACCCCGAAACAGGCTTTGTAACGCTTCCTGGTGGAAAAATCCGCCTGTATGACAGATTCAAGACCTTGGAAGTGCCGCAGGATTTTTTTGCAAAATGTCTTGAATACACACATAAAAACAACATGCTTTTTGCATGTTCTCCGTTTGGATTGCGTTCTTTACGGGAGCTTGTAGAAATAAAGCCTGATGCAATAAAAATTGCAAGCCCCGAAGTAAACCATATTCCTCTGTTGAAACAAACCGCAGAATATTACGGCAAAATACCTATTATCCTTTCAAGTGGAGTTTCAAAACTTGGTGACATAGAAAAAGCCGTAGACCTTCTTGAAGGAGACAGGGCTTCAAACACTCCAATAAAGGTTTACGGAGATGAAGAACTCGCACCTCTTACCCTACTGCACTGCATTACTTTCTATCCTGCCCCAGAAACAGAATACAATGTCCGCTGTGTTGATACCCTGCACAGAGTATTCGGCATTCCTGCTGGCATAAGCGATCACAGTCTTGATCCAATATTAATTCCTGTGCTTTCTACCGCAATGGGTGGCACAATGATAGAAAAGCACATCACGCTCAGCCGCAAGACAGACGGTCTTGATGACCCTGTTGCACTGGAAACTGACCAGTTTGCACAGATGGTTCATGCAGTCCATCAGACTCAGGCGGTTATTGGAAGATACACAAAAGACGACATTGCATCTGGAAGGCCTGAACATTCTGCCCTTGACGAAATTATAAGGCAGATGAGCAATGAATATGGAAAAGAAAAAGTAATTGCAGCTCTTGGTAATGGCGTAAAGCGTCTTGCTAAAAGCGAACTTGCAAATTACGGAAGAACAAACCGCTCTCTCCATTTCATGCAGAACATGAAAAAAGGACAAAAAATAACACAGCAGGATATTGCTGTGTTACGTACAGAGAAAGTGCTTACGCCTGGCATTGCTCCAGACTACTATGAAACTGTAGTTGGAGCTGTTTTAAATCAGGACATAAAAGCTGGTGACGGGGTTCAGTGGGAACATATTTTAAGGAATAATTCTGTCGGCAATAACCTTTAGGCCTTTAAGAGTAAGGTTGTTGTCAACATCATCAAAGATGCTTGAAATCTTGCTTACAACGGAATTCAAGCCACCAGTTGCAATAACCTTTACTTCTTCTGGTTTGTCTCCAGTACTATGGAACAAATCTTTTTTCATTTCAGAAACAAGATATTCTACAAGACCCTTATAGCCCAGAACTACACCAGACTGAATTGATTCTACCGTATTAGTTCCAAGGCTGGAAGATGGACATTCCAAAGGAACCTGTGGCAACTGTGCTGTGTTTAAGAACAATGCACGCATTGCTGTGCTAAGACCTGGCGCAATTGAAACGCCCTGTATTGTTCCAGCAGAATCCGTTACGGTAAATGTAAGCGCCGTTCCAAAATCAATTACGATATTTGCACAATGGTACAGATTCCATGCACCCATTGCATCACAAATGAGGTCACTGCCAATTTCTTCTGCAGAAGCACTGTTCATGCCAATAGGGAGCAGACCTCTTTTCATAACTTCCGATGTCATTACATAAGGTTTTACGCCGCAGAGTTTTTCAACGGTAAAAACGAATGTCTCTGTAAGAGATGGTACAACGGAACTTATTATAGCCCTTTTGCATGACTCCAAATCCAGCTTTTCCTTATTGGAAAGAACAAGCAACTGAGAAACATATTCATCACTTGTACGGTTTGAATCTGTAGCAAGCCTCCAATAAGCCTTGACATCATCACCATCAAAAATACTTACGACTATATTAGTATTGCCAATATCAACAGTAAAAAGCATGAAACCTCCAGCATTGTTGAAAAAGTTTACCAAGTGTTATATTATAGCCGTTATGAGTGATTTGATTCAACCAAAAATATTAAAAGGTTTCAGAGATTTTCTTCCTCAGGACGAAATTCTCCGTTCTTCTCTGATAGAAAAACTGACCAGAACATACCGAGCTTATGGTTTTGTTCCTATTGATACTCCTGTTTTGGAATATACAGAAATTCTGCTTAGAAAAAGCAACGGTGAAACAGAAAAACAGGTGTTCCGCTTTGAAGATAACGGTGGCAGAGATGTTGCCATGCGTTTTGACTTGACTGTTCCGTTTGCTCGTTTTACGGCAGAACACAGGGAAGAACTTTACTTTCCTTTCAAAAGATACCACATTGCAAAAGTATGGCGTGGAGAAAAACCACAGGCAGGACGCTACAGGGAATTTGTACAGTGTGACTTTGATACTGTAGGCAGTGATTCTGCTTCTGCAGACTTTGAAATTCTTGCACTTATGAAAGCTGCCCTTAAAGAGATTGGTGTTGAAAAAGTAACTATTCATGTAAACCACCGTGGCATTTTCAATAGATTCCTTGCAAATATTAACTGTCTTGATAAATCTGATGATGTACTGCGTATTGTAGACAAGCTTGCAAAGGTTGGACAGGATGAAGTAAAGAAGGAACTTGCCGAAGTAACAGGCAGCGAAGACAGCGCCGCAAAAATCCTTGACTACATCAAGCCTCTGGATTCTTTTGAGGCAACTCTTGCACACATTTCAGAACTTGCAGGCGGTGATGCTGATGACACAAAGCGTATGCGTGACATTTACTGCATGATGAAGGCTACAGGAATTGAATCAACATATATTCTTGATCCGTCAATTACACGCGGTCTTGATTATTACACTGGTGTTGTTTACGAGACTTTCCTTGACGAGCTGCCTTCAATCGGTTCTGTTTGTTCTGGCGGAAGATATGACAATCTTGCGGGTCTTTACATGAAGGACAAGGTTCCTGGTGTAGGTGCAAGTATTGGTCTTGACCGTCTTATTGCGGGGCTTACACAGCTTGGCATTACAGAACAGAAAGGAAGCTATCTTGATGCAGAAATATATAATCAGGATGCGGACATGGCGGTACAGTACCAGCAGGCAGCAGGTCAGCTTAGAGCAGAAGGAGTTGCCGTTGAGGTATTCCCAGACGCTGTAAAGATGGGAAAGCAGTATGCTTTGACAGAAAAGAAATGCATTCCCTGGGGCATTCTTATCAGTAAGGAAGAAGCCGAAAGCGGTAAGATGACTCTGAAAAATCTTCAGACCCGCGAGCAGTTTGCAGGTCTTACGGCAAAAGAAGCCGCACAGAAGATTCTCAGCGGTAATAAATAATTACAGGTATAAAACAAAAAAGCCTTTCACAGATTTGTGAAAGGCTTTTTTGTTTATTGTAAAGGCAATGCTGTCTTTTATTTATTCAGTTTAGCAGCGGCTTTTTCCGCCTGCATTTTATTGTCATAGATTTTTACGGCAGAAGCTTCAAGCCATCCGTCTTCAAAACCATACCAGACGCTTACAACTTTTTGTCCGTCGGCATTTTTTCTTGTAGAAATTCTTTTTCCTGTCACTTCAAGAATATCACCACGGCGTACATGATTTTGAACCTTGCTTTCATAAGAATCTGATTCCCGAAGCCCTACAAGAGGGTCTTTTACAAGAGCCCAATTGCTGCCTGGAAGATATGCAAGTGGATCATTATCTGGAAAAGAAAAGGTTATTTCTTTTTTTTTGCCACAGCTAGAAAGAATAAGTGCAGAAAAAATAATTGTCAGAAGAAAAAGTTTTTTCATCGGGATTCCTTCAATACAAAGTCTTTTACCTGTTCATAAATTTTTAAATCACTGTCTACAAAATTAAGATTAGGTATGTCCATTACATCTACCCAATCATATTCTGTATGTTCAGTCAAAACATATTTTGTTTCCATTCCATTATGTGGAACAAATATTCTGTACGCATTAAGCTGTACTTTCTGACCATTATGTTCAAATTCGGAGGATGCAACAAGATTGCCTACTTTTACATCCACACCAAATTCTTCATTAAATTCACGGGTTACAGCCTGATTGTCACTTTCGCCCTTTTCAACTTTTCCACCAGGGAATTCCCATCTGCCACCCATCTGTCCGACAGGATTTCTATGGGCAACAAGAACTTTATTGCCGTCCAATGCAATGCAGGCTATAGAACTCTTAGACATAAAAAACTCACTTTACAGGAACAAAACTTTAGGCAAAATAAAATGAAGAACTGCAGCAATCATGCATGCAACTCCAATGTACTTTCTATTGTCTACAAAAAGTCCCTGAACATGTTCTGGAATAATACTGTCAGAAGAAATTGAATAATACTCAATTAAAAGTGCTGCACCACCAAGAAGTGAAGTTACAGCAGGAATAAGGTCACCAACTACGGCAACATCATACGAAGAAAGCAGCTTCATGATGCCTGCAATAACACACAGACCGCCAAGAACAAGTCTGAATGTAGAATTATCAAGACCGTCGAATCCGTTCAAAAGCTCAGGTTTTGTACTGTCTGAAATTTCAGAAGCATCATCTAAATCATCACCAACTGTTAAATCTTTACAATATACTAAAATTAAACCAGTCAAGAGATTAAACAGAATAGAAAGAAAATAAAACTGTATCATTTTAAACTCCGTATGCATTCATTATAGTATGTAATTACAACTTTGTATACCATTAACACCGCTACAAATAAATAAAGCCAGCTCTTATCAAGCTGGCTATTTATTATCTATGCTATAGTTCTTCTATCTATGTTCTACAGAACATTTTATAACTCTGCTGTCATCTCCACAGGTGACAACACAGGAAGCAGAATAAGCTTCATAATCCGTAAATGTAGCCCGAACAAAGGCTTCTTCTTTTTGGCTCATGTCAAAAGAATAAGAAGTTGCATATTCTGCAACAGTATTTCCGTCTGTATCAAGAAGGGAAAACACAACGGAAAGATTGCGAAATCCTTCAGTAGCATTTTCATTCCTGAACTTTTTCATTTTCAAACTTGTATAAACATTATCCTGAAATGCAAATGCCGTAAGTTCACAGGTAACACCGCCAACGGTATCTACATTTGACTTTGCAGAAAAAATGCTCATTACCAGCATGAGAACAAAACACATCATCATAGTAATGAACAGAATTCTATTACCTTTACTTGCAACAAGAACTTTTATCATGCCCCGAGCAGGAGCATCCTGACCTGTTGCAATGTTACGGTATTTTTCAGCTTCGTATTTGCGGAAGTCACCTTTTTTATAGTGAAAAACCAAAGGCTCTTCGCCTTCTGTGTATCCGTCTATCTGATTGTCTCCAAAAGCCATAGTACACCTTAGTTTTTAAGGACAGACTGAATAAGGGAATCTGTCCTCCACCAGTTGATTTCCGCCTTATCATTCTTTACAAACAGAACAGACAGAATTCCCCTATTACTTAAATTAAGTGAATAATAAAGGATTTCTTTTCTGTTTACAGGAAGGTTTCTTTTTAGTATTCTCTGACCATCCCTCTGAATCATCTGAATATTAAAGCCAGAATCTGTATTTACAAAAAAGAAAAACCAGCCGTTTTCAGTAATGCCAAGAAAGTCATAAGGAATCTCGTAGCGTTCGTTTGAAAAGCCTTCTGTATTCTGTTCTGTATAAGGCAGAATCTCCATTGGCTCGCCAAATTTACCGTCTTCTATGTTAAGGGAATAGATATAAGAACCATTGAATGTCATGCCAGACTGCAAGTGGCTGGCATCATCTATTGTACTTGAATAGTAGTCAATCTTAAGATAGAGCATGCGGTCATTATAGTCAGGAACAATATTGGTTATGCTGTGCCATCCTTTCGCAGCTTCATCGCTTTCAAATGGAGACGGCACATTCTGTTTGTAAATTGGCATTTTGTACAGAAGGTAACCATCGGATGAAAACCAATAAATCGTGTAGTTTTCATTTGAATAGGTAATTACAACAAGTTCATTATCATTAGTCGCATGAATAGATTTTATGTATGGGAATGGCATTCCGCCTGGTCCCTGCTGTCCAATATAATCCATGTACTGACCTTCACTGTTAAAGCGAAGTACTATCTGGCTAAGAACCTGTCCGTTTTCAGAATCCTGATCCTGTCTGTCAAAAGGAAATTTATCAACGGCATAAAGATATTTTCGAGAATCTACCGTAATGGCGGAAAGCTCATTAAAATCATAGGCAACGGCTCGTCTGGTAGCAGCTTTTGCACTGTCATTACCAGCATAAGAAGGAGCTTTGTTGTACTGAGGATTGTAATAAAAAGTAATTAAATCTCCGTAACTGCTCATCTCCATAATCTTAAGTGTTTCGGAGTTCATTATGTAAAAGAAACCATTCCTCATGACAAGGGAGGTTTTCATATCATTCACAGTGGAAATATCAAATATATTAAGCTGATTCTCAAAATTACCGTATTCAAGCGTAAAGATTTCTTTTTTTTCAAGAGTAGCAATGCCTCCGCTACGAGTACATCCCGTAAACAGCATTGCAAAAGAAATGCAAAGTACAATTGCACATAAGAGCTTTTTCATTGCATTAATAGAATAAAGAATAACACCCGTATTGTCAATGTAGGAAAAAAGATATATAGTAGTAAACATTATGTTTGACAAGGTTTTGACATTTTTATTCGGATCACAGAATGAACGTGATGTAAAGGCTTTAAAGCCTATTGTAGAAAAAGTAGAAGCAAAGGAAAGCTGGGCTAAGGCTTTCAAAGATGAAGAGTTCCCAGTACAGACACAGGCTTTTAAGGATCGTCTTGCAAAGGGCGAGACTCTGGATGATATTCTGCCAGAAGCATTTGCTTTGGCTCGTGAAGCAGCTTACAGAGTTCTTGGTGAACGTGCTTACCCTGTACAGATTATGGGTTCTTTAGTGCTTAATAGCGGACGCATTACAGAAATGAAAACTGGTGAAGGTAAAACTCTTATGTGTGTTGAGGCAGCATACCTCAATTCCCTTTCCGGTAAAGGCGTTCATATTGTTACCGTTAATGATTACCTTGCAGAACGTGACTCCCAGTGGATGGGACGTGTTTATAGATTCCTGGGTCAGACAGTCGGATGCATTTTAAGCGATATGGATAATGATGCAAGACGTGCAGCTTATGCTTGCGATCTTACATACGGAACTAATAACGAATTCGGATTTGACTATCTTCGCGATAACATGCAGATTGACCCTTCCAGAAAAGTTCAGAGAGGATTTAATTTCTGTATAGTTGACGAAATTGACTCCATCCTTATTGATGAAGCAAGAACACCTCTTATCATTAGTGGACAGGGTGAAGATGATACATACAAGTTCCATGAGGTTGACAAGTATGTAGATCGCTTCGAGGAAATGGAAAAAGATCCTAAAACAAATGATTATCCTGATGAAGTTGATTTAACTCCAGAAGAGCGTGCAGCACTTAAAGGTGATTATAAAGTTGATGAAAAGAGCAAGAGAATTTCTTTCACCGATAAGGGTATGAATAAGATTGACTCTATTCTTCATGATAAAAAGCTTATTGAAGACGGTACAACTGTATTCGATGAGCAGAACTTTGAATATGTTCACTACTTTACACAGGCGTTGAGAGCACATGTTCTGTACCATGCTGATGTTGATTACGTTGTAAAAGACGGTCAGGTTCAGATTGTTGATGAATTTACAGGACGTATTCTTGAAGGCCGTCGTTATGGAGACGGTTTGCATCAGGCAATTGAAGCAAAGGAACACATTAAGATTGCACAGCGAAACCGTACCCTTGCAACAATTACCTTCCAGAACTACTTCCGTATGTACGAAAAGCTTTCTGGCATGACTGGTACAGCTGCAACAGAAGCTGTTGAATTTAACAAGATTTACAATCTTGATGTTGTTGCAATTCCTACAAACAAACCTGTCGCACGTAAAGATGAAGATGACGAAGTATATTTGAATGAATCTGATAAGTGGAATGCAATTGTAAAAGAAGTTGCAGAATGTCACAAAAGCGGTCAGCCAGTTCTTATTGGTACTGTTTCTGTTGAAAAGTCAGAACATCTTTCTGCCCTTCTTACACGTCACGGAATTCGTCACGAAGTTTTGAATGCAAAAAATCATGCTCGAGAAGCTTTGATTATTGCAGAAGCTGGTGCAAAAGGTGCTGTTACTGTTGCAACAAACATGGCAGGACGCGGTACAGATATTAAACTCGGTGGAAGCCCAGAAACAAGAGCAAGAAAACGTGCAGGTTCTGAAGCTACACAGGAACAGTATGAAGCAGCTCTGGCAATTGAAAAAGAAGCATGGAAAAAAGACTATGAAGAAGTGAAGGCTCTTGGAGGTCTTTACGTTATTGGATCTGAACGTCATGAATCTCGCCGCATAGACAATCAGCTGCGTGGTCGTTCTGGCCGTCAGGGAGACCCAGGACGAAGTAAGTTCTACATCTCAATGGACGATGATTTGATGCGTCTGTTTGGTGGTGAAAAAATGAAAAGACTTATGTCTCGCATTGGTATGCAGCCAGGAGAACCAATTAATCATCCTTGGTTGAATAAGTCTATAGAAAAGGCTCAGAAGAAAGTTGAAGAGCGTAACTTTGAAATAAGAAAAAACCTGCTTGACTATGATGATGTTCTTAACCAGCAGCGTTCATTCATTTACGATCAGCGTGATGCAATCCTTGAAGATGAGGATTTGAGCACACGTGTTATGGAAAATGCAAAAGAAAAAGTTTCTCAGATTTTTGAAGAATACAATCAGGAGCTTAGACACAGTAAAGATGGCAGTGCAAAAAGTGCTCTCGTTGACAGAATTAAGAACGAATTCGGACAGCTTGTTCCTTATGATCAGCTGACAGAAGACGGTGTTGTTTCTATTCTTCAGAATGATTTGACACAGAAGGAAATGCTTGTAGGCAAACCAAATCTTAACATGTTCATCCGCTATCAGTATATTCAGATGATTGATAAGAAATGGCTTGATCAGCTAGAATTCCTTGATGGTCTTAGAGAAGCTGTATACCTGCGTTCTTACGGAAGCAAAAATCCTTTGACGGAATATAAAATTGACGGATTTAATGCATTTGACAGTCTTCTTGAAAGTATTCGTGATTCTGTTGCAGGAAGAATTTTCAAGGTCAAGATTCAGATTCGTCCAGAAGGAAGCATGCCAGCCCGTCCTCAGCAGCAGATTCACATGACAGCACAGCATGCAGAAGCTCAGTCGATGTCTTCTGATGCAGCACAGCAGCAGGCTCAGTCTTCTTTTAATGCCCGTTCTGCACAGCAAGGTGCTCAGAACTCTGCAATGAAAAGCGGTAGACAAGGACAGAGCGTAACTGTAACAAGAATGGCTCCAAAGGTTGGAAGAAATGATCCTTGTCCTTGTGGCTCTGGTAAAAAATACAAGAACTGTCACGGACGTAATGCTTAAGGATTAGACATTAATAGACAAAAAAAGCGGGGTAAAAGCCCCGCTTTTTTTATGCACATTTATTTTTTTGCAGAACCGAAAGCCCTACTTTTCTTATTACTTTCTAATAACACCAAACCGATTAAGAGGCCAGAATCTAAGCCCTGCTTTTCCAAGAATCTTTTCTCTGCTAACATAACGAGGCTCCATATTTGTCTCATACGATACAGAATAGGAATCAAGCAATGTGAGCGGTTCAATTCTACTGTCATAGCTGTGACGCATATCAAGCGAATTATAGCGGTTATCTCCCATCATAAAGTAACTGTTTTCTGGAATGTATACAGCATTTCCTGCAGAATCGTTTGCTGGGAAAACAGGCATATTCCGCTGATCCATGTGAGCAATGTAATTAAACAATCGCTGGGCCTTTTCCTGCTGGGTCAAACGGACGGTATCAGTTTTCCAATCCAAATCAGTAATGTTATCTGAACCTGCATAAAGTTCTGCCGTGCGCACAACAAGCCGACCGACAACAAGCTTAACCATAAGGTTTAGTCTAAAGCGAGAATCAGAATACATGTCACCGCCTGCAAGCTGACCATTATTAAATGAGCCATTTTCATGCCACTCATTCATAAAGCTACTAAACTGAGAAGCTCCATCCGAAGCAGTAAGAAGACGTAGAGCAATATCATTCACATTCGCAAACAGAGTATAGTTATTTAAATAAGTATAGATTACCAAAGACGATTTATTAAAAATTAAATCCGAACTTACATTATTTCCAGAACCAGAAAATGCAGATGCAATCGTTTTAAAACGCTCGGATAATTCAAGACATTCATTTTTTGCCTCTGTAAAATCAAGTTTTCTACGCTCAGACTCAATCATAAGTGTATTTTCTGCTTCTGCAGAAGAAAGAGGTATCTCTTTTATCTTTGACTTGATTTTTTCAGAAAGAGGGTTCAAATTCCAAGCAGCCCAAGAAGTTTCATCTTCTATTGCTTTAAATTCAGAAGAAGCTGCTGTACGGGCATACAAAGTTCCATCCATCAACATAAGCTGTTCCCCTGGAAGACCGACAACACGCTTAACAAGAGGATCTGCCTTTATGTCCCCATTTTCATCCGTATTCGTCTTTTTGAGAGTAAGCGTAATCATATAAATAAATTGAGACATAAAAGTTTTTACTTCACTTTTTCTGTCATCCGAATAGTGAGGATTTCTAAATACAACTATATCTCCCCTTTCATACTTCTGTATATAAGGAAGACCTATTCTACTTAAAGGAAACTTTGGACCTGCTAAAGTCTTAAATACGGCAACTCTGTCTTTTATGAGAAAAGTTGGAACCATTGATTCAGAAGGAATCTCGTACAACTGAAACAGGAAAATATTCAGAAGAATAATTGTAAATACAGCCTGAATAAGAGCATCTACCCATTCAAGAATTTCTCTAAAAACATCTTTCAATGTAACAGAAGAATTCTCCCGACTGTTATCTGGAGAAAGTGGTTTTGACCATTTTGAACCAAAAGAAGAATGGGAAGTTTTCTTTGTTCGGCTTTTTTTTACCAGTTCTGCCCAAGCCACATTCAAAGAATCAAGATTTTTTTCCCTAAGCAAGAACAGAATATAAAGGGATGAAATTGCAACTGCACACCAAAGTAAAGATGTCAAAAGATCAATGACATAACAAGGTGCAACATTACCAGATCTTCGCATTACATAAGCAGAAATAAGTACAAAAGGTTCGTATTGGAAAATGCGGATTACAGCATTTATATATCTATCTTTATTTTTTTTAAGCAAAAGATAATATGACACATATCCAGTAACAAGAGTAAACAATGATGCTATAAAAAAAGCAAAAGCAGATATATCAATATGAAAAGAAACTGTCAGTAAAGAGAATATACCTGCAAGAATAAGATTTACAAAAACGCAGGTAGAAAATTTTTTCATCATAAAACCTCTTAATTATTTTTATGTAATTATATCAAATTTACAGCACCTCAACAATGAGAAGAAGGCTTGAAATAGTAACATTGACAAATAATATATATTTATTTTACGATAGAATATATGAATAATCAAACAGAACAAAAGGAACTTCTTAATTTAAAATCTGCACTTGAAATGGTAGGAACTGAAAAAGAACTTCTTATAGAATTATTAGCTTCTTTTGTAAATGACACACCTTTCAGTACTGAAAAACTAAGCATTATTAAGACAAATAGCCGTGAAGAAGCTGCAAAATATGTACATTATTACAAAGGTGCTGCAAGACAGATTGGAGCTGAATTATTAGCAGCAGCAGGACAGGCTCTTGAAGATGTTCTACGTGGAAAAAAAACAGGAGACATAGAACAACTCACTAAAAATTTCAAAGATTGCTATGAATCTACACAGGAAGCTGTAAACGATTCTCTTTCTATATTATGACAGATTAACATTAAAAGCAGTACAAAATGTGTCTGCAACAGTCCAGCAGAATTCTTCGGAATTAACATAATCAACACTTCTTAATTCCATAGCTTTTTTATATACAAGCTCAATTTCGCATGGGTGCGTTGCAGTTTCACCTTTCAATGTTTGAAACGGGGCATCAGTTTCAAATAGAATACGATTTAAAGGTAGATTCTGTACGCAGTCAATACTTTTCTTATTATTATTTAAAATTGGTTTTCCAAAAGAAAAATAAGCATTCAAGCCATGATGTAATAAAGAATTTGCCTCTCTTGAACTAAAAGCAAATGAATGAAAAATTACGGAAGATATTCGTGACAACTGTTTTGAATAAGTAAACATAACATCTAAAGCTTTTCTATTATGAATTACCATTGGAACATTATATTTTTTTGCAAGCTCCAGACATAAGTTCCAGGCATCTTCCTGAGTTTTCCTGTTTGATTTGAATGCTTCTGTGTAAAAATCAAAACCAGTTTCGCCTATTGCAATAATCTTTTTTTCCTGTAAAAGTTGCTCTAACAATCGGTAGTTATCAATTCTTGGTAATTGAGGATGAAGACCAAATGCATTAAAAAAATTCTGTCGTCCGTTCGTAAGTTTTGTCTGAACATCCCATTCATCTGTAGAATGTGCACAGGAAACTCCTGCATAACACTTATTTATTTCATTATTTGGTAACAACTTACAGTCAGCAGCATGAAAGTGAGAATCACAGAATATCATAGCAAAAACCTCCGTATATTAAAAAAAACTAAACACTTTTTTTATAATACCGAAAATAAAAATACAAGCAAGATAAAAATGGGCAAGGAGATATAACATGGGATATTATACTTTAAAAAGTCTTGGCAAAACAAATGATTATATGACTATTGTTCGTGAGTTAGATGATGGATATGTTGTACGTATTGTCCGTGATAAAGACGGTTACAATGACATTACAACAGATTACATTTCTAAAACACTTTTTGACAGCTGTATTCGTACAGGCTATCTTACAAAGGTCACATCATTGGAAGACAGAGCTGCCGCTAATGCTTAAAACCGTTAGCTTCCAACAGTTCTATCGCAGCGTTATACTTGGCTTCCTTATCTGATACAGATGGAAGCCAATGTATAACAGATCCTTTCTTTTCCATACCTCTAAACCAAGTTTCCTGTCGCTTTGCAAACTGATGAATAGCATGATTTAATGAGGTAAATAATTCTTCTTTTGAATTAATCTTTCTTTCAAGATATAAACTAATATATCTATACTCAAGACCTAATTTTTCAAGACGCTCCCAAGAATATCCACTTTTATGTAACCCGTCAACTTCTTCGATCATTCCTTTTTCAAAACGTTCTTTAAGTCGAACTGTAATGTTCTGTCTAAGAATTTCCCTTGGGAGAGTTGTTCCTATAATAAAAGCATTAACTTTTCTTTCACGCTCAACAGGCTTTGCATTATTCATATACAGCTGAATTTCTATAGCCCGTACAACTCTTTCACGCAATACTAAATCACTTTTATTGTGTAAATCAGGCTTGAGTTTCAACAGCATTTCATCCAATTCTTCCAAAGATTTTGATTCAAGTTCTTTTCTAAGCTCTTGATTTTCAGGAACTGGAATAAAATAGTAATTTCTTACTATTGAATCCACATACATTCCAGTTCCTCCTACAATAAAAGGAATTTTTCCTACATTGCAAAAAGAATCAAATAACTCATAAAAATCAGATTGATATTTAAATACGTTATATTCTTCATCTAGTGTGGTAACGTCAATAAGATGATGAGGAATCGTTTTTTCACCAATTGTGTATTCTTCCAAATCCTTCCCACTGCCAAGATCTAACCCCTTGTAAACCTGTCTGCTATCTGCAGAAATGATTTCCCAGTTAAACCTGTCAGCAATAGAAACACCTAAAGAAGTTTTACCGACAGCAGTCGGTCCTAGTAACACAACAGCATTATATTCGCTCATATCACCTCAAATTAGATAACACGACAAATGGCACATTTCAAATATTCACTTTTTGGATAGCCAAGAAGTAACGGATGATCAGGTCCTGCACCACGCTTTTCCAAAATCTGAATACGCTTATGGCTATCCATAGCAGCATGCATAAGCATTGAATAGAAAGTATTTTCATCAAAATAATATGAACAGGAACAAGTTACAAGAATACCTCCTTCATTCAAAAGCCTCATTGCACGAAGATTAATTTCTTTATATCCGCCATAGGCTTTTTGAATAAGTTTCGCACTCTTAGTAAATGCAGGAGGATCCAGTATGATTACATCGAACTTTTCACCTTTTGCTTCATATTCTTTTAGTAGATCGAAAACATCTGCACAAACAGCTGTCATTATATCATTTGCATTATTTAGGGCAATGTTTGAATTAATTGTATCAACGGCTTCCTGAGAAATATCAACACTTGTTACACTTCTAGCCCCTCCCTTCACTGCATTTAAACCAAATGCTCCAGTATGAGAGAAGGTATCAAGGACTTTCTTTCCATGACAGAAGCGTGATATTGCATTACGATTGAATTTCTGATCAAGGAAATAACCAGTTTTCTGTCCGTTTATCAAATCGACCTTTATTTTTATTTCATTTTCAAAAATAGTAATTACAGAATCACGTTCAGAACCTATCCAACCAGATTTTTGCGACAAACCTTCTTTTTCTCTTACTATTACATCACTACGTTCATAAATACCGTACGGATTGCAGTTCTTTTTTAGAGCAGAAAGAATTTCATTTCTAAAAACTTCACAAGCCAAAGCCAAAAACTGAACTACAAGATATACTTTGCCCTCAGAACAATATCGTTCTACAATAAGACCTGGTATAAAATCTGCTTCTGCATAAATAAGGCGATAACTATCTGTTTCGGAAAAATTAACTCTACGAATTGAAGCTGCCGTATGAATAACACCATTCCAATAAGCTTCGATATCATTCATAATTACATCTGCATGTTCCTTTCCAATAAAGCGAATTATTATTTTTGATTTACTATTAAAAACACCTGTTCCTAAAAAAGTACCAGCACTGGAATAAACTTCAACGACCTGACCATCATCAATAGGTACAGAACTATAATCCTGATTAGCAATTAAAATCTTTTCGACAGAATCATCTGATTTTTTTATTTTAACAGCTTGAATTTCGTTATTAAAGACCCAAGGAAAACCTTGCTTTATTTCATCTTCTTCTTTTGGTTTCAAAAATATATAGGGATAGCTTTTCATGCAAAGATTATAATGATTTTTTTCAGATTATACAAGAAGAATAAATAAAAAAAAGCCGGCAGCCACCTGCTTTCGCGGGACTGTGTCCCACTATCATCGGCG
>CAMVEQ010000015.1:0-38238 GCA_947166545.1 uncultured Treponema sp. | reverse complement strand
CTATATTTAAAAGAGGGGCTCTATATTTAAAAGAGGGGCTCTATATTTAAAAGAGAGGCTCTCTATATTTAAAAGAGAGGCTCTCTATATTTAAAAGAGAGGCTCTCTATATTTAAAAGAGAGGCTAAAAATGAAGCTTTTAAAAAAATTATTTGCAGTAATAACTGCCCTTGTGCTGACCTCCGCAGTCAGTGTTTTTGCGGAAAAAACTCCGATAGATGATCTGTATCAGTACACTTTGGATAACGGACTTTCATTGTTTGTTGCAGAAAATCATTCTGTTCCGCTTGTCTACATTGAGATTGCCGTAAAGGCCGGAGCCGACACCCAGACTCCTGAGACAGCAGGGCTTTTTCATCTTTATGAACACATGATGTTTAAGGGAAATGATTTGTATCCTAATTCTGCTGCTGTACAGCGTGCTGTAAAGGATATGGGTGTTTCAAAATGGAATGCATATACAGAAATTGACTGTGTTCATTATTATTTTACATTGCCGTCTGACCAGCTTGAAAACGGCATGGCGTTCTGGAATGCTGCAATCCGTGCTCCTCTTATGAATGAGCAGGAATTGGAAAATGAAAAGAAAGTTGTTCTTTCTGAAATTCAGGGCGAGACTAAGGGTGACGGCTCTTATGCTTCGTTTTATGTTGATAAAAACATGTTCCCTGATGCTCCGTACCGTCTTGATACGGCAGGTGCCGTTGATGTTGTAAAGAATGCAACTGTTGCACAGATGCGTGACATGCAGAGTAAGTATTACATTCCTGCAAACTCTGCATTGTTTATTGGTGGTGACGTTACACCTGAAGAAGCTTACGACATGACCAAAAAGATTTTTGGAACTTGGAGCAACAATGGCAACAAGGCTCCGGAACTACCGCCGCAACTAAACAAAAATCCTTTGGAAGCAAGAAAGAAGGCTGCTGTAATTCTTGATAATACTGAATCTATAATGAAGCAGGTAAACATTATTTTCCGTACACCGGATTTAGGCTTTGATGAAAAAGATTCATGTATAGCAGCTTACCTTGCTGCCCTTCTTGATGAAGACGGAGAGGACTTTAAGCAGGCAATTCTCAAACTGAAGAGATACGGTTTTTTTAATGCAGGTGACATTGATGTATCGTTTTCTGGCAGACGCTCTGGAAGTCTGTTCTCTATAAGTCTTTTGGTAGAAATGGTAGATGACTTGTTGCTTGATGAGATTATAAAAAAACAGATTCCTTCTGTTGTAGGTAAGAAATATGCATTTTCTCCTGAAAAGAAAGAACTTATAATCAGCAAGATGCAGGCTTCCCGCCTTAAGAACACTCAGTCGGCTGAAGGTCTTTTGTCATCATTAAGAAGTTTCTGGGCAAGGGCTTCTGCTGATTATTATTACAATTATTACGACACTATCCGAAGCATAACAAGAGAAGATGCTATTGCCTGGGTAAAGAAGTACATTACAGAAAGCAATCCTCTTGTTGTTCTTGTAACTACAAATTGCACATATGAAAATGTTAAGAGTTTTATGGCGGGTGTCAATGGAATTTCTATCAAAGACTATACGATTGAAAAATGGCTTGAAGATTATTATGAAGGTTATGAGTATGTAAAGGAAAAAAAAGTCTATGTGGTGGAAGGACAAGAAGTTTGCTCCAGATCCTGCCAAGATTGCAAAGGAAACTGCTGTTCCTCAAAAGACAAAGATTTATGTTCCTACTCAGGACTTGGCTGCCTCAAAAAAATATATGGTTTGGGAACCTCCTAAGTACGAAACCAGAACCCTTAAAAATAATATCCCGGTATATTTCCTTTATGATGAAAAGAAAAAGGTAAACTATGTCCATATCGGTGTAAGGGGAGGGAATACATATCTTGATTCTTCTGACTATTCTGGACTTGAAAAAGTCTTGTTTGAAAACATGACTGTATGTTCTAGAGTTTACAATCAGGAAACCCGCCGACGTACACTTGCAGAAACACGCTCTTCTATATATGCGACAACATATAGGGATGGAAGTGTTTATTCTCTTGGTACTACAGATGCATTCCTTGATAAAACCTTGCCTATATATCTTGACGGATTCATGCATCCTTTATTTAAGCAGGGAATGTATACAGCTTTGAAGAACTGTGCAAAAGAAGATGTTCAGCCTTCAAAGACTGATCCTATTTTATTCCTTGACAGCAAGATTATGTCTCAGATTACAAAAGGACATCCTTATGAAAAGGACTGTTCAATGACAAAAGAATCTTTAGATTTTGCTTCTTCAGTTAAGGGGTATAAAAAATGGGAAGAAGCAATTGCTACTTTGTATAATGACATCGTACGTCCTGCAAATATTTTTGTTGTAATTTCTGGTAATGTTAATGCTGACAAGATAATGACAGAGCTTGAAAAAACTCTGGGTACTATTGCAGAAACTGCAAGCAAGACAAGTAAGGATAAAAAAGCTAATAAAAAGAAGAACCGCGACAATGAAGCTCTGCAGGCAGAGCTTGCAGGTGTTGTAGGTCCTTATTCCATTTCTGGTGAAGACGAGGTGTTTAAGCTTGAGTCTGTTGCACAGGGAAGCGGTCACGCCATCAGGATAGTTTCTGCTCCTGCAGAAGACAGTGATGATTATCTTCCTTCATTGCTTGCAATGGACATGTACAATGACCTTCTGTTTAATGTAGTGCGTGAACATTACGGTGTTTGCTATACTCCAAGTGCATACATTTCTGGAAGAAAGGCTGCTATTGGTGTAGAAAGTCTTTACAAAATGTCTGATTTGGAACATTTTGCTTCTCGTGTAAATGAGGCTCGCGGATACATGTCACAAGGAAAGCTTATTGACAGTACAACAAAAGATGGTAAGTATGAATTTTCTTCTATAGATAAGAGGCTTCAGAGTTACAAGAATGCTCAGATTATTGCAACCTATAGTCCTCAGGCAACTGTACAGGGTATGGGTGCAAGCATTGTTTATAATTTGCTTGCATACAATGATCCTTTGCACACCCGTAACGTTGCTTCGCAAATCCATGACGCAACAGCATCACAGGTTCTTGATGTGTTCAAGAAATACTGGGTAAACGCACCAAGCAAATGGTTTGTTGTTGTAAATGAAGAAGATGAAGATAGTGTAACGTTTGAATAAAAAAAATTAGAATAAAAAAGAAGGCTGTCCGTTTTGGACAGCCTTCTTTTTACCATCTTATTTTTATGGTATAATGTATTTGAGATGTACAGATGAAAGAAACAGAACATGTAAAAGCGTATTATTATTTTGATGAAGCTGGTGACCCTCAGATATTGGGAAGAAAGGGCGTGAATTTGGTGGCGGAAGGTAAAGCAAGCAAAGTCTTTATGGTTGGCTATCTTGAGACAAAAAATCCAAAATCTATTAGGGAATCGTTACTCAATTTACAAAAAGAAATACTCTCTGATGATTATCTTGCAATGATACCTTCTGTTTCCGAATCTACAAGTACTATGTTTCATGCTTGTATGGACTGTGCGGAAGTGAGGATGAAGGTCTATAAATTATTGAAAAATTTAGATTTTACTTTTTATTGCATTGTTGCCAGAAAAAATGAAACTACTTTTAGAAACAAATTTGAATTGAAAACAGAACGGTTGTATAAATATTTAGTTTCAAAATTGTTGGAAAATCGGTTGCATTTGTATTCTGAAATTGACTGTTATTTTTCTACAATGGGAAGTGTTGTCCGTCAGGATAATATGCAGGATGCCATAAAAACAGCGATAGATGCATTTAAAAATAAATGGCATAAAGAGAATGAGAGTAAAATAAGGATTATCATTCAAAAAAATAGTGAAGAACCATTGCTTTGGGCTGCTGATTATGTATTATGGACAATTCAAAGGGCTTATGAAAAGCATGAATTCGGACATTACAATTTCTTAAAAGATAAAATATGCCTTGTGCATGACATTTTTGACACAAAAAAGTATCCGAACAATTATTATAAACCTAAAAATCCGCTTGAAGCAAAAAAAATAGACCCTGTATAAGGCTAGGTTCTTTCGAACGCATGGCATGTGGCCCACTTTCACCTTAATAGGATCTTTATTAAATTATAGTTTTTTTTTATGCAAAAGTCAATTTATTTATGCAAAACATATCGTAATGCGATTATGCATAGAAATATTTTACATTCCATGCTCTGTTATAAAAGCTTGTGTTTCTGCAAGTGTTGGCAGCGCAGGAATTGCTCCTCGTTTTGTTACGCATAGTGAAGCTACGGCATTTGCAAAAGAAATGTCTTTTTCTATTTCTTCTTTTGTAAAGCTTAAAGGATTTTCCCTGCGCGTAAGGCGGTAAAGAAGGCCTCCGTTAAAGCTGTCTCCAGCTCCTGTCGTGTCGGCAACTTTTACTTTTGGTACGCTAAGTTGTCCGCAAAAGCCCTTCTTTGTTGCATAGTATACGCCTTTTGAACCAAGTGTAATCAGTACCAAAGAAACGCCCTGCGAAAGAATTTGTTTTGCTCCATCTTCGTAAGAAATGCCCTTGCCAAACAAAAGTTCCAACTCTTCATCAGAAACCTTTACGCTGTCTGCCATTGGAAAAATGCTTTTCATTAAAGGAATTGCATCTGTTCTTCCATGCCACAGGTTTGCGCGATAGTTTGGATCGTAGGAAATAAGTCCCCCTGCTTTTTTTACGGCTTCTATTGCGGCTAAAGTTGTACTTTTTGCAGGTTCGTCAGTAAGCGAAAGAGAACCTATGTGCAAAATCCTTGCGTTTTCAAGCATGTCTATGTCCAGATCTGTTGGCTTTATCTGAGTGTCTGCTCCTGGATTGCGGCAAAAGCTGAATGTGCGCTCCCCATTCGGTGCAAGGCTGACGAAAGCAAGTGTTGTGTGCTGATTGTCGCAGTACCTCATGCCACTTGTATCTACATTAAGACTATTCAGTACGGCTCTTGTGTCTTCTCCAAAAGAGTCGTGACCTGTCATGCCAATGAATGCACCTTTGCCTCCAAGCTTTACTGCTGCACACACGCAGTTTGCAGGTGCTCCGCCTGGGTTTTCTTCATATACTTTTTTCCCCTCTGCATTTGTTCCTGAGTATGTAAAGTCTATGAGAATTTCTCCAAAAGCTACAACATCATATTTTTTCATTTAGTCCTCCATTAAAGCCTTTAAGCTTTCATACGTCAATTCTGCTGTTGAAGTTACCTGCATGTCTGCTTTTGTAAGCGATTTATCAGGACTTATTCCCACTGCTGTAAGGCTTCCTTTTTTGATGGCTTCTACTCCAGCTTCGGCATCTTCAATTCCAACACAATCATTATACCATGCTCCTGACTTTTCTGCAGCCTCAAGGAATATGTCTGCTTCAGGTTTTGCTTTTTGTACATGTGCAGCATCTGCTATTGCTGAGAAGTATTCTCTTATGCCAAGATATTCAAGTACGGCTGGGGCATTCTTACTGCTAGAAGCTAATGTTGCTGGAATGTTGTGTGCTTTAAGCTCTTTGAGCAGTGTCAAAATGCCAGGCAGAATGTCTTTTTCTGTTAATCCTTTTAGAAGTTCCTTGTATCTTTCATTTTTCTGTGTACAGCGTTCTGCTTTTTTTTCTGCAGTCCACTCAACTTTGTTTTCTGAAAGAATTACTGCAAGCGATTCTTCTCGTGAAATGCCTAAAAGTTTTTTGTTCATCTCCTTGTCAAACTTTAGACCTTCTGCATCTGCCATTTCTTTCCATGCCCGGTAGTGCAATGGGGCGGTGTCGGTTATTACTCCGTCAAGGTCGAACAATACTGCTCCGAGTTTCTTTTTAAGGCTGAAAGTTTTGCTTTCCCCTGAAGCAAGTGTGAAAGTGCAGTTTCTGTGAGTCAGCTCCAAGTTAGAACCTTTTCTTAAAGAATATGTAGCACTGTCTTTTGTAAGTACGATATCTACAATGCTTCCCTTTATGGCAAGAGAAAAACTTACTTTATTCCATCCGTGCGGTAGCTTCGGATTGAATGAATATTTTCCTCCGTAATCGCGGAATCCTGCAAAGCCGTAGACAATGCCCATCCAGCTTCCTGCCATGCATGCGGTATGAATGCCGTCTTTACTGTTGCCGTTTACGTCATCAATATCCATGCGAACAGTCTTGTTAAAGTAGTCTAAGGCTTTTTCTGTGTCTCCTGTTTCTGCTGCCATGATGCTCATGATGCAGTGGGAAAGGGAAGAGTCTCCTGTGGTGTAGCGTTCATAAAAGTTAAAGTTGCGAATTTTTTCTGCAAGCGTAAACTTTCTGCTTAGCAGGAACTGTGCAAGTACAAAGTCCGGCTGTTTTAGAACTCTGTGTCTGTATATTACGAGAGGGTGGTAGTGTAACAGCAGCGGATAATTTTCTTTTGGTGTATTTGCAAAATCCCAGTCGGCTTTATCCATGAAGCTGTCGTCCTGCGGGTAAACGGCACTTTGTTTGTCAAATGGTATGTACATGCACTCTGCTGCTTTCTGCCAAGATTTTTTTTCTTCATCAGAAGCTGCATTCCCTGCCCGTGCTGCAGATATTTCAAGATTTTCACGAGCCATAAGGTTTGTAAATGCATTGTTGTTTACAATGGCGGTGTATTCATCGGGACCAGTTACGTCGTTTATGCAGAATGCACCTCTCTTGCTTGGAGTAAAACTTCCAAGTGATGCATACATTCTCGCGGTTTCTGCTGCCATTTCTTGAACTATGTTGTTGTCAAAGCCTTCGTCTTTTTCATGTGCATTTAAATATCGGTTCAATGCAAACATAATGTCTGCATTGATGTGGTATTGGGCAGTTCCTGCAGGAAAGTATGCACTTGTTTCTTCTCCGCTTATTGTGCGCCATGGATAGAGAGCTCCTTTTAAACTCATTTCTTTAGCTCTTTCTTTTGCCTTGTCTAAAATGGAGGCTCTGTATTCAAGAAGTTTTCTTGCTACTGTTGGTGCTGTGTAGGTAAACACTGGGCATACGTAGCTTTCTGTGTCCCAGAAGAAATGTCCTTCATATCCTTCAGATGTTAATCCTTTTGCTGCAATACTGACTTTTCCACTTCGCCCTGCTGACTGCAACAAATGAAACATGTTGAACTGTAAAGCTTCCTCAGTAGAGGAAGCTCCCTCTCCTGTAGAAGAGGCTCCTTTCTCTGCAGGAGAAGTTTCTTCTATATTAATACGTGCAACATTCCAGAATTCTGTAAGGAAAGTTTTCTGTTCTTCACAGGCTTTTTCAAAACCTCTGGAAGTAAAGTCTGTACATTGTTTTTCTGCTTTTTCAGTAAGTCCTTCTGTAGAATTGTTCCAGGAATATGCAATATATTTTAGGAGAGTAAAGGACTCTCCTGCATGTAAATCAAATTCTGCAACACACTTTGGTACGTTTTCTGTTGCGTCATAAACAGACCATTCTATTCTTTTATCATTTACAGTAAGTGTGTTTATTGCCATGCCGCTTAAAAACAGTTTGCTGTATGCTGTATGGGCAGAAAACTTCTGCACGATGTTTTTGTTATCTTCGCAGCAATTTGCACTGTCTATAATAAGAGGCTTGTGGCGGAATTTTGCTCCAATTCTTGGATCAACTTCTGCAAGAATGTTTCCTACTGTTGTGTCTATGTATGAAGAAAGTTTTATTCGTTCAGTTTTTTGCGATGTATTTTTTACGCAATAATTTATGAGTGCACAATCTGGATGTGTGAATGATACAAGTCTTTTACTAAGAAGTTTTATTGTTCCTTCGTGTCTGTCATTCCAAACTGTGTTTCTTGTGAGAATGCCTGTGTCTTCATCAAGTTCTAATTTAAAAGATTTAACATCACCTTCATTGCCTGTCATGTCAAACTTATGACCGTTTACAGTCATTTCAATGCGCTTAGGATCTGGCAAGTTTAGTATGGTTTCATGATTTTTTGCATAGCCGTAAGCATTTTCTCCGTACAATATGCTTTCGCTGTCATAAAATCCATTAATATATGTTCCCTTATGAATTGTGCCGTTTTTTTCTTCTGTGTCTCCACGGAATCCTAAATTTCCGTTGCCGAGTGTAAATAAAGTTTCGTTTCTGGCTGTATCTGTATGTCCAAATCTCTCTGTTGAAAATTTCATATATTCCTCTCTACACCTGCGCTAGTTTATGTTTTCTTTTAACCAGCGAACTTCATACGGTCCTAATTCTTGTGCTGTATGATTGTCGAATACTCTGCCTGAAAGTAAGTCTGTGCTGTTTTGTGACCAGGCATCTATCATGAATCTTGCTGGGCTGTCTGAAAAATTTATTACGACATGAATTGTATCTCTTCGGAATGCAAACACCCTGCTGTCCTGCACGTCGTAGAAGGTGATGTTTTCTCCTCCCATCATTGGCTCGCTTTTGCGAATCTTTATAAGGTCTTTCAAATAATCTGCAATTTCCTTCTGAGAAGCAAACTTTACAGAGTGTTCCCAGTCTGTCTTGATTCTGTGAACCCATCTTGAATCATCACGTTTTGTAGGATCCTCACGATATGAATAGTCGTTTAATATTGCCTTTTCGTCACCGGCATACAAAAGAGGAATGCCGGGCAGTGCAAACTGTGCCGCATACATCATCTTTATGCGGGCAATTGCCATGAGACGCCAGTCAAAGTTTCCTGTCTTTTCTGCCTGTTCAAGTCCTGCAAGACTTGCCATTGTGCCACAGATGCGGCAATCTCCTGTGGAAGGGTTAAGCTGGAACGGTTCTCCTGCTCCGAATGTGCCTTCAAAACGTCCTGTAAAGAATTTGTTAAGGAACTGCCTGTGCAAGTATCCGTCTATGCCAAGCTGAGAAGCATCTTCATCGCTGAATGTCCAGCCTATATCATCGTGGCAGCGGATGTAATTTATCCATGCACAGTTTTTTGGTATATACCATCTCTTTTTTAAGGACAGGGTAAGTAGTCTTGTATCTCTGGTCGCTATTGTAGACCAGAAAAGTGCCATCTGCAGCGGATTGTAGCTTAAGCAGCACTCATCCTGATTTATATACTGAATTACCTGATCCGGGTGTACGATTGCTTCGCTCTTAAAATGCAGGGAAGGACATGCTATGCGTGCCACATACTGAAATGCCTGAATTACAGTATGTGCTTTTGGAAGGCTTTCGCATACAGTGCCTTTCTCTTTCCATACAAATGCAAGTGCATCAAGACGAAGTACATCAACTCCAAGATTTGCTATGAAAAGCATTTCCTCGCACATTGCAAGAAATACTTCTGGATTTGAATAATTCAAATCCCACTGGAATGAATTGAAGGTAGTCCAAACCCATTTCTTTTGTTTTTCAAGATATGTAAAAGAACCACGCCGGACAGTTGGAAAGATTTCCCTTAATGTTGCATTCCAACTGTCTACTTCCGCCTTGTCCTTGTACATAAAGTAAAAGTCTTTGTATTTTGCATCTCCACGCAGTGCTTTTTTTGCCCACTCATGTTCATTGCTTGTGTGATTGAATACAAAATCAAGTACAAGACGCATTCCATTTTTATGAAACTCTTCTGCTACATAACGTAAGTCTTCTATTGTACCAAGTTTTTGTTGAACACGGCGGTATGAGCTTATTGCGTAACCGCCGTCATTTTCTCCTTTAGGACAGTCGAACAGAGGCATGAGGTGTACATAGTTTACGCCTAATTCCTTAAGATAAGGGATTTTTGTTACAAGACCTTTTAAGTCTCCTGCAAACAGATCTACATACAGCATTATGCCTACTGTTTCCTGTTGCAAATACCAAGGACGAGATGTAGATTCATTTATGGCTTCGTCATCGTTCTGCTTTAAGTAGCCTGTGCGTTCAGAGGCGGCTTTTTTCATTATTGATTCAAGCCGTCCTAAGATTTTATAAAAATCCCATCGTGAACCGTACAATTCATAAAGGCGTGCGGTAAGCTCCGCCATGTTCTGTTCTAACTGTTCTTTATACATAATTAACCCTTTACGGAACCTGCAAGCAGTCCGCGTACAAAGAATTTCTGCAAACTCAAGAAGACTATAAGTGGCAGAACCATGGAAACAAATGCTCCTGCTGTAAGCAAATGCCAGTCTGTTCCTCGAGTTCCTGCCATGTTCATAAGACGGACGGTAACAACTTGTACCATGTTCTTTGAACCACTCAGGAATACAAGAGAAACAAGCATGTCGTTCCATACCCAGATAAACTGGAAAATTGCGAAGGATGCGATTGCTGGTACACTTAATGGAAGAATAAGGCGTACAAATGTTGTAAAGTGACTTGCTCCATCTATAAATGCTGATTCAAGTATTGAACGGGGCAGTGTAGAAATGTAGTTGTACATCATGTATGTTGCAAGCGGAAGTCCAAAGCCTGCATGTGCCAGCCAGATTCCTAGATATGTTCCGTTTAAATGAATTTTCTGATAGTCGCGCAAAATAGGAATAAGAGAAATCTGTAGTGGTACGACTAAAAGTGCTACGACCATTCCGAACATTATGTTGCGTCCTTTAAAGTCAAGCCATGCAAAGCCGTAAGCTGCTGCTGCTGCAATGAAAATTGGAATGATGACGGCAGGAAGGGTTACAGTAATGGAGGTAAGAAATGCACTGAGCATTGTTGTGCCACGTACTGCCTGTGTGCCTGTTGCGTTTCCAACACTGTAACGCTGACCAAAAAGAACTTGGTTATAGTTATCAAGAGTGAAGCTTTTTAAGTCTGAAAATGCTTTCCACCAGCCTGTTGCATTTACTGCATCGGCACTGCGGAATGAAGTAATGAAAATTCCGAGTGTAGGCACTGTCCATAAAATACATAGAAATACAAGAACTAATGTAATAATAGTTCTTGCTGGTGTTTTTTTGCGTTTGTCTATTTCTTTCATTTGAATGCCTCCCTGTTACGGAATTCTTTGAGGTTATAATAAACTACAGGACTAACTCCAATCAAAATCAAGATGGCTATGGCAGATCCTCGTCCATAATTTTGGAATGTAAACATCTGCTTGTACTGTTGTGAAGCAAGAACTTCAGTACCAAACATTCCGTTTGTCATTGAGTAAACAATGTCGAAACATTTAAGTGCTGCAAGTAAGATTGTTGTGCTTACACTTATTATTGAACCTCTGATATTTGGAATGATAACCTGCATTAATATGCGGAATTCACCAGCTCCGTCAATACGGGCTGCTTCAATCATGTCATCAGGAACAGCTTTTAATGCTGCTGCTAAAACTACTAATGCAAAACCTGTCTGCAGCCATACGAATATTGCAATAAGGAAAAGATTGTTCCAAGGTGCATTCTGTAACCAGTTATTCGGTTCTCCACCGCAGGCTACAACAAGTGCATTTAGTAAACCTGTTTGTTCTGCTCCACCGAATTTTGCTGAATACATAAATTTGAAAATAACACCTGCACCAACCAAAGAAATGGACATAGGCAGGAAGATAAATGTTTTTCCGACTTTTTCGATATAACTGCGTTCTGCAAGAATTGCAGCTATGAGTCCGAGTATTACACTGAAAGCCGTTCCGCATACAAGCCATATAAGTGTATTGCGTATGGATATGAGCATGGAACGGTCTGTAAACAGATATTTATAATTTTCAAATCCTACAAATTTTGATGAGTCTCTGTTCATAAAGCTGAATACGAGAGAACGGACTGTAGGAATAAGAAGGTACCATGCCAGAATTATTACAGCTGGTCCTACAAATATGTAAGGTACTATTTTGTTATAGGTTTTTGTAGGAAATGCCTGAGCCAGAAGGTTGAGAGAATAAAAAATAAGGGCAACACTGCTTACACCCCATGCTATGGCGATAATGGTTGTAATGATTTGCGGAAAACTGTCATTCCGCAACAGAAGAAAGCCTCCGATAGCAATCAGAATTGTAATTATAACAACGCCAAATGTTTTTGCTAAATCTGGGGCTGAGACTGTTTGTTTTAGAGCTTTTGTCTCAGACATACATCCTCCTTTTAATGAAAGGCTGAAGGTTTTTGCCTTCAGCCTTAATGATTACTTTTTATTAAGTTTTTGAGTGTAAATTAACGAGGCCATGTTTCGTCAATTGTCTTTAAGCACTGTTCTGCGTTTTCTGCACCGCTTACGTAGTTTACCATTCCTGTCCAGAATGAACCTGATCCTACTTCTGTAGGCATAAGGTCTGATGCATCAAAACGGAATACTGTTGCGTTTACAAGAATCTTTGCAATATCACGCTCAAGACTGTTGCCGTAGTCGTTGAAGTTCTGAGTCTTGTGTGGGAACAAAGCACCACCTATTCTTGCCCAAGGAGCACATGCTTCCCATGTTGTAAGGAATGTCATGAATTCTTTTACACCTGGTTTGTCTGTGAATGCAACAAACTGGTCACCGCCACCAAGGACTGGTGTTCCCCATTTTGGATCTACTGCTGGAAGGGCGAATACACCTACGTTCTCTTCAAGATTTGCCTGAATTTCATCCTGCATGAATCCTGTAATAAAGTTACCCTGACGGTTCATCATTGCTGTTGGAGGATTCGTAAACAATGGCTTTACACTGTCGCCATAGTTCTGTGCAATAATGTTATTTGGACCGCCAAGGGTATACTTTTTGTTAAGGAAAACTTCGCCACAGTAGTTAAGAGCTTTTACTACTGCAGGATCATTGAAAGCAATTTCGTGGTTAACCCATTTGTCGTATACATCTGGTCCTGCTGTACGGAGCATAAGGTCTTCAAGCCAGTCTGTTCCAACCCATCCTGTTGCAGCTGCTGATTCAAATCCTACTGACCAAGGTGCGATGCCGTCAGCAACCATTTTGTCTTCAAGGTTTTTAAGTTCGTCCCATGTTGTTGGAATTGTATACCCACGTTTTGCCCATTCTTTTTTGTTGTACCATACAAAGCTCTTTGCGTTTACACGGTGGAAAATACCGTATACGTTTCCTTTGTAAGAACCGAGGTCTTTCCATACAGAGGCATAGTTTGCATCAATTGCTGCTACAACTTCTGAAGGAAGGGGCTTAAGATAACCAGCTTCTGCAAAACGTTTCATTGTTCCTGGCTGAGGAAGAGCTGCGATATCTGGTGGTGTTCCAGCCTGTGTTTCAACCTGAATCTGAACTTCAAAATCAGGGCTGCCTGTGTAAACTACATTGTAGCCGCTCTTTTCATTGAAAATCTTTACAATTTCCTGAAAACGTGCTTCCTCTTCACCACGGAAAGCTCCTTCAATACGGATAGTCTTGTCTTCTGATTTTCCTGAACTTGAAGCACCTGTTGATGTTGCACCATTTTTGCTACAACCCATTGAAAGTGTGACTAATGCAGCTGCAGAGAGTACTGACATAGCCTTTACGATTGAACATTTTTTCATCCGAAACCTCCTGTTTATGTACGGACAATTTATAAAAACCATTTTATCTGGTAGTTTCTCTTTCTATTATGTCAAGCGGAAGATTCATGTTTACAACAGGTCTTCCTGGCTCTTTTATTCTTGCTAAAACAAGTTCTGCCGCAGCTTTACCTGACATATCCAAATTCTGACTTACTGTACTAAGACCTATGTAATTAGAAATATCAATGTTATCGAATCCGATCAGTTTTATGTCTTCTGGTATACGAATGCCCATTCCTCGTGCTATGTGCAGGAAGCGAGCTGCAATTAAGTCGCTTGAACAGAATACACAGTCTGGTTTGTTCTTTGATGAAAGGAAGTCTTTAATTCCTTTATCTAGCTGGTGATAAGAAAATTCTCCTATCCATATATGTTCTTGTGGAATTATTATTCCCTGATTTGCAAAGTAAAAATTAAATCCTCTAAATCTGTCTTCTGTTGCTCCTACGGCATACGAAAGTCCTGATTTTTCTCCTATGAATCCTGGGTGGCGGCAACCTAAACCGTAAAGATACTCTGCAGCTTTTTGCCCTCCAAGAAGGTTGTGTATGTTTACGCAATCAAATCCTTCTAAATCGCTTTCAACAAAACATACAGGAAAAGTTGCATTTTTTAGCATTTCTAGCATTTCTTTTTCTAGGTTCATGCAGAAAAGAATAAGCCCGTCTACGCGGACTGTCGTTATTATGGTACTGAGGTAACTGTTTAAGTCTTCTGTAGAATCAATGGAATAAATGACAAGTTCGTAATGCATTGCTGCAAGAACTTCTGCAACACCACGAAGCCTTTCCATGAAAGAAGGTTGTGTAAAAAAAGGAGCTATGACGCCTATTTTGTGATAGCCTTTTCTTGCATTTGCAACGGCATCAGCTTTTGGGACAAAGTTTAACTCTTTTATGGCATCCAGAACTTTCTTACGCTTATCTTCACCAACTTTGTTTGGTTCATTTAGTACGCGTGAGACAGTTGCAGAACTGACACCTGCCAGACGTGCTACGTCATAAATAGTACTTGGCTTTGTCATCCTGCTTCCTCCTGTGTGTGTAATTAGTTTCATGAAAGCGGTTTCATGAAACTAATTATATTATACACTGAAGAAATTGAATGTCAATCTTTTTTTTTACAGATTTAAAATAAAATTGCAGCTGTTATTCACTAAAGTCAATGTCTATAGCAATTTCTAATTGATATTCAGGATAAACTTCTTTTATCTGCCGCGAAACTTCTTCTAGAACTTTTATTCGGTCTGGGGCATCGAAACTTATTACCATGTCAAAGCGGATGGTTTTAGTTATTTTGTTTATATAAAATCCATGCAACTGAATTACATATTCATTTGCAAGTGCTATTCTATTTATGTTGTCTCTAATCTGCGCAGAATTGTCGTTGCTTGTATTGACAGAATAGATTCCTACGGCTGTTAATATGACTTTGTGTTTTTCATAAACTTCTTTTGTTATTGCCCTTGTAAGTTCATCTAAATCTCCTGCAGAATAGGTGTCAGGAATTTCGATGTGTATTGATCCGTTAAAAGAATCTGGTCCGTAATTATTTAGAACTAAATCATAAGCTCCGCTTACATCTTTAAATGAGCGGACTGTTTTTTTTATGGCGTTGGAAAGTTTTGAATCTGCACGTTCTCCTAAAACTTTGGATATTGTTTCTTGCAACATCTCAATTCCTGCTTTTATGATAAACAGTGATATTACAGTTCCAAGCCAGGCTTCAAGTGATATTTTTTTCCAAATGTAAATAAAAGCTGCAATTAATGTTGATGCAGAAATTATTGCATCAAGAAGGGCGTCTTCTCCGGAATTTACAAGAGAGTCGGAACCTGTTTCTTTGCCTGCTTTCTTTACAAATTTTCCCAATAGGAGTTTTATGATAACACCTGCTGCTACAATAATAAGAGAAACTTTATTGTATTCTGGCACATCTGGGCTGATAATTTTTTTTACTGATTCTGTGAGTGATGTAATTCCTGCATATAATACAATGAGTGAAATAATCATTGCACTTAAATATTCTAGTCTGCCATAGCCAAACGGATGCTTTTTATCAGGTGCTTTTCCCGCGAGTTTTGTTCCAACTATTGTAACAAGAGATGATGCCGCATCTGATAGATTGTTTACTGCATCCAGTACGATTGCGATTGAATGTGAGAATAATCCTACGGCAGCTTTGAATGAAGCTAGAAATATATTTGTTAAAATGCCGATTACACTTGTTCGTATTATTTTTTGCTCACGATTTTTATTTTTGTTTGATTCTGCGTTAAAAAATTTTCCCATAGGTTTATCCGTTATATTGTAGTTAAAATTAAAGATTTAAATAATTTTAACATAATACTGGGGTGAATTCTAGTTCTAATAACGGCTTTCCATGGTTTTAGAATCTTTATATCCTTTTTCCAGTTTAAAAATAGACTTATCCCATGTAGTTGCATATATTTTTCTGCCGATGATTATTTTATACACATTCCAGTACAGATGTGCTTATTTACACAAAATGTAATTATGAGATTATAATGGAAGGTATTATGGCAAAGCGAACTCATAGATTTACAACAGAATTTTCAATAATAATAACCATGCTGATTATAACGATTAATGTATGTGTTGGAGTTGTTCTTATGAACAGATCCAAAGATGCAATCAAGGTTCTCATGCATACAACCATGCTCAATATATCGAATTCCGCTGCTGACATGATAGATGGTGATGTGCTTGAGAAGCTTACTGCACAGGATGTAGGTACTCCCGAGTATCAGAAAATCTATGACACCCTTAAAGTTTTTTATGATAACATAGAACTTGAATACGTTTATTGCATAATGGATAACGGTAATGGAAACTTTTCATTTTCTGTAGATCCGGCTCCTGATGATCCAGGCGAATTTGGAGCGCCTGTTGTATATACGGATGCTCTTTATGCGGCAAGTAAAGGAATTCCTTCTGTTGATGAAGTTGCCTATACAGATTCTTGGGGACGATTTTACAGTGCATACAGTCCCGTGTTCAATTCAAATGGAAAAGTTGCCGGCATTGTGGCAACAGATTTTTCTGCCGACTGGTATGATTCTAAAATTAGAATGCAGGTTTATCTAATTCTTTCTGGTACTGTTATTTCAATCATTTTAGGAATTACGTTTTTCATGTTGAGTTCATGGAGGATGAAGAATCATCTCAATAATATGACTCTGGAACTTTCTGAAGTTGCAGGTAATGTTGATGAGCTTGCAAATGAATTGAATGTAAGCAGCGTTTCCAAGAATTATTTCAATACTGATACGTATGATATTCAGGTTTTGGGAGAACGTATTCATATGGTAAAAGAAGGTTTAAAAAAATATACGGAAAACCTTCATTCCCAAGCAAATAGCATGATTTCTGCTCTTTCCTCTGATTTTTACGGAGTGTACTGCATAAACCTTGATAAAAACGAAGGTGTCTGCTATCTGACAAATTCTCATTTGTCGCACGGACACAAGCAGGATGAGCATTTTACATACACAGAATCAATGCTGTCCTATGCAAATACTTATGTTACTGAAAAATATAGGGAAGATTTCATTAATTTCTTGAGTCCCGAAGCAATAAGGCAAAAGCTTGAAAAGGAAAAGGCTTCCACCTATCTGTATATGATTAACCGCAACGGGCAGGAAATTTATGAAATGGTACGTCTTGCCGCCATGAATAGAGAAGAAGTGTGCATGGGCTTTTCTGATGTTGATGAAGATACTCGCAGGGCTTTACAGCAGACCAAGATGTTGAGTGATGCGCTCAAATCTGCTGAAGGTGCAAACAGGGCAAAGACTGCGTTTCTTTCAAACATGAGTCATGAAATTCGCACTCCTATGAATGCAATAATAGGGTTGTACAGGCTTGTTTTGAATGAGCCAGACTTGCCGGATACAATTCGTGATTACTTTGAAAAAATTGGAACTTCTGCAGAACATCTTTTGAATGTTATTAATGAAATTCTGGACATGAGCCGTATTGAGTCGGGTAAAATGATTTTGCGGCAGGAATCTTTTTCAATGACAAAGCTTTTGGAGCAGATTAATGTGATGATAGGAAGTCAGTGTGAGAACAAGAATCTTGAATGGGAATGGCATTTAAGCGACAGCGTAAAAGAATTCTACATTGGCGATGACATGAAGCTAAAGGAAGTGTTGATAAACATTTTGAGTAATGCTGTAAAATTTACGCCTGATGGTGGTAAGGTTTTGTTTACAATAGATATAATAAGGCATTATGATGGGAAAAGTGTTTTTGTTTTTACGGTAAAGGATACCGGCATCGGAATGAGCAGTGATTACCTGCCGAAATTGTTTGATCCTTTTAGTTTGGAAGACTTTTCTACAAAAACAAAGTACGGAAGTACGGGGCTTGGCATGTCGATAACGAAGAATATTGTTGACATGATGAATGGTGACATAAAGGTTGAGAGTGAAAAGAATGTAGGAACTACATTTGTTGTTACTCTTACTCTGGACGATTGTACTGAATATGAACAGAATGACGAAAGTTCTGTTAAAAATGCCACTGTTGCCGATTTACGTGGCAGTCACATACTTATCGCAGAGGATGTAGAGATAAATGCTGAAATAATAAAGATGATCTTGGATGTGCGTGGCGTAGAAACTGTAATTGCTGGTAATGGAAAGATTGCTGTGGAAAAATTTGCTTCCAGTGCTCCAGGGTATTATGATGCCATTCTTATGGACATGAGGATGCCGGAGATGGATGGTCTTGAAGCTACGCGGGCGATCCGCGAAATGGACAGGGAAGATGCAGAGACTGTTCCTATTATTGCACTTACGGCCAATGCCTTTTACGAAGATGTGCAACGTAGCCTTCAGTCTGGACTTAATGCTCATTTGTCAAAGCCTGTAGAACCTGAAAGTCTTTTTGAAACACTTGAAAATCTGATTTGTAGTAAGTAATGTTTAATGTGAATCTGCGCTAAAAATTAGGGCTGCCAATTCTTTTTGGCAGCCCTTGCTGTTTATTTATTCATCTGCCTTTATAGGCTTGTTTGTAAAGTCATAACCAATTGTGTATATCCTTCTTCCAGAGAAATAGTCTGTTGTAAGTTTTACAACTACACCTGAAAGAATGAGAAGTGAAATGATGTTTGGAATTGCCATGAGACCATTAACAATGTCGGCAATTGTCCATACAGCACTTACGGTCATGTACGGTCCAATGAATACTGCAATAATATAGAGATAGCGGTATACTTTTACAGGTGTCATGTTACCTTTTGAAAGATATTCAATACAACGTTCTGAATAATAATCCCATCCGAGTATTGTTGTAAATGCAAAAAGAACAAGGCTGATCATTAGGACAAATGAAATTACTACAGGTGGAATGCGAGGCAACAATGTTTGGAAAGCTGCATTTGTCATTTCAAAACCTGTTAAATTTGCAATTTCTGGTTTAATCAAAAGACCAATTACAATTGTAAGACCTGTCATTGAACAGATTACGATTGTGTCAAAGAATGTTCCTGTCATGGAAATTATGCCCTGCTGTACAGCGTGTTCTACTTTTGCTGCGGATGCTGCAATTGGTGCAGAACCAAGACCCGCTTCGTTAGAGAAGATTCCTCGTGCAATACCTTTCTGCATTGCAACGATCATTGCTCCTATAGCACCACCTATGGCAGCGTTGAATCCAAATGCTCCTCGGAAGATAGCTTCAAATGCTGCAAACAGGTATGTAATGTTACACAGAAGTGCAATTACTGCGAAAACTACATAGATAACAGCCATGAACGGGACTATTACGCCTGCTACATTGGAGATGCGCTTAAGACCACCGATTATTACGAGAGCTACAAGAATTGCCAGAATGAAAGATGAGATAACAATAACCATTGAGTAGGTTCCAATTAATGGAACTGTAACTGTAGAAAGGGTTGCTCCTCCTACAGCTGTGCGTGCAAAGGTCTGAATTCCATTTGTTATTGAGTTTACCTGGCTGAATGTTCCGATTCCAAAAAGTCCTACCATTGTTCCGAAGATTGCAAAAAGTACTGCAAGAAGTTTTCCGAGAGCAGGATATTTTGCTCCAACACCTTTTTCGCATGTGTAGAAAGGACCGCCCAAAATGTGTCCGTCAGACTTTTCTTCACGGTAGTGGATTGCAAGCAGACATTCTGCATATTTTGTTGCCATTCCAAGCAATGCTGCAAGCCACATCCAGAAGAGAGCTCCTGGTCCTCCAAGTGCAATAGCTGTTGCTACACCAACAATGTTTCCTGTTCCGATTGTTGCGGAAAGAGCTGTACAAAGTGCCTTGAAACTTGAAAGTTCGCCATCAGATCCACTTTCACTTTTACGGAATATGGACTTAAGTGCAAACTTAAGCTGAACAAACTGTACGCCCTTTAGTTTTACCGTAAGGAATACACCTGTTACAAGAATGAGGATTATGAGTGGTAATCCCCAAACAAAGTCATCAATGACACCTAAAATTGAATTGATTTTTGCGAACATCAGTTCACCTCGAGTAAAATATGGAATAAATTTCTTATATTATATAGAATAAAAACTTCAGTTTCAATATAATCCTTGCAATGTAGCTTCAAATATGGAGGGTGATTGAATGAGAAAATCAATCTTTATAATCTTTCTAATGTCTTTTTCCCTTACTTTAGGCTTTGCTCAGGAAAAATCTGTTGGAGGCATTTTATACGGGGAAAATTGGGCTTGTTTGGTCACTCCTCCTGATGGCTGGATTTTAGATCAGGAAAGCTTTTCTCAGTATGGAATTTATGGATTGTTTTATGAAGATGGAAAAACTTTAGGAGGTTCAACGCCAATAATTTACATTAATACTACTAAACTTGATAAAGCTACAGATGCTTCTATGAAAAGATTTATAAAATCAGATCTTGAGAATTATGAGAAAAAAGGAGCTGCCGTAAAGATTGTTAAATTGGAAGGAATAAAAGATAAACGCATTACCTGTTATAGCATTGATACTGGAAAAAGTGCGGAGCTTTGCGCATACACGAGGTTCAAGGACAACTGTTTCCTTATAGTTCTTACTGCAAATACTGCAAGCGGCATAAGTGGTAATGTTTCAAATTTGGAAGTTGTAATTAACAATATGAAATATATGGAAGTGGAATGATGAATTCAAATGTTGATGGTACTAAAATTTTTACGGCTCAACTTTTTTCAGAAGCAGCTGATTTATATTCTAAATGTGAGATAGCTGAAAGCAAATTTGTTCTTGGGGAATCTCCTTTTTATGATGAAAGGACTGGATGTCTTTCTTTTGTTGATATTCTTAGTCATAAGTTTTATATAATAGAAAAAAATGGTGTCTGTTCTGTTAATGATGTTGGGCAGATGGTAGGAGCTGCTGTTCCTGCTGAAAAAGCTGGAATGTATGTCCTTGCCATGAGTGATGGCTTGTATATGTTTGATGGCAAGGAAAAGTCTCTGCTTTTTGATTTGACAGATGTATATGAACCTTACCGCCGTTCCAATGATGCTAAGTTAGATCCTGCAGGAAGATTGTTTTTCGGTTCATCAACTTGGGATAATAACTATGAGGCGGGCGGAAATCTGTATTGCTATGATAATGGTTCTGTTCGTATTCTTCAGGAAAAAACAAAAATATCTAATGGCATGGCTTGGACAAAGGATAAAAAGAAATTTTTGTTTTCAGATTCCCTTGAACATTGTGTTTTTGCTTATGATTATAATGTTTCAACTGGTAATATTTCAAACAGAATCGAACTTTTTCATGTAGATGCTGGTGTTCCAGACGGAATGTGTATTGATGATAACGATAACATCTGGCTTGCAGTTTGGGGTGGCAATCGTATTGAATGTCATTCTTCAAAAGACGGTACTTTGCTTGCTACAGTAAAAGTTCCTGCAGAACAGGTGTCGTCTTGTTGTTTTTATGGTCCTGAAAAGGATACTCTGTTTATTACCAGTGCGGGAGATGGGCTTTCTGGAGAATATGACGGAAGGCTTTTCAGCTGTAAGGTGTTCTGATTTATCACTTTTTTCGGAGATATAATGTCGGAGACAGAGTATCTCCGAAATACTCGGAGATAGTTTGTCTCCAAAATATTCGGAGATAGAGTATCTCCGAAATAACTCGGAGATACATTGTCTCCACCCCTTGGAGACAGAGTGTCTCCACCCGGTGGAGACACCTTTAAACATCGTGGTGGAGATAGTCTGTCTCCGTGAGGAGACCAATCCATCTCCATGGAGAGCAGTAATCCTCCTGTGATTTTTTTCATTCCTTGCATATTTTCCTAGTAAATGGTAGAAATATACTGGAGGTTTTGTGGTATGACAGAATTATTAGCACCAGCTGGTAATGTAGAGGCTTTGGATGCTGCTATTGGCGAGGGTGCAGATGCAGTATATCTTGGATTAAAAACATTTAATGCACGCCTCCGCTCATCTAATTTTGCATGGCGAGAATTTGAAGCAACTGTAGAAAGCCTTCATAAAATGGGAAGAAAAATCTATGTAACTGTAAATACTGTTACGGAAGAACGAGAAACTGAAAGACTTTACCGTTTTCTTGGATATTTAAATAAAATCGGTCCTGATGGTTTGATTGTTCAGGATTTTGGCGTTGTTCGGATGTGTCAGGAATTTTTTCCAAATCTTGAACTTCATGCTTCTACTCAGATGAATGTTGCGAGTGCTGATGCTGCAAATTTGCTTTCTGCACAAGGCTTGAAGCGCGTTGTTGTTGCCCGCGAACTTGGGTTGCAGGAAATTGAAAAAATCAAACAGAATACAAATGCTGAAATTGAAATGTTTGTACATGGTGCATTGTGCGTAAGTGAAAGCGGTTTGTGTCAGTTTTCTAGTTTTTTGGGCGGTAAGTCTGCAAACAGAGGAATGTGTACTCAGGCTTGTCGTCGTATTTACAATACAAACATGTACGGGGCTGATAAACATGGCTATTATTTTTCACCGTGTGACTTACAGCTTATTGACCATGTTCCAGAACTGATGAAACTTGGTGTTGACAGCTTTAAGATTGAAGGACGCATGAAAAGTGCTGAATATGTAGGAGCTGTTACTGCTGCATATCGCTATGTCATGGATCACTGGGAAAATGACAGAAAAGGTTCTATTGCTGAAGGTCATCGTATTTTAAGTACTGACTTTGCTCGTACCAAGACAGATTATTGGTATGGTTTTAATGAAATTTCTGACGGGGTTGATAATGCTGGGCAGAAGATTTTAAATCCAAATCAGGCTGGTGGCACTGGAATATATTTAGGAAAAATAAAAACTCTCAGAGATGCGACTCCTGCAGAAAAAAAAGAATATTCTTTAATAGTAAAGAATTTGTCGGACGATGCTGATGGAGTAAAAGAAGTTGCCATTCAGATGGCTCTTCTTGAAGGTGGTTCGTATGATCCTGACCCTGGAGATAGCATTCGTTTGCATAAAAAAGATGATTCTGGGCGTGAAAGCCATAAAGTTCGTCTTGTAAAGGCTGATGAAAAAGGCCGTCGCTGGATAGATGTTCCTAAGGGATTTTCTCAGGAAGATTCTGTCTATCTTTTGCAGACAAAGGCTATGTCTAAAAGATATAAACGTGTGCTTCCTCAAGATTTGTCCCGTTATAGAAAACAGCCTGGTCCTGAAAAGCTTCCTGTTCTTGATTTAACACCTCTCGGTAAAAAGGAATTGGATTGGTTCCCAGATGGAACTTATGTTGAGGTTTCAACAACGGCGGATGCACACACTGTACAGATGTTGCATCCTGTGCGTGTAATCATAGAATTGAATAATGAAACAACTTATGATTTTCTTCATAAGGATTCTTCTGAAAAGCCTCTGTTGCCATATAGTAAGAAAATGGTATTTATTGCATTTGATCCTTTTGCTGCAGAAGGTAATGCTGATGAATTTAAGAAAACTCTTTCTGTTTTGCTTGAGCATGGATATAGAAATTTTGTAGTAAATAATCTTGCTCAAATAGCAATGCTTCGTAATCAGAAAGGTGAGAATGTAAAAGATTTGCATATTGTTGCAGGTCCGTATTTGTATACATTCAACAGATGGGCTGTTAGCTTTCTTGAAAATCAGAATATTATGGCTGTGCAGATGCCGTTTGAAAACAGCGAAAAGAATTTGTCGGAGACGTTTGAAAATCCAGTAGAACGTTCCCGTGTACTTGTTCCTGTATTTGCATATCCAACTTTGTTCAGAATGCGTTTCAAGTTGCCTAAAGATTATGACTTTACTTTCTTTGCAGATAAGGAAGGAATGAGTTTTAAGGTTAATTCTACAGCTGATGGTTCTTTTGTTATGCCAGAAGCTCCGTTTAGCATTATTGAAAAGATGGAAGCTTTGAAATCTAAAGGATGGAAACATCTTTTGATAGATTTTTCTAAAACAAAAACTTCAAAGGCTGATTTGAAAGATTTGATGACCATTATGAATAGACGTTTGCATATTGAAGGTTCTTCAAAATTCAACTGGAAAGATGGATTTTATGATCCTGAAAAAATGGAGGCGTATCAGGCAAGCAATGCCCGGGCGGCACAGGCACGCAGGGACATTGCTGGTAAAAAAGGACTGTCTGGACAGTCCAAAGCTCCTGCAAGAGGAGCTAAGAAAAAAGGTCGTTAGTCCTAGAATACAGGATCTTGATTTACTGCTTGCATAGAAGCTGCTGTTGTAGCAGCTTTTATGGCACTACTTACTGCTGCATCAGATTTGTTTTTAGAAAACATTTCATCTGCAAGTCGTTTTGGTAGTTTTAAGAACTCAATGTGTTCAGCAATTATTAGAACCTTGCTGTGAGATTTTCCTTCCTCATCTTTCCACCTGTTCTGTTTTATTCTTCCTATAACCCTAATTTCCCTTCCTTGTGGGCACCATTCAGAACATCGTTCTGCCAGTTTGCCAAAAGCCGTTACGTCAAAATAAGATACTTCTTCCATTACTGTCCCTTGAGAAGTCTTGTACTTGAAATTAACGGCAAGAGTTACTGTACAGACAGTTGTTCCGTTTGGGGTGACTTTTGGTTGAGGGGTTCTAACAACATTTCCTTCCAAAATAATTTGATTCAGTGAATTCATTATAATCTCCTTAGAAGAATATTCTTCTATATATGTATTGCGTTAGAAGTGTTATTTTTGTACGAATTTTTGAAAAAAAAATAAAATTTTATTTTTTTTAAGGCTTATTTTGCACTTGTTTTCATGTAATAGTTTGTATATAATGAAAACTTATGGAAGTGACATCAAACGTTCTTGAATTACTAAAGAATTATTCTTTGAAGCAACGGGTTGTCAGCATTGAATTTGGTGAATTTGCTGATTATATCCGTCATTATGCACAGCATCATGTAAATGAGAAAGGCTGGTTGGGAGCATTCCTCGGTACTACAGATGATACTTTGCAGGATGAACTTAGGAAACTTGCTTCTTCTAGGCAGATTGTAATTACAAATGTGGCTCAGGGAAAACAGCTTATATTTGTTGTTCCGTCTTTTATTGAGGCATATTCTGAAAAATATAAGGAAATAGAACTTAATATTGGTGTTCCATTCCCAAATCTTAATGATTTACCAAAGAATGTTCCAACTGATATAGTAACGAAAGTTCAGGCAACAGATTTCTTGTATGAACGTCTTGAAAAGGAATCTGCTGATACACATGTCTTATATTGTCTTGATTTTGATAAGAGTGTACCAGGTCTTTTGTTCCCATCTTCACTTCCAGTTTCATTACTTATAAAGCTTACTCTTAAGAAAATTCAAGATATGCTTAGAAAGGAAGAATATCATGATTACTTCCTTAAAAAGCTTACTATTTCAAATCCTGGTAAAGAACTTTCAATGAAGAATTTCTTTACTCTTCTTGTTGCTCGTCCAGAAGACGCTTTTGATGCGGTTAGAACTAATGGTGATAACTTTTATTATTGGTCACAGCTGTGTTATTTTGTTCGTCAGGACTATAATAAGCGTAAGGATTATACTTTAGACGAAATTAATACTTTGCAGTGTATTTCTATTCTTGAAATTTCAACTGCATTTTATAAATCCCGTGCGGCAGAGCGCAGTCAGACGGAAAGTGCTTTTAAAGAATTTGACCGTCTTATTGCTTCTCCTCCATATTACTTTACAAAAAATGATATTGAAAAGTTTAAGGATGCTCACGGTAAGTCTTTGCTTGGTCAGTATTCTAAGGAAGCTTTGAATGACCGTTTGAATGCTATGCATTCAGAAACTATTGGTAATAGTCTTCCTCCTCTTCTTATATTTAGAGTTGATGAAAAAGAGGGATATTTTATCATGAAAGATAAAATTATGCCTCTTATTATACGTCTTTGTAATGAAGCTTCTTCTGTTATACGTGAAAGTTTGAGCCGTGCTTGGTTTAAGTCTTTGCTTGAATTTGAGACTTTGCCAGAAATGAAAGAATCTGCTCCTTTTGAAAAGTGTCTTGAGCGTGAATTGCATGCTGCACAGCCTATTCTGTATTCATTGCTTCATGCTTCTTTCTTGCCAGTTGTTGCTTTTGAAGATAATACTCCTGGCCGCATGACCTTGTATCGCAACGGTCTTTTAGTTCCTTACAGTGAATTGCTTCTTGTAAGCCGTCAGGAAATTTATTTGAATGCAAAAATGAAACTTCCTGTATGGTATTCTATTCCTGTTGTTTCATGGATTGTCTCTCTCTTTATAAAGAAGCCTAAGAAGAAGCGGGCAAAAAAGACATATCAGACTGCAACTGAAGCTACAATACTAATGGAAAAGGCTGAAGCTGAAGAAAGGGTAAAAAAGCTTGAAGCAAAGGATAAAGGACCTCGTTCCCGTTCAAAAGCTTTCCGCAATATAGCAGCGGCTGCTGAACAGAAGCTTGTTCCTGAAAATAGTACTCTTGATCGCGAATTAAAAGCATATCTGACAGAATGGAATGACCGTCTTGAAGGTACTGCTTATGATAATCTTACAATGGATGTAAACAATCTTATTCGCGATTATTTGAGAAAGGTTCTTAAGTCTTTGAAGACCGAAAATATGTCAGAAGAAAGAATTGAAAGCCTTGCTCAATCTTTGGAAGAAAGTCCTAGCCTTATGAAGATAAAAAATCATCCAGCATTAAGGCGTTACATAGAGTTGTATATGATTAAACTTCTTAAAAACATTCCTCCTTCTTGATTTTGAAAGGTTTGTTTTTAGTAGAGATTTTATAATAAGGAGGCATTTGTGGACGGTGGTAGTAGTTATCCCGATTATTTTCAACGTTTGTGCATAATGACATGCACTGTACAAATGCCTTCAGTAATATTGTTTTAAATTATATAAAGCTGTCGGCATAATCTTATATAACGGGATTTGATTATGATTACATTCTGGCAGCAGGAACGCGGTAGATTAATAGAAAAATATGAAGATGAGTTGAATCCAGCTCTTAATACTTGGGTAGATGCTCGTTGTGTAACGAGTGATGATGTTGATGAACTGCAAACCAAGTTTCATATTGATCCAGAAAACATTCTTGATATTCTTGACCCTGATGAGCTTTCGCGTATAGAAAAAAACGAAGGGGACGATTTTAGTTACATTCTTACAATTCTAAGACTTCCTGTGTTTTCTCCTAGCGATGATATAAGTTATTTTTGTACGCCGCTTGGTATTATAATGACGGGTAAGTTCTTCATCACAATCTGCTGGACAGATTGTGAAGTTTTGAAAGACTTTGCGGCAAACAGAATAAAAGAACTGTCGCTTAACGATTTTACAGCATTTACAATTCGTTTCCTGTCTCGTGCTGATACTACATTTCTTCGTTATCTTAAAGAGTTAAATCGCCGTGCAGTTACTATACAGAATGAAATGTTCCGTTCTGTTGAAAATCAGGAATTTCTTCAACTGTTGAATATACAGAAATCGCTTGTATACTTTGAAACCTCGCTTAAAAGTAATCAGCTTTTGCTTGAAAAGCTTCGTAAGACAAGAATACTTAAGCTTGATGAAGAGGATCAGGACTGGCTTGATGACGTTGACATTGATAACCGTCAGGCTATGGAAATGGCGGATACCTATACAAATATTATGGCGCAGATGAATGATGCATGTGCGTCACTCATATCTAATAATCTTAGTATTGTTATGAAACGAATGACTATCATTTCAATCGTAATAACAATACCTACTTTTATTACCAGTTTCTTTGGAATGAACATACCTCTTCCCTGGATGCATTCTGGCTGGGTTGGCATGTGGATAATTTCGGTAATGTGCATTGCTCTTGCATTAATGGGATGGTTCGTAATTATGAAAACATCCAAATATGCAGATCCGATCGTAACGTTACGAAAAAGAAAAGCCCGCCCCAATAAGAAGCAGGCTCGCAGAAAGCGACGTAAACAGAAATAGTGTATTAGTCTATATGTTCAAGAGATGCATTTATTACTTTGAATGCATCTCCTTTTTTTTCTATATCAAGCCATGCGTAGTTGCCTTCAAGTACTGCACCTGGATTAATTATAGTTGTATTGCCAATAGTATCTATTCCTGCACTTTCATGGATGTGACCAGTAATAACAGCTAAAGGCTTATAGGTTTCGATGAACTGCCTTAAAAGAGGACTTCCTACATGAATACCGTTTGAAATTGTATCGCATTTTGTGTCTTTAGGTGGATTATGCATGATAACAATAAGGTTGTTCCATTCCTGTTCTCCTTGATCTTTTATCAAGTCCAAATCAGAAACTAATTCTTCATCTGTTCGTTCAAATGGTGTTGTTCCTGTAAACTTACTGCCACCACCACTTCCAATAAAAGAAAGCCCTTCATAATTTGCAAGACTCTTCTGTACTGAAGAGTCTTTTTTTTCTATTTCGGTAATAAACTCTGGATTATCGCAATTACCAAGTACAGAAAAAATTGTATCGTGCATTGAACACAACTTTTCAAGAACTGGCAAACCTGTCTCTTCATGCTCAAAACGTGCAAAGTCTCCTGCGAATAAAACTCCATCGGCTTTTTTGAAACAGTCCTCAAGTTTATCCAATCCTTCAAGATTTCCGTGTATATCACTTATTACTAAAAAATGCATTAAATTGCCTCCATAATATTTTTAAGAGCATTCATTTGTTCATGAGTACCAATTGTAATACGTACAAAATCTTCTATGCCTGGTGTATTAAAATGACGGATAAGAATACCTGCTTTTTTTACGGCTTCGTATATATCAATTCCTTTTACACCATCCTTTTTGGTAAAGACAAAATTTGTAGAGCTGTCAATTACAAACCATCCCTTTTCTTTTAGGAATTTAGTAAAACTGTCACGTTCTTCAACTATTTTCTTTGCATTTTCTGCATAATAGTATGCAGAGTTACAAGATGCGATAGCTGCTGTTTTTGCAAGAAAATCAACAGGAAAGTGGTTAAAAGAATTTTTTACCGTGAATACTGCTTTTATAAGTTCTGGTGAAGAAATTATAAAACCAAGTCTCATTCCTGCAAAGGACAAGCTCTTACTGAAGGTTCGTACAATTACAAGATTTTTGAATTCAGACAGGAGAGGAATGCAGCTTTCAGTTCCGAAATCTGCATAAGCTTCGTCTACAACGACAATTCTGTCTTTCGGAGCCTTTCTTAGAATATCTGCAACTTGAGCTCTGGTTAATTCTATACCCGTAGGGGCATTTGGATTAGCAAATATCAAGCTGCTGTTTGTTTTGTTTGCTTCTTCAAGCATTTTCTGCACATTGAGAGTCCAGTCCTGTTTTAAAGGAATAGGATTCATTGGAATGTTGTAGTAGCCACAGTATACAGGGTAAAAACTGTAAGTAAACTCAGGCAGAACAAGAGGACGATCGCTATCAAAAAAAGTATAGAATACAAAGCTTAAAACTTCATCGCTACCGTTTCCACAGAAAATCATATCTTTGGTAATTTTGAAAGATGCTTTATTTTTTTCTGATGGAGTACAGGAAGTTCCATTTATGTTTGCATTTGCAAAAACACCACCTGTAGAATTCAACATGTCTGCAATAGCCTGTCTTAGCTCTGTTACATCAGGGTCTGGGTACAGTCCAAGTTTTTCAATGTGTTTTTCTGCTGCTGTTTTTACAGCTTCTGCAACACTTTTGTGGGGTGGATATGGATTTTCATTTGCATTTAATTTTATGTATTCCCTGTCGGTAGGTTGTTCTCCAGGAACATACGGATGTAGATTATTTAATCTTTGTGCAAGCATTAATAGCCTCCTGCATTCTTTTTGAGCTGTCTTATATAGAAACATTTTATTGTAAATGCCCTATAACTGCAAGTGGCAAAAAAAATAGGGCTGTCCTTTGCCGAAGTTTGCATACTTCCAGGACAGCCCTTTTTTATCTGTATTTATATTACAGTGGGATGTTTCCGTGTTTCTTTGCAGGAGCAGAGTTCTGCATTTTGTTTTCAAGGAATTCCAGACTTCTTGCAACTCTTTCACGAGTTTCTGCTGGCTCTATTATTTCACTAATGTAGTCACGCTTTGCAGCAATTGAAGGAGTCATGATTGTTTCATGATATTCTTTAGACTTCATTGCAACAAATGCAGCCTGTGTTGGATCTTTCATTTCCTTTGCATACAGAATTTCAAGAGCACCTTCTGCACCCATAACTGCAATTTCTGCCTTTGGCCATGCGTAAACAAAATCTGCACCAAGATGCTTTGAACACATTGCAATGTATGCACCACCGTAAGCTTTACGTGTAATTACAGTAACTTTTGGCACTGTAGCTTCGCTGTATGCATAGATTACTTTTGCACCGTGGCGGATAATGCCTTTTTGTTCTTCATCTGGTCCTGGTAAAAATCCTGGAACATCAACAAATGTAACAAGCGGAATATTATAGCTGTCACAGTAGCGTACAAAGCGGGCAATTTTGTCCGAAGAGTCGCAATTAAGCAATCCTCCCCACACAGCAGGATTATTTGCAACAATACCGACAGACTTGCCTTCAATCTTTGCAAATCCGACGACTGCCATTTCTGCAAATTCTCTCATTACTTCAAAGAAAGAGTTATCATCTACAACACAGTCAATAACATCTCTTATGTCGTAGCCTTTTTTGCTTTCTTCTGGCAGTACGGAGGCAATTTTCTTAGCCTTTTTATGTGCGTCAAATTTGTATTTTGCTGCTGCAACAATTTCTTCTCCATAATAATGAGGAATGTAATCAAGCAGCTTTCGTACATTTTCATAGCATTCTTTTTCAGATTCACTGCGGAAATGTGCAACACCGCTTTTCTGAGAGTGAATTGAAGCACCGCCTAAATCTTCTGCAGAAATATCAAGTGAAAGAACGCTCTTTACAACTTTAGGACCTGTAATAAACAGCTGGCTTATTTTATCTACAGCAAAAATAAAGTCTGTGATTCCTGGTGAATATACAGCACCGCCTGCACAAGGTCCTGCAATAATGCTTATCTGTGGTACTGTTCCGCTTGCACGGACATTCTGATAAAACAATTCTCCGTAACCGCACAGAGCGTCAACGCCTTCCTGAATACGAGCTCCACCGGAATCGTTTATTCCAATGATAGGGCAGCGTGACTCTATGGCTTTTTCCATCAACTCGGCAATCTTCTGACCATGTACTTTTCCAAGACTTCCGCCCTGAACTGTAAAATCCTGTGCATAGACCGCAACTTTCTTGCCGTTTATTTTGCCAAATCCAGTAATAACTCCATCGTAAGGAATTTCCTTTGAGTCCATTCCAAAACTAGTGCACTGATGGTGTGCTGCGGAGTATATTTCGTAAAAACTTTCTTTGTCGCAAAGGGCATTTATGCGTTCAATGGCATGAAGTTTGCCTTTTGCGTGTTGTTTTTCAAGATTGTATGTGTACTTTGCCATATAACTTGGATTGTAACAACATTCGCTTTTATAGTCAATATGACAAAATTTGTATATTTGTCAGTTAAAAGCTTCCATTCTGAGCTTTTATTTTGTTATCTGCTTCCAGCAACTCAGAATTTGACGGAATCCAGTAATAATGTTTTCTAAGTTCTTTTGCAGTTTTGAGGATGTCTTTGCCTTCCTGTTCAAGAGCGGCTTTATATTCTTCAACAAAGACCTTGTAATCAATCTTGCTTTCACGGATTGTTTTCTGCTGAATGTCCGTGATTATCCATCTGTTTTTAGTGAATGTAAGTGTAACGGTGTCTTCTTTTTCTTCCGCAAAAAGAGAGCCGTCTCCTTCGTTATATACAAGATAATAAGACACTATATGTTTTTCTTTATCTTTGTCTTTTATGTCAGGATTTTCTATTGTAATTGGCTTAGGATATGTATTTTTTGCAGGGGCAGTATAGAACAGGCTGCCTTTTTCTGTTTCAATAGAAAACTGCGTAAGTCCATACATAGTATAGCTTCCGTCATAGTTAAATTGAAACCATTCTGCTGGCGAAACTGTCTTGTCTTTAAAATTGTAGGCGTTTCTGGTCTTTGAAGCAACATAAATAGTACTGAGTATGTCTATTAAGGTATTTGCATTTTTACAGTTAGAACTTGATTTTGCACTTACAGTATCCGTGTTGTTTACAGCACTGTAGAACATTTCTATTGTTTCAAAAGATGAAAGTCCTTTTGTTGTTGGCTGCTGCATCATGCCATGTGTAAGAGTTCCTGCAACGGCAATAACTATAGCCATGACTGCACCTGCAATACCGATTGCGGTTTTATTATGACGTACCCAGCGCTTTATCTTTAATGACTTCTGAAAGCTCTTTTGCTTTTTTTCTGCTTCTTCTTTAAATTTTTCGTTTGAAATTGTTGTTTTGCGAATAACTGCCGCAGGGTGACCTTCTGGCGTTATGCCAAGTTCCTTGAACAACTCTTCGATTGGAAATGGTTCTGGCTTGTGTACTGTTTGAGGCGATTTGATTTGTGAAGGTTTAGTCTGTAGAGCACTGTCTACAATCTGTGCGAGATTTTGATTTAAAGACCATACTTTCTGTGCAACAGGAATGTAATTGTGATCTTTGTAATCTTCTTCTCTAAGTATTTCATCCTGCTGTGTGTAAGGAAGTTCTCCTGTAAGAACTTTGTAAGTAATAACTGCCTGTGTAAAACGGAGTGCATCATATTTTTTTAGATTTTTGTTAATGTACATTCCTTCCGACTTTGCATACATTTCTGTACCTGCACATTGTGATGCAGTTTCATATAAATCAAAAGGAACAAAAATGATGCGTTCAAACTCAGATGAAATTACAATGCCCCCAGCTCCAATTGCGTAAAGCGGTACATTTTGTCTGATGGCACTTTCAATTGCACTGCACACTAATGTACTTGCAAAATACTGGCGTGTATTATCCTGTGTTTCAAAAAAATCTTTGAGCGTTAATCCGCTAAAGCCAGCCCCCTCCAATAATACAGATTCTGGTTTTGACTCTGTAGCTTCATCAAGTTTAGTCCCTGTAAAGAACCAGTTTGTAAAAGTCCACTCGTTATCTTTTTTTGTGGCAATGAATCCGTTTTCTGTAAGACGCAGAGAAAGCCTTGATTTTGAAAAGGCACTTTGTGTCATATATGTATCTAGATAAATATTGCCATTCTTTGAAAATACAAGCTTTCTTTCCATATTTTAATGTCTCCCTGTTTTATGCTAATTCTGCAAGTTCTTCCCAGCGTTTGTAATCATTTTCTAACTGCTGGCTAACGGTTTTGTATTCTTCTCCAGCCGCCGCAGCTTTTTCATAATCTGTGCTACCCATATCTGCTTCAAGAGCAGACTTTTTTTCTTCCAGCTGTTCAATTTCCGCTTCTAGAGTTTCAAATTCTTTCTGTTCTTTGAAAGTCTTCTTTCTAGGCTTGTTGGAAGTTTGTGTGTCTTGTTCTGGAGTGGCTGCTTTTTTCTTTTCTGTGCTTGCTTTTTTTGCCGCTTCCTCAGCTTCTTTTTCTGCCAGTTTCATCTTTCTGTAGTCAATGTATTCTGAACATTTTCCTACATAACCAGAAACACTTCCGTCATCTTCAAGAATAAAAAGTGTGTCTGCAACTTTATCCATAAAGTAACGGTCATGGCTTACAATTAAAAGACAGCCTTTAAAGCCCATAAGAAACTGTTCAAGAATATTCATTGTGAATATGTCAAAGTCATTTGTAGGCTCGTCAAGAATAAGAAAGTTTGGATTGCTCAAAAGAAGTCTTACCAAGAATAAGCGTTTGCGTTCCCCTCCGCTTAAACTGCTTACAGGAGAGTATTGAATTTTACCTTCAAAGCCGAACTGTTCCAAAAATTGAGATGCACTCAGTGTAGTGCCGTCATTCATCTGCATTACTTCTGCAGCTTCCTTTACATATTCAAGCACACTCTGATCAAGATTTTTGAATGTAGGATTTTGCTGGTAATATGCAATTGCCGTGTTTTGCCCCATGACAATAGAGCCTTCGTCTGGCTGTATGGACTGGGTTATAATATTAAGCAGTGTTGATTTTCCACTTCCGTTGTCACCGAAAATTCCAATCTTTTCACCTTTGTTAAAGGTGTAGCTGAAATTTTTCAGGACAGGGAAAGTGTGTTCTGAGTTTTGAGCTGAACCTTGCTCGGCAAAGCCCTTTTGGAAATTCTTTGTAATGCCATGCAGTTCAAGAATTTTTCCGCCGAGTCTTCTTCCTGCTACTTCAAAAGTAAAGCCTTTATCTGTCTGAAACTTTTCTCTATTAATAAGAGCCATGTCATGCTGAATGCGAGCTTTTGCTTTTGTTCCTCTTGCACATGGACCTCTCATGAGCCAGTCTCGTTCCACTCTCAATACAGATTCTATTCTGCGTTCTGTGTTTGCTTCTATTTCAGCTTCTGTCTCTTTCTTTTCAAGATAGAGTGAATAGTTTCCTATGTAAAGTTTGACTTTGTTTCTTGCAAGCTCGTAGATGTGATTACACACGGCATCAAGAAAATATCGGTCGTGAGTTACCATAAGGACAGCTCTCTTTGTTTCTGCAAGATAATCCTGAAGCCAGCTGATTGTTGTAATGTCCAAATGGTTTGTAGGTTCGTCCAACAACAAAAGCTTTGTGTCTTCTACCAAAACCTGTGCAAGAGCAACTTTCTTTATCATGCCACCAGAAAGTTCCCCCATGGAACGATTCATGTCTCTTATTCCGAGTACGGAAAGAATTGACTTTACCTGTGCTTCATAATTCCATAAATCGCCATTTTCCATTTTCAGTGTAAGTTCATCAAACTGTCTTTGCAGTGCATCGGTAATGCCTTGTTCCATTTGAGAACACACTTCTTCATATTGCCTGATTATTTCCAGTTTAGGAGATTTTGACTTAAATATATGAGCTTTAATGGTATCGTCTTTGTTATACTGCGGATTTTGCGGAAGATACGAAACACCAGAAGCTTTATTAATGACTACTGTACCGTCATCTGGCTGTAAGACACCTGCAATTGTGTTTAGCAGGGTTGACTTTCCTGTTCCGTTACGACCTATGAGGGCAACCTTGTTTCCTTCGTCAATGCCGAAAGTTACACCAGTAAAAAGAGGTTGTTCTCTCCCTATTTTTGTTAAATTATTTACAGATAACAGATTCATGTTACTTAGTGTATCATGAAAAGGATTTTTGCAAAAGTACAAGGTATAAAAGGCTGTTTATTTCTTGACTTGCAAAGACATACATAATATGCTTGAAACAGAGGTATACTATGAAGAAAGATTTTGGAAAACAGACTTATATGTTCCCTATGCCAGTGTTGATTATTGCCACTTATGATGAAAACGGCAATGCAAATGCAATGAATGCTGCTTGGGGTGGAATTCACGATACAAATCAGATAGGAATTTGCATTAGTCCTGAACATAAAACTGCAAAGAATATTCTATTAAAGAAAGCTTTTACAGTAAGCATGGCAGATGTAAAGAATCTTGTTTCTGCCGATTATGTGGGCATTGTTTCTGCAAATACTGTTTCTGATAAAATTTCAAATGCTGGCTGGACTGTTACCAAAAGTTCTAAAGTAGACGCTCCTATTATTAACGAACTTCCTATGTGCCTTGAATGTACTCTTGTAAGCTATGATGAAAAGACTGGCTGCATGGTTGGTGATATTGTAAATGTAAGTGCCGAAGAACAGGTTCTTACAGACGGAAAGATTGACGTTTCAAAACTGGAACCGATAACTTATGACCCTGTAGGTCATAAGTATCTGCGTCTTGGAGAAGCTGTGGGTACAGCCTTTAAGGACGGTCAAAAATTAAAGAAGTAGTTTTACTTCCAGACTTCTTCTGCAATTTCTTTTACAAGCCTGAGCTTTGCCCACTGCTGTTCTTCGGTGAGTTTGTTGCCAATCTCGCACGAAGCAAAACCGCACTGTGGGCTTAGATACAGTCTTTCAAGCGGAATATATTTTGCAGCTTCTTTTATGCGTGCAATTATTTTCTGTTTGTCTTCAAGCTCAGGCTTTTTGGTTGTGATAAGACCGAGCACAACTTTTTTATCCTGCGAAACTTTTTTCAAAGGTTCAAATCCGCCAGAACGCTCGTCATCATATTCTAGAAACAGTGCATCAACATTTTCTTTTGCAAATACATAGTCAGCAACAGAATCGTAAGGACCGCTTGTAAAATATGTTGAATGATAGTTTCCTCGGCATATATGCGATGTAATAATCATGTCGCTTGGCTTCCCTTCCAATGCAAGATTGTTTACTGTAAGAAGCTGCTTCTTTACTTCTTCAATGTCAATTCCTAAAGCTTTGTATCTTTGCTTTGCTGCATCACCAACAATTGCACCCCAGGTGCAGTCATCAAATTGAAGATTACGGCAGCCTGCATCGTAAAACTGTTTTATTACATTCTGATAGGCTTTGCCAATGTCTTGTATCAATTCATCATTTGTTGCATAGAATTTTCTTGTGTTTTCAAAATTTGCAGGAACAATCATCTGCTGGAACATCTGTGCTGGAGCTGGTATTGTATATTTTGCAACTGTATCTGCATCTTCAAATTGTTTGAGGAATTTAAATCCTTCTACGAAGGGATGTGCTTTTGCTTTAATTTTGCCTACAAGGAAGGTGTCGTCAAGAACTGCAAGTTCTCCGTTAAACTGAACGCCGTTACCAGTAGCTTTGTGTTCGACTCCTTCAAAACCCCACATAAAGTCCAAGTGCCAGAAAGAACGCCTGAATTCTCCGTCTGTAATTACATGAAAGCCTAGTTCTTTCTGCTTGGCAACAACCTTGCGGATTTCTTCATCTGTAACCTTGTCTAGTTCTTCTTTGGTTATTTTGCCATTTGCAAATGCAGTTTTTGCATCTTTTAATACTTTTGGTCTTAAGAAACTTCCTACAAAATCATAACGCTGTGGTGTTTGAATTTTACTCATTTTATGCACTCCTGTTTTTTTATTTGTGCAAAGTATAGCAATTATGATTTTTGCTGTAAAATATAATTTAAATGCAGTTGTTCATAGGTTAAAGCTATGGCAGTTTTTATATGACTTTCTTTGTTTTCCACTTGCCTCGTGCAAAGCGTGTTACAAAGAATGAAGAGCGCACAATCCAATCCAAAATCATGGAAATCCATACGCCGACAGCTCCGAATGATTCTGGAAGTCCCAGCAATGCAACAAGCCCGAAAATGCCAGTGGCTCTGAATACAAAACTCATTCCCACACGAACAGACCACATGCTTATAATAGAGACAATCATTGTAAAGGCTGTATCGCCAGCGGCACGCAGGGCATTTGGGAGCGAGAAGGAAGGCGACCAAATGAAAATTCCGCATATACCGTGAATGAGCGTCATGTACCAGCCAAGCCTTGTTGTTTCTTCTGACATTCCATAAAAGCTGATTATTCTGTGAGACAACAATAAGAACGGTACATTAAGAATGACAAATCCTGCATACGCATAGAACATCATCTTTTTTGTATAGTAACTTGCCTGATCATAATAGCGGGCACCCATGCACTGTCCTACAACAGTGAGCATAGCAATTCCAATCGCATTACCAGGAAGCACTTCTAAAGAGGCAAGGGTATTTGCAGCAGCATTTGCAGCAATTGCACTTGTTCCATAAGAGGAAATGAGCGCCAGTACAAGAATTTTCCCTATTTGGAAGGTTGAGTTTTCAAGACCGTTTGGCACACCAATCTTTAGAATTCTCCCCATAAGATGAAAATCTGCATGAAAGCGGAATATGCCTTTTATGCAGATTGCGTTTTTTTCTGCATTATTGTTTCTTGCTCTGTACAAAAATGTAAACAGTACGATTGCGGCGGCAAAGCGTGAAACAAGTGTTGGCACTGCAACCCCTTCAACTCCCCAGTGAAAACCGTATATGAGAATTGCATTACCACCTATGTTTATGATGTTTACAAGAACGGCAATTTTCATGCTGATTCCTGAGTTACCCTGTGCTCTAAAGATTGCCGCCGCCGCATTGTATACAGCAATTCCTGGCAGTGCCAAAAGCGTTATAAGAAAATATCGGCGGCTCACACTCATTACATCTGGCTCAACGTTACCAAACACCGTTTGCAATATGCCTTTGTGGAATAACGTTCCTGTTACCAGAAGAAATACTGCTATTGCCGTTGTAACGTATAAAAGTTGCATGGCTGTTTTTGAAGCCATGTCGGGCTTTTTGCGTCCAATATACTGCGAGCATACAACCGCACCGCCAGTAGCAAGTGCCGCAAAAATCTGGACAATAAGGATGTTAATCTGATCTACAAGAGAAACTCCGCTCACACTGGCTTCGCCCAGCGTAGACACCATGATTATATCTGCCATGCCAAGCGTTATCTGTAAAAGCTGTTCTACCAGTAGCGGCCATACGAGGTTCCACAGATCGCGGTTAGAGAAAATAAGATTTTCTTTACAAGGCTTATCTGCCATTCTATTTGAGAAGTCTGTTAAGGGTGGCGTC
>CAMVEQ010000014.1:0-39019 GCA_947166545.1 uncultured Treponema sp. | reverse complement strand
TTTGATGATGCCGATGTTAACAAGGTTACTACAAGCTTTACACTGTATCCAAAGTGGAGGTATACTGACTTTACTGGAACTGCGGCAGAATTCCTTGCGGCAGAATTTGTTTCTGGTAATACGGCGGCAACAAAATACAATGTAACAATTACTTCTGCTACTGCCAGTGAAATTGTCAGCATTGGAAAGGCTATTGGAAACTCATCAGATTCCAACTATAAGGGCGTGTACATAGACCTTGACCTGTCGGGATGCGGTGCAACAAGTTTAGGAAGCTATGCTTTCAATGCAAGCAATAATAATGCTGGTACTGGAATTAACCAGTATCTTGTAGGCATAACGCTTCCGAGCACGTTGACAAACATAGGCTATGGTACATTCGGTGGCAATACTTGGCTTTCAAGCATTACTATTCCAGACAGCGTGACAAGCATAGGACAATATGCATTTTCTGGTTGTACTAATCTTACCTCAATAACGCTTCCTGCAAATCTTACTTCAATAGGAGACTGGGCATTTACGAATTCTGGTATTACCGGCATAAGAATTCCTGGCGGAGTTACGACGATTTCTAGAGAGGCTTTTGAAAATTGTACCAGTCTTACAACCGTTATTATTGAAAATGGGGTTGAGACAATTGGGTATCAGGCATTTAAAGGGTGTTCTGGCATTACTTCAGTTTCTCTTCCAAACTCACTGACTCTAATTTCAACATATGCATTTGAAGGCTGTACAAGCCTTACATCAATTACAATTCCTGCATCGGTTACTGAAATCTTGGGTTCGTTTAGAGGTTGTACGAATCTTTCCTCTGTATCAGTTCTTGGAAATGATGTTTGGGATGGATTTGCGACAACAACCTCTTCTGGTATTGCGTATGGAGAAAATGATATTCCGCTTACGGCAGATAAGCTCAAGAGTGGTCTTGTTTATAGGCGCCAGTAAATTGCTTGCAGCTGGTGCATAACCTGCTGCCTTGCAAAAAAAAAGAGCCGTCTGCAATCATGAAGTGAACTTCAATCATGCAGACGGCTTTCATATAAGCAACAGCCAACAAAAATGTTGACATGAAATGTATGTCAATGTATAGTAAAAGAAATGGAGAACGCTCGTAAACGAGCGACCGCTTCCATATGCAATTAATAAAAACCGCCTACGAAGTCGTCACACTACGGGCGGTTTTTTATGCTCTAATTCTTATTTTAGTAGGAAAGAGAGCAGTTCTATAACTAAAGTGATGATTGCAATGATAAGCATTGCTTTTTCATACCCTGTCACAGACAGCCTCCTCTTTCAAAATGAAATTGGAAGCAAGCCACCACAATTTACAAGCGTTCGGCACAAATATAGCAAAAACAACTGCTAATGGCAAGACATAGGAATTATAAGCTTATTCTTCTATTTCTTTTGCCAGTTCTTCTATCTTTTCAATCGGCAATCCGATGGCTTGTGAAATCTGCTCATGAGTACCGAGTTTCATCGCAAGCAGGTTTTTAGCATTTTCAATTGCTTTTGCATCCATACCCTCCTTTAGACCTCTTTTTTCTCCAATTTTAATGCCACGTTCCTCAGCATTGGCAAGTCCGCTTCTTATGTCCCGTTCCTGACCTTCAATTTTGCCCTGTATTATCCAGTTCCAGCGTTCATCGCTCAGTGCATTTAGCATGACTTCTGCTTTCATTATGCCCTCCTCAGATTTTGCAATGCGGTCAATTATACTTTTCTTTTTCGGATTATCTGCTTCCTGTAAAAATTTACCCCATTTTATTGCACTTGGCAAGGCTTCTATGTCCGTTTTGCAGTCTACAGGCGGTAGTTTGGGCAGTTCCATGAAGATTACGTTGATTATTCCTGGAAGTTGTGCAAAGATGGATTTGAAGTTTCTGTCGATGCGCGGGTTTAGTAAAGGCTTGATTTTCTTTTGTTTTTTATTCATTTTAAATGCTCCTATACTATTTGTTATTCACGAGAAGCATCATTTTTGTACACTTTTTTGAAAAAAATAAAAAAAATATTTTTGAAGAAGAAGATTGGACTTTTGAAATAGATACAAAAAGAAAAGGAAGGCCTAGTTGACCTTCCTTTCTTTTTTTTTGTTTAAGCTCTAAGTTATTGAGCGTTAATCTCTTTTGCCAGCTCTTCTATTTTCTTCAAAGGAAGTCCGACGCCTTTAGCTATTTGCTCATGTGTCAAAATATTCATTGCAAGAAAGTTTTTAGCACTTTCAATGGCTTTTGCATTTTCTCCAATAAGTATGCCTTCTTTTCTGCCTTCGATTATTTTGTCCTGGTCGTGTATGCTCATGTAAAAGTACAAGCCCTTGTTTGCTTCTACGGTCTTCTGCTGTTCTACCATGTTTTCTATCTCCCTCGTCAAGTCTGACTCTGGCGTTCCTGTCTGCACGAATTTTAGAAATTCCTGCAACTTCTCATTCTTTTCATTTTCGTAAGCTGTACAGTTAAAGACCTTTACGACAGAACTGTCTTTTAGGTCTACTTTTTTATTCTCATCACACTTGTATTTGAAGGTGTAGCAGGAATTGCCCTTATTGAACGGGTCGAACCTGCACAAGAATATTATAACGCTCTTCTTTAGGTTTGAGTAGTCCTGACCTTTCAAAAGCTGGTCAATGTCCATCATGCCACGATAATAACGTGAACGCTTTCCAATGTTGCTTTCATTCTTGTTCTGCAGTTCCACGTCATAGACAGTGTTTTCTCCCTGCACGTAAACGTCAAGCCGAATGCCGTGGGAAGAATAGAACGGCTCAAAAGCTTTCTGCGGTTCTGGAAAATTAATTTCCTTTATCTTAATGCCAAGAAGGCATTCCAACACTTTGCGACACAGTTCCTTATCCTGCATTACAAGTCCGAACATGAAATCATCATAGAATTCAAGTTCTTCAAAGGGTTTTATGTAATTCATATTTGTAACTCCTATATATGTAATTGCTCTAGATCTGTCATTTTTGTACACTTTTTTTTAGAAAAAAATGAAAAAATTATTTTTGTAATATGGCATCCCTAAAGCTTGCTTTTGAAATATCAACTTTACTGGATAAATACCAAAAAAAATAAGAAAATACTTGCAATTTTTCAAAAGTCAACTGATAATAGATGATGGATATAGGAGTATCTTGTTATGACTACAGAAAAAATTGCAGAGGAAATTGCCGCTGGAAAGGCAATTCTTGGTATTGAATTTGGTTCTACACGTATTAAGGCTGTTCTTATTAATTCAGAGAATGAGCCTGTAGCAAGCGGTGCTTTTGACTGGGAAAACTCCCTCATTGACGGCATTTGGACATATTCGCTTGACGAAATTCATAATGGCATATCAACGGCTTTTGTTGATATGAAAAAAGACGTGCAGACTAAGTATGGTGTAAAACTTACAAAACTGCGTGCAATGGGCATTAGTGCAATGATGCACGGATATCTTGCCTTTGACAAAGATAATAAACTGCTTGTTCCTTTCCGCACCTGGAGAAACACAATTACAGGAGAAGCTTCTGAAAAGCTTTCTTCTTTGTTTAACTATCCTATTCCTGAACGCTGGAGCATTGCCCACTTGTATCAGGCAATCCTTAAGAAAGAAAATCATGTAAAAGACGTAACTTTCTTTACAACACTTGCAGGTTATGCACACTGGATGCTGACTGGCGAAAAGGTTCTTGGTGTTGGCGATGCTTCTGGTATGTTCCCAGTAGATGCAACAACTGGTGACTACGATAAAGACATGATTGCTAAGTTTGAAAATCTTGTAGCTCCATGTGGTTTTGCATGGAAGCTCAGCAATATATTGCCTAAATGCCTGCCAGCTGGTGCAAGTGCTGGTGCATTGACAGCAGAAGGTGCAAAATGGCTTGATCCAGAAGGAACTCTTGAACCTGGAACACCTCTTGCTCCACCAGAAGGAGATGCTGGAACAGGTATGGTTGCAACTAACTCTGTTGCACCTCGTACTGGTAATGTTTCTGCAGGAACTTCTGTATTTGCAATGGTTGTTCTTGAAAAAGCTCTTTCAAAAGCATACAACGGTTTGATTGATATTGTTGCAACTCCAGATGGAAAACCAACAGCAATGGCTCATGCAAACAACTGTACTGGCGAATATGATAAATGGATTAAGATGTTTGGTGCTGCAGCAGAACTTCTTGGCGCAAAATTCAGCAAGGGCGAGATGTACGATAAACTTCTTGCCTGTGCAATGAAGGGCGACAAAGATTGTGGCGGACTTATTCCTTATAACTATATTTCCGGCGAAAGCATGACAGGCTTTGCTTCTGGTCGTCCTCTGTTTGTACGTACTCAGAATGCAAAGTTTACTCTTGAAAACTTTATGCGTGCACAGCTTTTTACAGCTCTTGGTGCATTGCGTACTGGTATGGATATTCTTTTTGACAGCGAACATGTAAAGATTGACCGCCTGACTGGTCATGGCGGATTCTTTAAGACAGAAAATGTTGGTCTTCCTATTATGGCAGCTGCAATGCATACTCCTGTATCTGCATTAAGCACAGCTGGCGAAGGTGGACCATGGGGCATGGCTCTTCTTGCTTCTTTCCTTGTAAACGGCAATGGAATAAAGCTTGCTGACTGGCTTGAAAAGAATGCTTTTGCAAATGCAAAGGTTTCAACTGTACAGCCTGACAAGGCAGATATTGACGGCTTTAACGGCTTCTTTGCAAACTACAAGAAGGGACTTGCCGTTGAGCGTGCTGCTGTAGAAAATCTTGACTAAGGAAAATGGAGATATTGAAATGTCTAAATATCAGACAATAAAAGAACAGGCTTACGAAGCTAACATGCAGATTCCTGCACAGCATCTTGCCTTGTATACATGGGGAAACGTTTCTGCATTTGATAAGGCTGCAGGAGTGTTTGCAATTAAGCCTAGTGGAGTTCCATATCCAGAATTGACTGCCGACAGCATGGTTATTGTAGATCTTGACGGCAAGGTTGTTGAAGGAAATTTGCGTCCTTCCAGCGATACTCCTACACATGTTGTGCTGTACAAAGAATTTGCAGTAAATGACAGTGCTAACATCAACGGCATTATTCATACTCATTCAACTTATGCTGTAAGCTGGGCACAGGCTGTGCGCCCTGTACCTCTGTTTGGTACAACTCATGCAGACCATATTCAGACAGAAGTTCCTTGCACACCATATCTTTCTGAGGAAGCTGTAAAGAACGATTATGAAAGGGAAACTGGTAACCTGATTGTGAGCCATTTCCGCAATCTTCATTTAAATCCAAATGAAGTAAACATGGTTCTTGTTGGCGGACATGGTCCTTTCGCATGGGGTGCAACTGCTGATAAGGCTGTTTATAATGCTGCTGTTCTTGAAGAAGTAAGCCACATGGCATTGAACACTGTTATGATACAGCCAGGCGCAACAACTCTTCCTGCTTACATTATTGATAAGCACTATCAGAGAAAGCATGGTCCGAATGCTTATTACGGACAGTCTAAATAGTTAGTCATACTTTTTTATACTCCTTGTCCTATACGTTCGAAGTTTTCGGGACGTATAGGACTTTTTTATTTTAAAAATACTACAATAGTAAGATTCTCTTTGAATTAAATATTTATCCACAAGATTTCATTTGACGAAGGTTATCAACAAGGGTTACAATTGCTTGAACACATAAAAATCGTTATTTTGGAGGAAATAATGAAGAAAGTAGCAGCTTTACTTGCAGCAGTATGCGCTATGTTGATTGGTTTTTCTGGATGTGGAAAGAAGGAGGCTCCTTCTGCAACTGGATCTAAAGGAAAAGTAACTCTTACTGTATGGGAATCTTTGAATGGCCCTGATGAATTCATCAAGCAGGCTGGAATTGCCTACACAAAGACTCATCCTAATGTAGAAATTAAGTTTGTAAATGTAGAACTTGGTGATGCCGCTGGTCAGATTGCCCTTGACGGTCCTGCTGGTGTTGGTCCTGATTTGTTTGCAGCTCCTCATGATAAGCTTGGGGAATTGGTAACTGGAGGTCATGTTCTTGAAACTGTAAGCCCTGATGATGTTTCAAAAGAAGTTTTGGGTGCTTGTTCTCAGGCTCTTAAATATGAGGGCAAAATGTATGGATACCCTATAAGTGCAGAAACTTATGCTTTGTTCTATAATAAGGATCTTATTTCTGAAAATGATGTTCCAAAGACTTGGGAAGCACTTGCTGAATGGGTAAAGAATTTTAACATTAGAAATCCTAAGAAGTATGGGTTTATTATGGATGTTGGTAACGGTTATTATACGATTATCTTTACAACATCAGAAAATAACCGCCTGTTTGGATCTTTCGGAACAGATACAACAAAATCTTATCTTAACAATTCATCTGCTGTAAAAGGCATGAAGTTCTTCCAGTCATTACATTCTATTATTGATGTTCCTGCAGCAGACCTTACAACTGCGGTATGTGATGCTGCTTTCCAGTCTGGAAATGCCGCAATGTACATTACTGGTTTGTGGAATGTTAAGCCTTTTGAAGATGCAGGCGTTAATTTTGGCGTTGCTCCATTGCCAGCTTTGCCAGGTGAAGTAAATCCTGCAGCTTCTTTCAGTGGTACACGTGCTATGTTTGTAAGTGCATACACAGATCATCCTGCAGAAGCTGCTGATTTTGCACGTTTCCTTCTTACTCCTGAAATGCAGCAGCTCCGCTTTAATTTGACTGGTGCAATGCCTTCTATTGATACATCTGTAAGCAGCAAGTACATGCCTGGTTTCTTAAAGCAGCTTGATTTTGCATTCCCAATGCCTTCAATTCCAGAAATGGCAGCTTTCTGGGATACAATGGGCAACACAAGTAAGAATATTTGGGATGGTGCAGACGTTCAGAAAGAACTTGATGCCTGCGATGCGGCTATAATAAAAAAATAATAGTTAGCGTATTTTGTTGGATAGAGAGTCCTGTTTGTTGCGGGGCTCTCTATTATTATTTCAATAATAAGAGGCTGTTTAATGCGAATAGAAACTGACGGAAGTTCTCTTAAGAAGGTGACTGGGACTGCATCTTGCTTTATGGGGCTTTCTCATTTGCTTTACTTAAAAGAATATGTCAAGGGTGCTGCATTTGCAGCAATTGAAGTGTTTTTTCTTGCCCTCATTCCTTTTTGGGCTAGAAAAGTATTTGATTTGATTACTCTTGGTTATCCGCAGCCTGATGTTCCTGTAAAATTGCGGTCTCATTCTATATTTATGCTTATTGATGGAATTCTTGTTCTGTCTATAATTGCAATTTTTGTTGCACTCTATGTAATTTCTGTTAGAAGTGCTAGAAAATCCTATGTGGAGTATTGCCGACTAAAACGCTTTCCGCAGCGTTCTTCTGTGTGGGAATCGGCAAACGGTGCGTTTCCGCTTTTAGGGCTTGCTCCATGCATTATTTTTCTTTTAATTTTTGTTGTAGTTCCGCTGGTGTTCAGTGTTGCAGTCGCGTTTACAAACTATTCTGCACCAAATCACATTCCGCCAAAGAATACTGTAGACTGGGTTGGAGTGCAGAACTTTAAAGACCTTCTTGGCGGTGGAACTACCTGGTCAAAAGGTTTTGTAAGAATTGCAATTTGGACTTTAATTTGGGCGGTTCTTTCAACTTTTACCTGCTATATGGGCGGTTTGATTGTTGCCGTTGTTTTAAAGCAGAGTAATATAAAGTTTAAAAATGTATTCCAGTTTATCTTTATTCTGCCGTATGCTGTTCCTGTTGTCATTACGGCTCTTGTGTGGCGAAATCTTCTTAACGGAACTTTTGGTGTTGTAAACAGAACATTACAGGCTATGGGACTTTTGAACGGAACAATCCCCTGGCTTGGCAATGCAACCCTTGCACAGATAATGTGTGTTGTCATTAATCTGTGGGCTGGCTTTGGTTATTTTATGATGCTTTCTACTGGCACAATGACAGCTATTTCAGGAGATTTGTATGAGGCTGCAAAGATAGATGGTGCAAATAACGGGCAGATTTTACGACACATTACATTCCCGTTGGTATTATTTCAGACAATGCCGCTCATTATCATGAGCTTTACACATAATATAAATAATTTCGGCATTATATACTTCCTTACTGCTGGTGAACCTGCTGTTGCAGACAGCACTTCAACGAATGCGGGTGGAACGGATATTCTTATTACATGGATTTACAAACTTACCATTACATTGCAAAGATACAACTATGCTTCTGTAATTGCTGTTTTGATTTTTACTGTTCTTGCTCCTTTTGCAATCTATCAGTTTATGCACACAAAGGCTTATAAGGAAGGTGAAGTATGAAAAAGAATTACGATGCTTTAGAGGTTGTTAATAAAACAATTATATACGTTGTATTCATTCTGATTTCTCTGCTTGTTTTTTATCCGCTTGTATATACTGTGAGTGCTGCTTTTTCTTCGGGAAATGGTATTGCTTCGTTGGATATTATTCCGTTTAGGGATAAAAACGGCTTAACATTAAAACATTTTATATATCTTTTTACCAAAACACATTATTGTCTGTGGTTTAAGAATACGTTTCTTATAGCTTTGTGGACTACTGTAATTTCTGTATTTATATCTTCTTTGAGCGCTTACATTTTTTCACGATTTAATTTTGTTTTTAAAAAGCCTCTTATGATGAGTCTCTTAGTTCTGCAAATTTTCCCATCCTTTATAGGCATGATTGCCATTTATGTCATTCTTTTGCGCATCAATGGTCTTGATACTTTATGGGGACTTGTTCTTGTGTATGTAGCTGGAAACATTCCATACAACACATGGATGGTAAAAAGCTACATGGATACTGTAAGCAAAAATCTTGATGAAGCTGCACGCATTGACGGTGCAAGCCATTTGCGCATTTATGCTACAATAATTCTTCCTGTAACAAAGCCTATTATTACATTTCTTGCTATTTCCAGCTTTACAGGTCCGTGGATGGATTTTATCTTTCCAAAAATGGTTTTGCGTTCACCTGCAAAGCAGACTCTTGCTCTAGGGCTTTATTTTTCTTTTGTTTCAGATAAAAAGAATGAATTTACAAACTTTGCAGCGGGTTCATTGCTTATTGCTATTCCGTTTGTAATTTTCTTTCTATTTACTCAGAAATATATGATTAAGAGCCTTGGTGCAGGAGCCGTCAAGGAATAGATATTGCTTTTTTTTCTATATTTAGGTTAAGATATAAGAGAAAGGTGTTGAGAGATGATATCTGCATATAAAGTCCTTATATCTATTCCTCTAGTTATAAACTGCCTGTGTATTCTGGTCATGATGCGAAAAAGGTCATCAACAGAACAGAAGTATGCAATGGCAGTTTCTTTTTTAACAATATTCATTGCACGCGGTTATTATTTGTACCTGAGTGAAGGGCTTACTCAGGCTCACTATATGGGGCTGAAAATTATTTATGCAATAGCAATTGTCATGCTCCCAATGTTCATTCAGATTAATTTTCTTCTTTTTAATGTCCGTCTTTCCAGAAAAATATTTACGATTGTAAGTGCTGGAACAATGATAAGTGTTTTTATGCTTATTTTGTCTTACGATTCCGACATATTTTCAAACTCTGTTTCACGGCTTGCTTTGACATTATATTATGTCTATACAATAAGCATGGTGGTATTTACCGTAGCAATTTTTTTGTTCCGCATGATTACCTGCCGTAAGAACGAGCGCCTTTTTTTTATACGACATTTTTTCTTTTGTATTCTTCCGCTTTTATCGCTTTGTCTCATAAACGTAAACCGTTATTTTTTCATGATGCCGCTGTACATGCTGACTTTTTTTGTCATGGCAACTACAGTCCTTGTTGTGCGTGAAAAGTTTTCAAATCTGTCGGATCTGGCTCTTTCTGTTGTTGAAAATGCGGTTTCAGGTCCGTGTTTTATTATTGATGAAAATCTGATGGTTCATGACGCAAATCTTTCTGCTGTGCAGATGTTTCCAGAGTATATATCTGTACGCAAGCTGTTGAAAAAGCCTGTTAAGGCTAACGATTTACTTTTGCAGGTTATTTTTAATGCTGAAAATAATGGAAAGGTTGAGAATAGCATTTTTGAGTTTGATAATAAGCAGTATCAAGGCTATTGTGTTTCTATAAAATCTGATTACCGCTTTTACGGATATACCGTTGTATTAAAAGATATTACTGAACAGCGTGATGTTGTTTATAAGCTTGAAAAGCGTAATGAACAGCAAAAGCAGATTTTAAGATATTACGAAGATGAAATTTCCAGCATTCAGAGTAAAATTGTCTCTGGCCTTATGCATCTTATTCTTGTTGCAGACAAAGAAACTGGGGAACATATTCGCCGTGTAAGTAACTATACAAGTATTATTGCACGGCAACTTCTTTTGGAAGAAAAATTTATTAACAAGCTTACAAAACGTTATGTAGAAATTCTTATAAAAGTTTCACCATTGCATGATGTTGGAAAATTAAAGATTGCTAAAGGTCTTGCTAATAATCATGATTTGCGCCGTCCATTGAGCGATGCTGATGTTCAGCGGCATGTTGTAAGCGGTGTTGAAATTATTGATTCTTTGATTGTGAATAATCCAGACGATTTGTTTTATACGCTTGCGAAGGAAGTTGCTCTTTATCATCACGAATGGTGGGATGGGGAAGGTTATCCTAAGGGGCTTAAAGGATATGAAATTCCTCTTTCTGCCAGAATTGTTGCTTTGGCAGATGTGTTTGATAATATTTCGTTTAATCAGTACAAAGAAACTCATGAGGCAAACTTTTCAGAAACTTTTGAATCTGTTGTTATGTATTCCGGTAAACGTTTTGATCCTGAAATAATAGAATCATTTAAGAATGTCCGAAGCAAGATTGAGAAGGTGTACGAAGAAATGGTAGTTGATAATTTTTCTATAGGTTTAAGCGGGGGGGGGGTATATAAAAAGAAGTAAAATTTTGTAACAAATAGGACTTTTGTTCATTTATATTATATTATGAGTATGTTACATATAAAAAAATTACTACTAATTGCAATTGTTCCAGTCTTTCTTCTGACAGGATGTGGAAAACGTAAAAGTTCTGTCGCTGAAAATCTAAAACAGTACAATCTAGACAATGGGCTTACGCTCTTTACTGCAAAAGATGATTCTGTTCCATTGGTATATATTGAGATAGCAGTCCGTTGTGGCGCTGTTGCTCAGGCTCCAGAAACAGCAGGTCTGTTTCATTTGTACGAGCACATGATGTTTAAAGGAAATCTTTTGTATGGGGATGCCGCATCATTCAGCAGGGCTGAAAATGATATGGGTGTTACTTCACAGAATGGTTCCACAGGTATAGATTGCGTAAATTACTTTTTTACCATACCTAAAGACCAGCTTGAAAAGGGGCTTTCCTTCTGGAATGCTGCCATAAGAAGTCCTTTAATAGATGAAAAGGAACTTGAAAATGAAAAGAAAGTTGTTCTTGCTGAAATTCAGGGAGATGAAGCTTCTCCAAATCAGATTTACAGCAGTTATTTAAGATATAAGCTTTTCCCAAATGAACCTTACCGCACAGATCCTAGCGGTTCTACTGAAGTTATAAAAAACGCAACTGTTGCCCAGCTTCGCGATATTCAATCTAAATACTACATTCCAAAAAATGCAGCGCTGTTTGTTGGTGGCGATATAAACAGCGATGAAGTTTACGAGCTTGTTAAGAAAATCTTTGGAACTTGGAGCAATAACGGTAATGAAAAGCCTGTTGACGGTCCTCAGCAGAATAAAGCTCCTTTTGAGTCGGTTCATTATGCTGTAATGCCTTATGACCGCATTTCTCCACAGATTGCAGAAGTTGCTGTTTGTTTCCGCGGACCTGATGCTGATTTTGATATTGAAGATACATATTCTGCGGATTATCTTTGCAGTTTGCTTAGTGAGCCAGATGGCATTTATAAGACAACTCTTGTAAATGATGAAAACTTGATGATTCCTGATATTGATTATGTTTGGAGTGGTTACCATACTTCTCGTGCCTGCGGAATTTTTGAATTCGGTGGCATGATGCTTTCTCCGCAGACAAATCTTCCTGCCCGTGTAGAATCTTTCCTTTCTACTGTACAGGATAAAATTTTGCCACAAATGGCAGCTGAGAAAAAGTTGTATTCTAGTTCAAAGGTAAAAGATATTGCCTTAAAACTAAAGAATTCTGATATAGTTTCTTCGCAGACTGCAACTGGACTTTTGAACACGGTTCGCTTTTGGTGGAACGTTACTAGCCCTGAATATTATTATTCTTATAATGACAAGGTTTCGCATGTAAAGCAGTCGGAAGTAAAGCAGTTTGTTTCTAAGTATTTTACAGAAACAAAACCTATGGTTCTTTTGCTTGTAAACCCTGCTGTGTACGAGTCTGTACAGGAGGAGCTTGCTTCTTCTGGATATGAATTGATAACATCAGAAAATGCTTTCTGGTGGAAGAATGAAAAATTTAATTCTGACCCTGCAAAAGTTGCAACTGCAACTCCAGACCTGCTTAAGCAGGAAATATACATTCCGCTTGATAAATCAAAAGATGCTTCTTATGATATGAGCGATGCTCCTGATGTTAAGACGTTAAAACTTAAGAATGGAATTCCTGTGTATGTAAAATATGACCCTACGGATAAAATAGATTCTGTTAATATTGTTGTTCGAGGGGGCATTTCACATTTAACGGAAGAAACTTCTGGACTTGAAGCTTCTTTGTTTAGCATGATGGCTTCCAGCTCTGAAAAATATAATAAGGCTGCCAGGGATTTCTTGCAGTATAAAACACAGAGCGGAATAGGTGTGTATTCAAAAGTTGCAGGAACTGCTTTAACTCTTAGTGTAATAGATGATTATCTGTATGAGATGCTTCCTGTATTTACAGACGGATTTTTGCATCCTTCTTTTGAGCAGAGTGTTTATGAAAACATGATGACGGATTATGAGCAGTCTGTGCAGAGTGTTATGAACAGTCCTTCATCATTCCTTTCGTATGAAATTAACAGGGAACTGTACAAGAATCATCCGTTCAAAACAAAAGCCAGCGTAAAGCCTGAATCATTACAGAATATTACAATAGATAATATGAAGGAACTTCATTCAAAGATTTTGAATGCGGCTGATATGTTTATTGTTGCTGTTGGTAGTCTTGATGGTCAAAAGCTGGTTTCTGCATTGAACAAGACAATTGGAAATTTGGAATGGAATGAAGAAACAAAATACGTTGAGCAGAATATTCCGACTTTGCAGATTGAAAATGATGTTCATGTATTAAGCATGGATTCGGCAAAAGGTACTGGCTATGTTTCTCGTGTATTTGCTTCGCCAGTTTCCTCTGATGAAGATTTTATTCCTGCTGTTCTTGCTGGAGAAATTTATACGGACATACTTTATAATTTGGTTCGCGAACATTATGGTGCCTGCTATACCCCGTCATCATTTGTTCCTATTTCAAGAGCTCCACTTGGCATGGAATATCTTTATAATCTTTCTGATCCTGTTAATTTTGTAAAGTACATGGATGAAGCCCGTTCTTTTATGGCACAGGGGAAATTTGTAGAGCCTTCGAATACGAACAGCTCATATAGAATTACAGACATAGAAAGTCATTTGGAAAGCTATAAGAATAAATATTACATTTCGACATATTCTGAGGAACAGACTTCTGGAAGTGTTGCTGCAAATATTATTTACAATCAGATGAGCTATGGGGATATGTTCTATAATAAAAAGCTTGACGCTCAGGTAAAGAATGTTACGGCAGAGCAGATTGTTCGCGTGTTCAGAAAATACTGGGTTGATGCTCCTAGTCAGTGGTGGGTAATGGTTGGTCCTGACTTTAAGGCTTCTGTAGAAAAGGCATTGGCTGTAAAACCTTAAGGAATTGCGTCGCAAGTCTCTAGATAATTGTGTCGCAAGTCTCTAGATAATTGTGTCGCAACTCTCTAAATAATTGTGTCGTAACTCTCTAGATAATTGCATCGCAACTCTCTAGATAATTGCATCGCAACTCTCTAGATAATTGTGTCATAATTCTCTAGATAATTGTGTCATGAAATCTGGTTATAGATATGATGCAATAAAAAAAAAGCATTCGGAAAATCTGAAAGATAAATCCGAATGCTTTTTTTTGTTTTATTAACTTTATTCTGAAACTTCTTCTTCTTTTTCTTCTTGTGGAAGCTGAACTAAATCAATGTGCTGTGCAGTCACTTTATCCAAAGCAGCCTGTGCTTCTTCAAGATTATATGTGGTAGAGATTAGTGTTGCATCCAAATCATCTCCCTGTATAAGATATGACAAGTCTCCTATATATATGGCTTGTGCATCTTCTGGTACAGAAAATTTAAGATCAAAAGGGAGCTCTGTCAACAAGTTTTTAGAACCAAACAATAAATAGATAATGTTTGAAAATTTTACAATATTATCAGAAGGTATTTTATATTTTATAAAAAAATAATTTCCGTTACAGAAAATGCAGACATTACTTTTATAAAAATTTTCCTGTTCTTTCTGTTTTGGATAAAAACATGGAATTTGATACATGTCTGAGTGTTTTTGAGCTTCTTCATCTAATTCTGCTGTTTCTGCAAGAAATGTTCTGTTTAGCTTATTTGTATCTGCAGTAATCTTTCCTACAAAAATAAATTCCTTTTTGCCAACGGTTGTTATTTTTACTTCCTTGTCAAGTTCTGTAAGATATGGCCTTGCATTGTATGCAGCTTTTGCCATTTTTATGATAGGAATATGTACTGAAACTGATTGAGCTGATATTTGTGTTATGCATAAAAATATTAATATTAAATAATTAATAAAATTCTTTTTCATTCTGAATTTCCTTATTTTTTATTCTGGGCTTTATTTTCTTCTTGAACTTCTTTATAGCGTTTTTGTAGAACTTCTTCCCATTCTGTGTCCTTGTATAATGGAATGACATGTTTGAGTACAGTTTCTTCCATACCATCAGATTTAAGCATGTCTTTAAAAAGGCCTCCTACTTCTGTTAATTTTTCGTTGACAGCTGTAAATCTACCATCATAATATCCAAAATAGTATATTCCTGGTTCTTCAGGGACTTCTATTGTCATTGGAGTATTCTTTACTGAAAAATCCTTTTTAAATGAATTGCTTATCACGGATTTCTGGTTTCCCATTGATCCAGTATATGCTGTTTTTTTCTCTGTACCTGATAAGTGAGATAGTATATACTTACTTCCTGGTTTGACAGGTTTTGATATAAAGAAAGGTCCGTTCATTGTCTGTTTGTCTGCTGAGAATTCAGAATTTGTTTGGGTAAAGCTTGTTATTGCTTTTAAATCTGTTGAATAAAAACCTCCGTAAAACACAACAGAATCTTCTGGTGTTCCTTCTGCATTCTTGAATTCATCAACTAATTTTGGATCCCATTTTTTTGCTGCACAGAGTATTCCTACTGTAAGCAATGTAAGTACAATACCTATAATCTTTTTCATATTAATTCTCCTTATTCTTTATACATTCTGTATGTTTTTAATTCTATTTGGTAAAAATGGATGGCTTGAACAGGCTTCTATAAATTTAACAGAGAAGCTTCTTCTTTTCTTTGCACTTTCAATATACTTGTCTACATTTACTTTTTTGTACAGACTTTTTCCAGCTGCAAGGACAAGAAGTCCTTTTTCTGAACCACCGTCTGATAAATCGTGTCCGATATTGTCACAGGTGTATTCACAACTTCTTGAGTAGGCTGCTGTTAAGAATGGAACAACTGAACTGAAAGCTGTCCAGAATCTTTTTGACATGTGGTGTCTTTTTACGTGACCCAATTCATGTCCAAGAATAAACTTTACAGCTTCAACATCTGTTTCTATCATGTCGAATATGTCGGAGTAGATTGCAATATAGTTTTTGCAGGAAAATCTTATTGCAAATGCATTCAGTGCACCTCCCTGCTGAATAAGGAAGAGAGGTGGAATCTTTTTCATTCCAAGTTCCTTTGCCATGCCTGCATAACTCTGATATATCTCTGGGAACTGTTCTTCTGTTATTTCTACACCGTTTCCTTTAAGGTAGCCGACAATGAATACTTTGTAGAAGAACACATACAGTACTATCATTATTACATATACCGAAAGTGGTGCAATCATAGCTACAATTCTTTCGTCTGCGGAAGAAAGGGCTTTAATTAAAAGCATTATGATGTATAAAATCACAAGGCTTACTACAGCTTTAATGCCAAAATAAAAATTTTCTTTTTTGTTTACTCGAACTTTCATAAAGTTGCTCCTATTTATTTTTTCACGTTTTAACGTGTTTTTGCCTTAAGCCTTTGTTCAAGAACTTTTATTTTTAGTTTTTTGTCATGTTTTTTTATGTGTTTGTATTTTAACAGTTGAAATTCAAGGCCTTTTTCTGAGGCATTCTCTGATGTATTTGTCTTTAACTGATGTTCAACGTTACCGGCAATAAATGCAAGCAATAATATTCCGGAATAGTTACAGTCTGCTATTTCTTTAGGATAGCAGCTTTCATCTATTACTACATGAACAACAGGGCTTTCCAATGCAAAATTTAGTATTTCAGAATATTTGGTTGGAATAAAGTCTTCGGCACAGTCTTTATCGTTTCTAAATTCATCAATCAAGGCAAGCAGTCTGTTCCTGTCTTCTTCTGACAGTTCTTGATTAGCCGCTTTATTTTCCCCTACGAATTTAAATGTATGGTAGTTTGAAAATAATGGACTGTCCTCTGCAATGCCGTCCTTGGTTATACCTGAAAACTTAATGTCATTGAACAGATAAGCCCTCATTACAATGCCTTGTCCGTCTTTATAAAAGAATTCAGCCATTATGTATTTATAACCTTCTGCATATCCAGATTTGGGATTCTGCAAGAATGTCGTGCAGCCAAAGTCTCCGTTAAACTCTTTCTTTACATCGTTATCATCAAAGGATGATATGGTATTGCCAGGAACTTCATAGCCTGCAATGTTATTTAAGCACATGAACACCCACATTGCAAACTGAAGATTTAAATCTTCCCGAGTTGTGCCTGTGTCAGCAAAAAGCGAATACCTTAGCTCTCCTTCAAGACCATTTTTGGTGATCTTGAAACTTTTTGTTACGGCGACATCATCGTTTTCTTTGTTTTCAATTTCTTCCATATCGGGCGTAAGCATAAAGAAAACTTCGCAGTCCTGTGGGGTTTCTGCGATTTTGAACCTGCTTCCTGCAATTCCTGCAAAACAGATGTCTGTCATTGCAGAAAATAGTAAAATGAACAGAATAAAATATTTGTTCTTTAACATAATGATATTTTCTCCTTTTTTATGTTAAAATAATATGGTAATAGCGTAATGCTAAAAGATAGCCTAGAGATCATGCTTATAGAGGCAAGATGTGAATTATTGATAAAATATGTGAGTGGTTGGGGGGGGGTTAATTATTAAAACGTTTATATTCATGCAGCAAGTATACCTATATGCCTTATATTTGTCAAGTTTTTTGAACGTTTTATAGTGTTTTTCGTAAATTTCTTTTTGTGGTATTGACTTTTTTTGAATGATATTGTAAGGTAAAAATACAAAACATCAAAGGCGATGTGAATAGTTTTTTTAGCAGTTCCGAAAACCTCGGAACGATTAAAGCAACTGTTCACATCGCCTTTTTTTATGTATCGACTTTTATGGAGGATATGTATGGCTGTTAATGTCCCTGAATTGTTTGGCAGTATGGTTTTTAATCAGAAAGTAATGAAAGACAGGTTGCCAAAAGAAACTTTTAAGGCTCTTAAAAAGACACTCGATGATGGAGAACCTCTCCACATAGACATTGCAAATCAAGTTGCTCATGCAATGAAAGAGTGGGCTATTGAAAAAGGTGCAACCCACTTTACACACTGGTTCCAGCCATTGACAGGAATTACAGCTGAAAAGCATGATTCATTTATTACTCCTCAGGATGACGGTAGCGTAATAATGGCTTTTAGCGGAAAGGAACTTGTAAAAGGTGAACCTGATGCTTCTTCTTTCCCTTCTGGAGGCCGCCGTGCTACATTTGAAGCTCGCGGATACACTGTTTGGGATCCAACTGCATATCCATTTATAAAAGAGCATACACTTTGTATTCCAACAGCATTCTGTTCATACACAGGTGAAGCTCTTGATAAAAAGACACCTCTTCTGCGTTCAATGGAAGCATTGAATGTTCAGGCGAAACGTATTCTTAAACTGTTTGGCAAAGATATAAGCCATGTTGCTACAACAGTAGGTCCAGAACAGGAATATTTTATTGTAGACAAAAAGCTGTTCGATGGACGCAAAGACCTTCTTATGACAGGACGTACTCTTTTTGGTGCAAAGCCTTCAAAAGGACAGGAAATGGATGACCAGTACTTTGCAGCTCTTAACCCAAGAATTGTAGAGTACATGGAAGATTTGAACGAAACTTTGTGGAAGTACGGTATCTATTCAAAGACTGAGCATAATGAAGTTGCTCCTGCTCAGCATGAAATGGCACCAATCTTTACAACTACAAACCTTTCTACAGATCAGAACCAGTTGACAATGGAAGTAATGAAGAAAGTTGCAAAACGCCACGGACTTGTATGTCTGCTTCATGAAAAGCCATTTGCAGGTTTGAACGGTTCTGGTAAGCACAACAACTGGTCAATGTCTACAAATGAAGGTGAAAACCTTCTTGAACCAGGAAAGACACCTGCAAGCAATGCTCAGTTCCTTTTGTTCCTTACAGCAATAATTAAGGCCGTAGACGAAAATCAGGATTTGCTCCGCATTTCTGTTGCAAGTGCTGGAAACGATCACCGTCTTGGAGCAAACGAAGCTCCTCCAGCTATTATTTCTGTATACCTTGGCGATGAACTTCATGCAGTTCTTGAATCTATAAAAGATGGAACTCCATATAGCAGTGAATCAAATAAAAAGATGACAATCGGTGTAGATGTTCTGCCACCTATTCCAAAGGATTCTACAGACCGCAACCGTACATCTCCATTTGCCTTTACTGGTAATAAGTTTGAATTCCGTTCATGTGGTTCAAGCCTTTCAATTGCTGGTCCTAATACAGCTCTTGATGCAATTGTTGCTTATACTCTTAAGCAGTTTGCAGATGAACTTGAACAGGCAAAAGACTTTAATTCAGCTTTGCAGTCTCTTATTAAGAGAGAAATTACTGCACACTGGAGAATTGTATTCAATGGTAACGGTTATGATGCTTCTTGGGTTAAGGAAGCTGAAAAGCGTGGTTTGCTTAACTTGAAGACTTTGCCAGATTCAATGGCTCACTATCTTGATGCAAAGAACATCAAGCTGTATACAGAAATGGGTGTATACACAGAAGTTGAGATGAAGAGCCACTATGAGATTAAACTTGAAAAGTATGCACAGGTTTTGAACATTGAAGTTCAGACAATGCTTGAAATGATTAATAAAGACATCTTGCCTGCTGCATATAAATATATCCGTGACGTAAGCAAGACTGTTGTTGATTTGAAGGCTGTAGTTCCTTCTGCAAAGGCAACTGCTCAGACAACACTTCTTTCAACTCTTGATGGTCTTGTAAATGAACTTGCTGTAAAGGAAGAAGCTTTGTGCAAGGCTCATCTTGCTGCTAAGTCTCAGGAAGATCCAATGGCAGTTGCACGTGCTTATGTTGACAAGGTTATTCCTGCAATGACAGAAGCCCGTGCTGTAGCAGATCAGATTGAACCTTTGCTTGGTGAAGAATATAAACCATATCCTTCTTACGAAGATTTGCTGTTCAGAGTTTAAGTCGTAACCCATTCCCTTTGATGAAGAAGGGAATGGAAGTAATAAAAACTCCTCCTACAGAGTTTGTGAAGCCAGCCAGCTCCACAAACTCTGTTCTTTTTTATCTTCTATTAAAGAACATTTATCATTAAAAAGATATATCCATGACCAGTGTCCGTTATATTCTGTTCCATCATCACCGTGTACATCTTTGAATAATGAAACTTTTGCATTTGGTAATCTGCGTGTTGTCGGTACAATGTGTTCTAGAGGATTTACTGTTGTGTCATTTTCTGCTGCAACAAACCAAATTGGCGTTTTCTTGAGAACTTCAAGGTCTGTGTCTGAAATCCATTTGTCATTGTATGCTTCGCAAACAGGATATGCTGCTGCAAAATAATCTGGATAGTGCAGAAGAAGGTTGATTGTCATGTAACCGCCGTTTGAGCATCCACCTAGATAGATTCTTGAAGGATCTACAGCCTTGTGTTTTTTTACAAACTCTTTTATTACATGCATACATTCTTCTGTATACTGTGAAGATTTATCTGTAGTTTCGTCTTTTTCAATGTCATACGGTTCTGCATGATTCATCCATACTGTTGGAGTCTGCACACAAAGTACGTAAGCACCTTCTGGAAAATAAGATTGAATTTTTTCTTCTGCCAGTGCGGTTACTTTGTTCCCTAAGAGAACGAGTTCTGTATCATGTCCTCCTTCTCCTGCACCATGAAGCCATATAATCAATGGATGCTTTTTGCCATCGTCATAAGTGTGTGGTGCATAGTAGCAGGCTGAAAGTCTGTTGAAGGTTTTGATGTCTTCAAATGCTGTAGTCTGTGGACAGAACATGTCGTTGCAGACTGTAATAGGATTTGCAAGTTTTGGATGTGCAATGCTGTGCGGATATTCTGTTTTCCATTCGTTCAGCTGATGTTCGTCATTCCATACAAATGGACTTTCGTGTATCTGTAATGGATGCACTTCGAGTTCCAATGCAATATGATCATTTTCTTCTGCTTTGTCCAGATGATTTCCGTTCAAGTCGCAGAAGTAGCATTCTGTAACAGTACGTTTTTTGCCATCTGCCGTTACTGTAAATAAAGATGGTTTCAGGTCTTCTTCGTTAAAGTCTGCGATGGAATCTGTGTTGATTATGATTTTGTTTATTGCAGGTCCCCAGTCACAGCCTTGGATTACGAGTGTGTATGAATTTGATTTTTCTTTGAATTGTTCCATGGTTTCTTTTATCATCTTTCTTTTCCATTTGGTAATTAAAAGAAAGAGTACTGCCATGACTGCCATTATGACGATGCCTGATGTTGTTCCCATTTGTTAGTCCTTGAATATTGAGATGTGTTTTTTCATGAATTTGCCAACGGTTGTAATTGCAGGACCGATTGCAAATGCCATTATTGTTGAGCCGAGCATAGAACCTTGAACTCCGTTTGAAGCAAGTTTTCCTGTAACAAGACCGATGACAACGGCGAGCATGTCATAGGCAATTCTGATTAAGAAATATGGTATTTTGTTTAGCTTTTCACTGATTATCTTTATGGCTGCATCATAAGGTGAAAGACCCATTTCTGAATTCATGTAGACTGCAGCAGAGATGACAAAGAGTATCAAGGCAAGGATGAATACAATTACTCTGATGTAAAAATATTCAGGGCTTGAAACCATTGCGTGAAAACCTATTGTTTTCCACAGCCAGGTAAAGAAGTCGGCTGTGTAACCTATAAGCACCATGTTCAGCAGTGTTCCTGCTCCAATCAGACGTGGATTAAAAGCAATTGTAAAGATGAGCATGACCAGATTGAGCGTAAACTGCCAGTTGCCAAGCGTCCATCCTATTTTGTTTGCTGTATTTATGTTCATGAATGAACATGGATCAGTTCCCCATGCTGCTTCTATCAAAAAAGAAAGGGAAAATCCCATTAAAAATATAGCAGCTGCCACTACAAAGAATTTTTTCCAGAAATTCTTTACTATAAATTGTTGTAGGCTTAATTTCATATTTTTCCTCGAAGCGAATTATAATATAGAAAAAATATCACTTCAAGGTAAAATTTATTGGAAATTTGATTTTTTCTTGTATAAATGCTTGACAATAAATTATATTTTGTATATGATACTAATCACGTTAAGGCGAATGCTCCCTTAGCTCAGTTGGTAGAGCAACGGACTGTTAATCCGTCTGTCGCAAGTTCAATCCTTGCAGGGGGCGCTTTTAGGCTAGGTTAATACCTAGCCTTTTTTTTATCCTTTTCAATAAAATAATCATATAGTATACTTTATTAATAAGATGTTGAAGTTTTTAACTGGCCTTTCTTTTTCAAAGAGATTGCTTATTCTGTTTATTATAAGTAGTATTGTGCCTCTCTTTCTTCTTTCTTTCGTATTCATGGAAATAAGTCAGTGGACTCTTAAACGGAATTCTCTGCGTCAGGCTGATGATGTAATTTATTCTGTTATGAAAACAGCCAAAGGTTCTATTGACGGTGCTTTTTCTTTAGGAAAAGCACTTGCAGATTCTCCTCTTGTGATCGATTGGTGTTCTGGACGGGGTTCGTTAGAAAAAAATAATGCCCTCATTTCTGATTTGTTTCAGGACATTGCACAGCTTGGAAAAGATAATGAATATCAGGTTTATCTTGTTTCTTTTGAACCGAAGAAAACTATTTCCCGCGGGGTTGTACCTGAAGAATATAATCTTGCTTCTTATTCTGATTGGGGCATATTCTACCGCAGTCATAAAGAGCCAGACGGAACTCTTTTTGTACAGCCGCATCCTCACACTGGAAATTGCATTGCGGCAGTATGCGTTCCTGTAGGTAATGCAGGTTGCATAATTGTAGACATTCTTAGAAGTGGTTTTTCAAGCAGGCTTGCTAAAGTTTCTGGCATTAATATATTTTCTCAGTTTTATATTTATGATGAAAGCGGCTGCATTGCATACAGTGGTTTTTCTACTGAAGTAGAAGGCTCTTTCCTTCAGGATATTCAATTGCCTCAGACAAGCGTAAAAAATCAGACGAATCCTCATGTTGTACCATCTTCTTTTTCCTTGTCTCCGCTTTATGTATGTGGCATTCTGCCTGGTGATGAAAATTTGTGGTTCATTCATGGCTTGAGGCATTTAACGGTCATGACTGCTTTGCTCACAGCTGTTTTTGCTGTTGTGATTTCCGCTCTGGTGTCCCGTTCTGTTGCACATCCTGTCCGGCGTCTTGCTGATGCCATGCAACATGCAGAGGCAGGAGAACTTGATGTTCAATGTCCGGAGCCTACGCATCCACTTGCAGATAAAGACATGAAGTTTCTTATCCGCAGGTTTAATAAGATGGTCACTCACATTGCTCAATTGACGGATGATCGGGTTGAGCAGCAAAGACTTTTGAGGATTGCAGAAGTAAAATCTTTACAGGCACAGATTAGTCCTCATTTTCTTTACAATACTTTGAATTCGATTAAGTCAATGGCTAAGTTTGCTGGTGCTTCAAATATTTCAAAGATGGTGACTAATCTTGGCAAACTGCTTCGTGATGGTTTTGCTGCCGAAGGGGATTTTTGTTCTATAGAACATGCAATGGAACTTGTTCATAATTATTTTGACATAGAAGCAATGCGTTGGGAAAACAAATTTGCTTTTGTGGAAGAAATTGATCAGCAGCTTTTGTCATATCCTATTCCAAGACTGATTATACAGCCTGTTGTAGAAAATGCCCTTGTTCATGGACTTGAAGAAAAAGGTGTGAGCGGAACTCTTTATATCCGCGGTTATTTTGAAGCTGGAATAGATGGCAAGCGGGATATATTAATAGAAGTTCAAGATGACGGCATTGGCATGGATGAAAAAACGTTGCATGAAATTCAAGAAAATCTGCGTACTGTAACAAGAACACAACGGCTTGGCAGCAATGGCATTGCTCTTGTAAATACACATTCTAGGCTTAGGCTTTTGTATGGAGAAGCATACGGCTTAACTATACGCTCCACTGCAGGAGTTGGTACTACTGTAACTATTCGCATTCCGGAGGATTCCCGACATGATACGAGTTCTGGTAATTGAAGATGAGCCTATTGTCCGTCGAGATTTAGTTCTTACGACTCCATGGGAAGAATTGGGCTGTGTATGTATTGGCGGAGCAGAGGACAGTACTAAGGCTCTGCAGTTTATAAAAGAGCAGAAGCCCGATCTTATTATTACTGACATTAGAATGCCAGGAATGAGTGGCTTGGACTTGATAGAGATTGTCGCGGAAATGTGCGCTGTTTCAGAAGATGGGTATGTTTGCGAGTGCATTATACTTTCCGGGTACAGTGATTTTGAATATGCCCGACAGGCAATGCGATCTGGTGTTCAGGAGTATTTAGTTAAACCTGTTGATGATGAAGAATTGGCAAATGCAATTCGCAGAGCAAAACAGCGCATTGAAGCACATAAGAATGATGATTCACTTAAGAAAAAACTTTCTGATTCCAATGAAAGCATGCTCATGCTTTTTAAGGAATATCAACTGGGTGAAAGGAAAACTACAAATGCCCGTTACGTTGAACAGGCAATAGAACTTATTACATCTTCGTATATAGGTGGCATTACAATTGAAACTGCTGCTGAAAAAATGTCTATATCTGCAAGTTATTTAAGCCGCATTTTTAAGCAGGAAACTGGTTATACCTTTGTTGATTATCTTACATATTACCGCATAAAAAGAGCTACTGAACTTTTACGGTCTCCCGCTACAAGAATATATGAAGTGGCAGATCTTGTGGGCTACACTGATGCCCGCTACTTTAGTCAGATATTCCGTAAACTTACTGGAGTAACACCAAAAGAATTTCGTGACAGCCAGAAATTATAATGCACGCCAAAGTTGCAAGAGTTTTTCCTTTTGTCTTGCAGCTTCGTAAATGTTGTATTGTAGAAGTTCTGGCTCTGTAAGAGGTCTTGCACCCTCTGGCAGTTCTATATCCGTTCGCACGCTTCTTCTGTTCCAATTGCGGGCAAGAAGATCTTGTACTGTTTCGCTCAAAACAAAATCAATGAACTGTTTTGCAACAGCTTCATTCTTTGCATTTTTTACCAGCGCTACGCCATCTGGAACGGCAACAGTTCCGTCTTTTGGATATACGATTGAAAGGGCGTAACCAGAATTTACAAATGACAGAGCAGCATCTTCAGAGGTAAGACCTACAAAGAATTCTCCGCATGCAACAGATGGATGTACTAATGTTGAAGATGAAGCTACGCCTGCAGGTGAGGCTTGATGTTTGATTGCACGCAAAAGCTGCCAGTTTGCACCTCCTGAGGTAAGCAGTATTGTGTTTAGCATTGTATATGCAGAGCCGGATTTTTCAGGGTCGGGGATGATTATTCTGCTTGAAAAAAATGGATCTTGAAGGTCTGCCCATTTTAACGGAACTTTTTGAGAAGGAACAAGAGAAGCATTGTAAACAATGACCATTGTCATTACCGAAAAACCTGTCCACAAATTTTCCTTGTCAATGTATGTAGTTTCTATGTTTGAGGTTTCTGGGGAGGTATAAGGCTGGAATAGTTCTTTTGCGGATTCCAGCGATTCAATACCTCCACCCCAGAATACATCTGCAGTAGAAATATCAGACATTTCTTCTTTTTGTAAACGAGAAAGAAGCTCTCCTGTTCCGCCATGAATTATATGAACATTCATGCCTGTTCTTTGACGGAATTCTTTTACAATGAATTCTACTTTATCAACTGGATGGGGAGAGTATATTACTAAGTCAGGCTGTACAGCATGCTGTTCACTGTTTTTATTGTTATGCAATGAACAGGAAATAAGATTTATACATAAAAGTATGTGTGCAATGAACAGCAGCTGAATTCTTTTCATTCTTTATTCTTTTCCTGCAGAGTAAACGGATGAACCGCCTACGAAATATTTTGAAAGACTGAAGAACAGTATGAAGATAGGTATACTTGCAATAACAGCTACAGCCATCATGATACCTTCATCTGCATATTTTTCTGCGGCAAACTTAACGATGTACGCAGGAATGGTCTTCATTTTTTCGCTCTGTGCAACAAGTAATGGCCACAAAAGATTGTCCCACTGCTGACGGAATGTAAGTACGGCAAGGGTTGCAATTGCAGGGGTACAGTTTGGAAGCACTATCTTAAGGAAAATTTGGATTTCAGAAGCTCCGTCAATACGTGCTGCATCAAGCATGTCTTCTGGAAACGTTATAATATACTGCCTCATCTGGAATACTGCGAAAGCATTTACCATGAACGGAACAATAAGACCCCAGTAGGTGTTCTGCATGTGCAGATTCATAACAACCATGTACAATGGAACCATGATAGTCTCAAATGGAATCATCATTGTTGCCATGATTGCAAGGAATACAACGTTTCTGCCCTTGAACTTGTACTTTGCAAGACCGAAACCAACTAGCGAAGCCAAGATGATTGTTGTGCATGTGACTGCAACAGCAACAAGAAGGCTGTTGAAAATATTACGCAGATAGATGAATGAACGATCATTACCTGCAATGGCATTAAAATAATTCTGAAAATGAAATGGTTTTGGAATCCATCTGTACGGCATTTTCATAATGTCTATTGCTCGCATGAAACTTGCCGTAAGCATGAATAAGAGCGGAATAACCGTCAGTGCGCAACAGAGAATAAGAAAGATCCATATTACAATGTCTGCATTTTTTGCCCTTACATCTTTTTTCATATAAAACTCCTTAGTATGAAACATCATCGCTTTTTGAAAAGCGGAACTGAATGCAGGTGAGTGCAAGCATGATAAGGAAAAGAATTATGCTCATAACACTTGCTCGGCTTATGGCAAGGTCGCGCATTGCCGTGTTGTAAATGTTCAGCGTGATGACATTTATTGGTGCAAGAGGTGCCCCGCTTTGTGTAAACATGTACTGTGTACTGAAGGTTTTTATGCACTGTATCATGGCCATGATGGAAACCATTACAATGGTAGGTTTGAGCAGTGGAATTGTAATTGTCCAGAACTGCTGAAAACGGCTTGCTCCGTCAATGGTTGCTGCTTCATATACTGTTGTAGGAATTTTTCCAATGCCTGTAATGTAGAGGATTGTAAAATAGCCTACATATTTCCAGAAATAAACAAGTATGGTTGAAAAACGCACCATTTTGGAATCTGCCAGCCACTTATAGTCAATGCCTGTTGTGCCGTGGAGCATATTCATAAACTGATTCATGATGCCTCTTGGATCAAGAAGAATCATCCATATAAGTGCAATAACAACAGATGACAGAACGGCTGGAGAATATAAAATCATCTGCATTGTACGTTTTGCATGTGTACGTGTAGATATGAGTACTGCAAACAGAAGGCATACTATTACGAGTGGAACGAAACAGCCTACTGTAAATATAGCCGTCGCCTTCATTGAATTCCAGAAATCTGGACTGGAAAGAATTTTGATATAGTTTGAAAGTCCTACAAAAGACGGCTTTTTAAGAGAAAGCAGTTTTTTATTGTAAAGACTTGTAATGATAGCATTTATAATAGGATAGAATGAAAAAAGTGCAAAGAATATAAGGCCTGGCATTGTAAAATACCAACCCCATCTAGCTTTTTTCTGTTCAAAAGATGTTTTTTTGTGTTTAGACATACTTTCCTCCATAATAATTACATAATTTAGTTATAATAAAAAAGGCTATCTCAGAAGACGGGTCTGCGTTTTCTTCTGAGACAGCCCTGCGGATAGATTTATTCTTCGTCTAAAACATCTTGTACATTCTTTCTGAGGTCAGCAAGAGCAACTTCTGGGGAGGTGCCAGAAAGCATTACTGATTCTACAGCATTTTTAAGCAAAGAATCGATCTTTGGAGAATTTTCCGCATAATATACAATGCTTCCTTTTTCAAGGTCCTTTTTGAATACATCTGAATAAGGCATTCCTTTATAGGTATCTGATTCAAACAATGCCTTTGTTGGCTGAACAATAGCAACTTTCTTTAAGTATTCTTCGCTGTGACTGAGCATAAAGCCGAGCAGTTTCCATGCAGCAGTACGCTGAGCTGCAGTCTTTTGTGCATTAACCATGTAATAGTGTCCGTAGTAGTGGCAAGGTACTGTCTGTTTTGCATTCTTCCACTGTGGGTATGGAATTACCATCCAGTCATCACTGTTAAAGAAGTCTGGATTTGTAGAAGCCATTCTCTGCTCCTGATAAAGACCACTCAAGGACATTGCAATTTCATTCTGATTGTTATCAAAGATTTTTCTTGCTGCTGTGTAGGTTGGAGAACCAAGATTTTGTCCAGAAGGTCCGAAGTCTTTCATGTAACGCAATGCAGTAAGCCAAGCTTCATCGTTGATGATTGCCTTTTTACCGTCTTCACTTACGAGTTTTCCACCAAGCTGTTCTACCATTGGCATCCAGCTGGTAAGATAATAAGGATAGCGGAAGTCAAAACCGCGTCTTGTAATGATTTCACCATCGTGAATGGCAATTTTCTTTGAAATTTCAACAATGTCTTCCCAAGTCTTTGGAATATCTTTTTCTGGATCAAGACCTGCGTCTCTGAAAATTTTCTTGTTAAGATATATACACCAGTTTGTCAGTTCAAGTGGAAGACCATAAATCTTGCCGTCAACAGTTACAGGATCAAGCATTTTATCAAGGTAAGAAGATGTAAGTTCTTTCTGATTTTTGTAGCCTGCTGCTGCAAACTCTACAGGTGCTACGCGTCCGTTGATTACGAATGGATATGCATCGTTTATTTCAACGTTAAAAATATCTGGACCTTGGTTTGCTGCAAAACCTGCAACAAGAATGTCCTTGATTTTTCCAGATGGATATGTGACATAGTTTACAGTAACATTTGGATTTGCTTCTTGAAACTCTTTTATAAGTCTCTGCTCCAGTTCTGTACGGTTCTTGTCTTCGTGTGTCCAGATTGTCAATTCTACAGGCTGAGATGGATCAAAAGCTGCTTCTGCTTTATCTTTTCCACAAGATACAAAAGTTGTTGCTATAGAAGCTGCAACCAATGCACATCCTGCAGAAAGTATTGTTCGTAATGTTTTTTTCATAAAATTCCTCCTGAATTTCTTTCTTAGTATAGAATCTGTCTGTTTTTGTGTTTTCGCAATGAGGGAAATCTGAACTAATGTTGAAAATTCTATCTATGAAACTGTTAAAACTAACGTTTTCTATTATTTCTTATTTTTACAATCTATTTTTTCTTGATGGTTTTATGATGATGATGTCAGAAAAATAAATTATCAGGAGTGACTGCAATGGAATCAGAAAGAATTATTGAGCATCCAATTTTAGGTGTCCCGGAAAAAGGAAAGTTGGTAACATTTACTTTGGACGGCAAGGAATTGCAGGGGTATGAAGGAGAACCTGTAGCAGCTGCATTAAAAGCTGCTGGAATTTTAAAACACCGCGAAACTTCACGACTGCATAAGCCTCGCGGAATTTTCTGTGCAATCGGAAGATGTACCGACTGCGTAATGATTGTTGATTCAGTGCCTAATACCAGAACATGCATAACTCCACTGAAAGCAGGTATGAAAGTTCAGACTCAGTACGGTTGCAGTGCTGAAAAAAACATGGTAGGAGTAGAATATGGAAAGATATAACCTGATAGTAGTAGGTGCAGGTCCTGCAGGTCTTAGTGCTGCAATAGAAGCTGCAAGACGCGGAATGTCCGTTATTGTATTTGATGAAAACCACAAACCAGGAGGACAGCTTTTTAAGCAGATTCATAAATTCTTTGGTTCAAAGGAACACAAGGCAAAAATACGTGGCTTTAATATTGGAACAGAACTGTTAAAGGAAGCTTCTGATGCAGGTGTTCTTGTAAAGCTTGATGCAACAGTTACAGGCATTTTTGAAAATAAAGAAGTTACTGTAAATCATGATGGAGTGATTCATCATTACAAGGCAGATTCCGTAATCATTGCTACGGGGGCTGCAGAAAATATGGTTCCGTTTGAGGGCTGGACATTGCCAGGTGTAATTGGAGCTGGTGCTGCCCAGACTTTAATGAATCTTCATGGAGTACGACCTGGCAAAAAGATTCTTATGCTTGGTTCTGGAAACGTAGGTCTTGTTGTAAGTTTTCAGCTTTTGCAGGCAGGGTGTGAAGTTGTCGCACTTGTTGATGCTGCTCCAAGAATTGGAGGTTATGGTGTTCATGCTGCAAAGGTTGCACGTACTGGTGTGCCATTCTATATGGGCTACACAATCAAGAAGGTTGAAGGCTCTGAAAAAGTTGAAGGCGTAATAATCGGTAAGGTGGATGAACACTTTAAGATTATTCCCGGAACGGAAATTCATTTTGATGTAGACACCGTTTGTGTTGCTGTCGGTCTTTCACCGATGAGCCAGCTTTTGAAGATGTCCGGCTGTAAAATGGAAGACAATCCACGCCGCGGCGGTCAGGTTCCTATTGTAGATGAATACGGAGAGACTTCCGTTCCATGCCTGTTTGCCGCAGGCGATGTAAGTGGAATTGAAGAAGCCAGTTCTGCAATGATAAAGGGACGCATGGCTGGCCTTAGGGCTGCATATAGGCTTGGTTTTACAGAAGAATCCGTAATGACAGAAACAGAATCTGTCTATGCTGCGGATTTAAACAGTCTGCGTCAGGGAATGTTTGCTCCAGGTAATAAGGGAAAGCTTATTGAAAAGACCGATGAAGGCATTCCTGTTTCTGAAAATCTTTTGACTAAGGGCTTTATTGCAGATGATGAGATTGCACGCTTTCCTGGATTTACAAAACAGAAGGGCTTGCACCCGGTCATTGAATGTACGCAGAACATTCCTTGTAATCCGTGTCAGGATGCATGTAAGAAGCACTGCATAAAAATAGGCTCTTGCATTACTGCTCTTCCGTGTGTGGATAAAGAGTCTAAGTGCATGGGATGCGGAATGTGTGTCGCAAACTGTTCAGGGCAGGCAATCTTCCTTGTGGAAGAAGATTTTGAGCCTGGCTTTACGAGCATAACCCTTCCTTATGAATTTTTACCGCTGCCTGAAAAGGGAGAGAAGGGAAAGGCTTTGAGCAGAAGCGGACAGGTGTTGTGCGATGCTGAAATCTTGCAGGTGAAAAGTTCCCCTGCATTTGACAAGACACATTTACTTACAATGAAAGTTCCAAATGATTTTGCAGATACGGCAAGATTCTGGAAACGTGGATAAGGAGTGAAACAATGATGAATGATAGATCACGGGATATTGGACCATTTGTTCCAGGACCAGATGACGACATGATAATTTGCAGATGTGAAGAAATTACTAAAGGTGAAATACGAAAGGCTGTTCATGAAGGCATGTGGACTATGCAGGAGATACGTAGATATTTACGGTGTGGCATGGGACTTTGCCAAGGACAGACTTGTTCAAAACTTGTAAAAGGTATAGTTGCTGCAGAACAGAAAGTTAGTCCAGCGGTGATTAATCCTGCAACAAGCAGAGGTCCTATCCGTCCTACTGAAATGAGTATTCTTGCAAGGGAGGAATTGTAATATGCAGACAAAAGCTGATGTAATTGTAATAGGTGCTGGCATTGTTGGAAATGCAACGGCATATTATCTTGCAAAAAAGGGCAAGAACGTAACTGTCCTTGAAGCTTCTGACTATATTGGCAATGGTGGTTCTTCCCGAAACGGGGGTGGTGTAAGACAGTCTGGACGTAACCCTAAAGAACTGCCTCTTATGGTGTGGGGCGTAAAAAATATATGGCCATTTTTGAGTGAAGAACTTGGTGTTGATACTGAATATACTCAAGGTGGAAACCTTCGCCTTGGTAAGACAGAGGAACATCTTAAAATTTTGCAGAAGCTTGCTGACGGAGCTGTAAAGTGCGGTGTCGATGTAAAGATGATTGATGCTGAAGAGGTAAAGAAAATTAATCCGTACATGAGCGATGAAGTAATAGGTGCTTCTTGGTGTCCTACAGATGGTCATGCAAACCCTCTTATTACAACTTTGGGATACTATAAAAAAGCCAGAGAGCTTGGTGTGGATTTTATTACAGGAGCTCCTGTAACTCGCATAATTACAAAGGCGGGGCATGTTGTTGGTGTAGAAACACCAGAACAGATTTTTGAAGCATCAGATGTTGTTGTTGCGGCAGGTTTTGAAAGCAATGAAATCCTAAAAAGCGTAGGCATAAACATTCCTATGAAAAAGCATGCACTTTCATGTCTTGTAACAGAAGCCGAGCCAAAGATGTTCTCTCAGATGCTTGGAACTGCCATGGCAGACTTTTACGGTCATCAGACAAAGCACGGTTCTTTTGTAATGGGCGGTACTGATGGTTTTGATGAAGTTCCTGCTCGTATTGATGATTCTTACCCATTGGTGGGTTCCAGCATGGTTAGTGCAACTTCTCGTGGAATTTTGGGATATTTCCCTATTTTGAAAAATGCCAAGGTTGTGCGTGCTTGGGGCGGTTATGGAGACTTCTGTGTAGATGGAGTTGCAACAGTAAGTAAGTGTGATGAAGTCCCTGGATTGTATATTGAATGTGGTTTTACGGGACATGGCTTTGGGATTGGTCCTTCTGCTGCATACAATATCGCAGAGCTTATAACAGAAGGTTCTTGCCCAGCGGACATTACGCCATTACGTTATAATCGCTTTAAGCTTGCAAAATAAAAATTTACTATTGACAGTATTATTTAAATCAGCTAACATTTACTTAGTGCAAGGACGCATCTAAAGTCTTAATGGCTTTGGGTGCGTCTTTTTTTTGCTCATATTATAGCTGGTGGTTGTGTAAATGGAAGATAAGACTGAACTCATGTCAATTCAGCCATATTTTGTGCTGGACGCTGATGATTTTTGCCAGAAAGTTCTGCTAGAAAATGGAATTTCTCATTTTTATAGTTTTTCTAACTATTCAGATTCAGACATTCCAATCAAACTTTTTGTAGACGGATGCAGTAATATTATTTTTGAGTATAGTAAAGCCTCTGATGACTGCTGGTCGGTTAGAAGTCATTTTATTGGGAGCACTATAGAACCAAGAACTTTTCGCGTAAGAAAAGATTGCGAATATTTTTGTGTACGTCTGCAACCAAGTGCCGCTTCTTTTATAAAAGAAATAGGTGTCAAAGATTCTATTGGAAAAATTATTATTCTTGATGAACTTTCTTCCATGAAAGATTTCTGTAGCATAATGGGAAAACAGAAAAATTTTGATTCAAGGATGCACACTTTTTTAGACTACTATGAAAATATTTTACAGACTAAAGAAGATAAATCAAAAAACAATCTTTTCAGGCAGATTGCTGACATTATTGTTCAGCACAGAGGCATGATAAAAGTTAGTGAGCTTGAAAAACTTACAGGTTATTCTTCCAGATACATTAATATTATATTTGAAAGGAAATTAGGATTCAGCATTAAGCAGCTTTGCACAAGCGTAAAGTTTCAGTTCTTGCTGAATGATTTAAATCGGGGTGCTTCTGATTCTTTGACAAGGCTTTCATCTGAATATAAGTTTTATGATCAGGCTCATTTTATTCATGAGTTTAAGAACTGTACGGGAAAGACTCCTTCTGAATATGCCAGTGAGGTATTTAAAGGAAATTATGTACAGAATATAGTGAATATGTAATGTTCCGATTTTTACAAGAACTTTTATTTACAGAATGTTAAAGTACATTATCAAAACAATTTAGAGACAGCAAAGACGCTGAGGTTTTCTAAGTGAAAGCTTCGCGTCTTTTTTTTATGTCTCAAGGAGTGTATGTATGGAATATCCAAAGGTTGATTTCTTGTATTTGAGTGAAGAGGACATGATTGCAGCTGGCGTAAAGGACATGGATGGCTGCATTGAAGCAATGGAAGAAATGTTCAAACTCTTAAAAGCCGGCAATTACCGCATGGGTGGAGCAAATGGAAACTCACACGGATGTATGGTTACATTCCCTGCAACATCTCCATTTCCTGAAATGCCAGTTGATGGCCCTGATCGCCGCTTTATGGCAATGCCTGCATATCTGGGGGGACGCTTCGATATGGCTGGAATGAAATGGTACGGTTCCAATGTTGAAAACCGTGAAAAGGGATTGCCTCGTTCAATCCTCATGCTGACATTGAACGATAAGGATACTGGTGCCCCACTTGCATATATGAGTGCAAATATTCTTTCTGCATATAGAACTGGTGCCGTACCTGGTGTTGGATTTAAATATTTTGCCCCTGAAGATGCTTCTGTAGCCGGCATTGTAGGACCCGGCGTAATGAGTAAGACGGCTCTTGCTGCAATTATGTCTGCACGTCCAAGTGTAAAGACTGTAAAGGTAAAGGGACGCGGAAAAAAGTCTCTGGATTCTTTCATTTCTGCAGCAAGAACTGATTATCCTTCTGTTGAGTTTGTTGTTGTGGAAAGCATTGAAGAAGCAACACGTGGCAGTGACATTGTTTATGTAAGTACATCCGTTCCTACGGGAAATATTTCTGAGTATCCTTACATCAAGGAAGAATGGATTAAGAAGGGGGCTATGATTTGTACAACAGCTTCTTTGCGTTTTGATGATGACTTTATCATTAACCGCGCACGTAACGTTGCAGACAACATAAAGCTGTATGAAGCTTGGGAAGAAGAATACAAGCCAGATGCATACAATACAATCCCTATCCCTGCTGTTCGTGTAGAAGATCTTATTGTAGAAGGCAAGATGAAGAAAGAACAGATTGATGATTTGGGAGATGTTCTTACTGGTAAAATTCCTGTACACAGAAATAAAGATGAAATTGTAGTTTATTCTGTTGGAGGAATGCCGGTTGAAGATATTGCATGGGGAACAATTGTGTACCGCAATGCACTTGCAAAGGGAATTGGTACAAAGCTGAACCTTTGGAACAAGCCTTACATGGTTGTTTAGTAAAAGCATTATGGGAGAAGTATTATGGAATTTAGTAGAGTAGAAGTTATAACAGGAATCTCAAAGATTACAGCATTGCAAAAGGCTCTTGGTCGGTTTCGCATTTCAGGAATGACTGTATATCAGGTTTTGGGCTGTGGAGTCCAACACGGAACTCAGGAATTTGAAGTTGAGGAACGCAAGGACATTCAGCTGCTTCCAAAGGAAGTTGTAATGATTGTTCTTCCTACAGCAGAAGTTCCAGATCTTATTGAATTCCTTAAGAAAGAACTTTATACAGGTCATATTGGTGATGGAAAGATTTTCGTAAGCCAGATTACTGATATTGTCCGTGTTCGTACTGGTGAGCAGGGAATGGAAGCTCTTATATCAGGAGAAAAATAATGAAAAGAATAAACTATTCTTCTGGAGCACCGCTTGAACAGAAAATGGGATATTCTAGGGCTGTAAGGATAGGCGACTTTATATTCGTAGGAGGAACTACTTCCGTACAGCCTGACGGTTCTGTGTATGGGGAAGGTGATTCTTATGCACAGGTAAAGTATATCCTTGAAAAACAGATTAAAATGATAGAACAGGCTGGCGGTAAAAAAGAAGATGTGTATAATGTGCAGATGTTTTGGACTCCAGACTTTGATAAGTCTGGCATGAAAGCGTATACGGAACTGTTTCATGATGTAATGCCATTGTGCACTGCTGTTACAGTTTCTTCTCTGAATAGACCGACGCAACTTGTAGAAATTGAAATGTCGGCTGCTGTTCAGACTTGAAGTTTTACAGAATTATAAAATTTAACGGGAGGTTCTATGTCAACCAAAGAACAGAGACTTGGGGTGGGTAGCGTTATAGCAACTGGTGTTGGCTTGATTGTTGCAACAAGCTGTCTTTTGTCCATTGGACAGGGTGCAAGTGCAATTGGTACAACCTTTGTAATAAGCATGGCTCTTGCCTGTGCATTCAATATTCTTACAGCTCTTTCTATCTGTGAATTGAATGCTCTTATGCCTAACATATCTGGAGGAATGGCACAGTTTACACTTGCAAGCTGTGGACCTGTTCTTACAATAGTTACTAACATGGGAGGGTTCTTGTGCTGTCAGGTAATTTTGGGCAGTTCCGAAGCTTCCATGTTTGGTAACACTTTAAGTCAGGTTTTGCCTTCTATTCCTATTTCTGGAGCAACGTATTCAATTGCACTTATTGTACTGCTGTGCATTTTGAACTTGCGTGGTGTAGATATGTTTGCAAAAATCCAAAATTTTGTAGCTTATGGGCTTATTATTTCGCTTATTGTCTTGGGAATTTTGGGTGTTGTAAAGGTAAATCCTTCTGCTGTTGTTGAACAGCCATCTGTTCTTTCTTCGGAAATGGGTGATATATTTTCACTGTTAGGACTTTCTTTCTTCCTTTTTATTGGCGTAGAATTTATAGTTCCTATTGCTCCTGAAGTAAAGAATTCACGCCGTGTAGTTCCGCTTGGAATGGTATTAAGTCTTGTAATCATTCTTGTGATGCAGATTCTCATTACCTTTGGATTTAAGAACTATACTGCATGGGGTGAACTTTCTCAGAGTACAATTCCTCATGTTTTATATGGAACTGCACTTTTAGGAAAAGTTGGAACTGTATGGATGAGTGTTGTATCCATTCTTGCGGTTGTAAGTTCTGTTAATACAATCATGTTCGGCATTCCTCAGCTGTGCTATGGAATGGCTAAGATTGATTTGCTGCCAAAGTTCTTCATGCGTAAGAATAGCAGAGGTAACCCTTACGTTGCTTTGCTTATAGTTACAATTGCATTATGTGCAATTAATGCAACAGGACTTAGTTCAAGTGAAAAGCTCGTGTTCTTGATTAACATTGGATGTGTATTCTGGATTTTCTGTTATGTAATGGTTCATGTGGATGTAATCATTCTTCGTTTCAGAATGCCAAAGGCTCCACGCACATTTAAGTTACCATTGGGCATTACAATTCCGATAATTGGAGTTGCAGGAAATCTGTACATGATATGGAACATTGCACCTGATGCAAGAAACCGTATCATAATATTTGGAATCTTTGGCGGAGTTTCGCTTTTTCTTGCTGTGTACGCATTCTTCTGGGTAAAGTTCAGGATGAATAAGCCGTTCTTTAAGCCGTTTGCAATTAAGGATGTAATGGCAATGGATACTGATTTGTATCAGATACGCCATTATCCGCTTCTTGCAAAAAAGTTTCATATTGAAGCAACTCCAGATGTCGTTGCTGTAAGTGCGGAAACAAATACTGGTACACGGCCTGATTTGGATTGATGTATGAATATTTTTGACATATTAGGACCTGTTATGGTTGGACCTTCCAGTTCGCATACAGCTGGTGCTGTGCGGATGGGGTATGTTGCCTTGAAACTTCTAAAGGACAAACCTGTGTATGCCAGCATAGAATTGTTCGGTTCATTCGCTGCAACTGGCAAAGGACACGGAACTGACCGTGCTCTTGTTGCTGGTTTGCTCGGAATGAAAAGTGATGACAGCAGAATACCATACAGTCTTAATATTGCTCAGGATGAAGGCCTGCGTGTGTTTTTTGAATATCCTGAAAATAATGGAGTTCAGGCTGGTGATGTGCATCCTAATACCGCGGTTTTTAATCTGCAGGGAGAACACGGCAGAAAACTTTGCATGCAGGCTTCTTCCATTGGCGGTGGAAGAATTATGGTAAACAAGATAGACGGCATTACTGTAAACTTTTCTGGAGAAATGCATACTCTGATTGTTCACAACTATGATACCCCTGGACATGTTGCCGCCGTAACAAATCTTTTATTTGAAAACAAAATAAATATTGCCACAATGAATTTGTATCGTGTTGGACGCGGTGCTTATGCTGTAATGGTTTTGGAAACGGATCAGAGTGTTGATGAAAAAATTGTTTGCGACATTGAAAAAATAAAAGGTATAATAAAAGTAACTTATTTTGACGGAGAACAATAATGGCTTTTAAAACACTCAAAGAAATTGCAGATTATGCCATTGCAGAAAAACTTCCATTTTGGAAAGCAGTATTAAAAGATGATTGCGAGGAAAATGGAACTGACCAAAAAACTTCCGTTGAAAAAATGGCACATCTTTGGGCAGTCATGCTTGATACTGTAAAAAATTATAATCCCGATGAAGTTTCTGCCAGCGGTTTGAGTGGAACTGATGGTGAAAAAATTGCCCGCTATGCATCTGAGAATAAATCATTATTTGGAAGCCCTGTATCTGAAATGATAAGTGTTGCAATTAAAACTGCAGAAGCCAATGCCTGTATGCACCGCATTGTTGCATGCCCTACAGCTGGTTCTTGCGGGGTTGTACCTTCTGTGTTTATTCCTCTATTTAAAAGCGGTGCTGCTACAGAAGAAGATTGCATTCACGCACTTTTTACGGCTGCAGGCATTGGAAAAATCATAGCTATGAATGCAAGCATTTCTGGAGCAGAAGGCGGATGTCAGGCAGAAATAGGTTCTGCATCTGCAATGGCAAGTGGTGCATTGGTTGAAATGCGAGGTGGAACTCCAGAGCAGATTGTTGCAGCCGTAGGTTTTGCACTTCAAAATTTAATGGGACTTGTGTGTGACCCTGTTGGCGGACTTGTAGAAATTCCTTGTGTAAAGCGTAATGTTATTGGATGTGTGAATGCTGTGTCGTGTGCAGAAATGGCTCTTGCAGGAATTTGTGCCAGAATTCCTGCTGATGAAACTGTTTGTGCAATGGCAGCTGTAGGAAGAGCTATGAATGTTGATTTACGCGAAACAGGACGAGGCGGTCTTGCAGCAACTCCTGCGGCTCATATTATTGTAAAGAATTAAACAAGATTACGTAAGAAAGGCATTGGGAAAAGGAAAGATAAAATTCAACAGGTGCATGGGCTACAAATCAAACTTGGTAAGATTTGAATTGAAGAAAAGAAAAATAGAATATAAAATATTAAAAGATTTATTTGCAGTTTGTAGGAGGGCTTTAAAATGCCACATGTAGAAATTAAATGTTTTCCTGGTAGAAGTGATGAACTTAAAAAAATGTGTGCCGAAAAGGTTGCAGCTGTAATTGCAGAAACTTTAGGATGTAAAACTTCGAGTGTATCTGTTGCAATAAAAGATGTTGAGCAAAATAATTGGAAAGAAGAAGTCTGGGATAAAAATATTGTAAAAGATAAAGATTATTTATATAAAACTCCTGGATATACTTGTGAATAATCTTTTGTTACTAGAATGGAACACCGTTACTTACTAGAACGGTACACCGTTGCTTACTATAATGGAAAAAAGTTGCTACTAGAACGGTACACCGTTGCTACCGAAATGGAACACCGTTACTTACTAGAACGGAACTCCGATGCTACTAGAACGGTACACCGTTACTTACTAGAATGGTACACCGTTACTTACTAGAAC
>CAMVEQ010000013.1:0-41693 GCA_947166545.1 uncultured Treponema sp. | reverse complement strand
TTCGCAGGTGAATAAGACTATATCACCACTCATTTTTTTTGTCAACTCTTTTATTTTTATTTTTTAAAAAATTTTTCATTTTTTCTTCACTTTTTTAATCAAGACATATATCTTTCCGTCTCACACACTCTCCAATCATTAAAAAACGCTCCTTACATATACAAAATCCCAACCACAGTAAATTCCCATCCTTTGCAGCATACCACAACACAAAGTTACGGATTATCAAGAACATTAACTTGCGGTATGCCATAGCACAGACTTGCGGTATAGCAAGTGCACACATTTGCGGTAGGTAAAGAACATCAACTTGCGGTAGTGGTACCGCAAGTATGTGTTCTTGTAAAGAAACAAAAAGCCCCTCTAAGCTAAAAGTGAAGTGCACTTCAAAGCTCAGAGGGGTTATTGTACATACTAGCTTTTACTCAGCATCAGTATTTTTAGAAAAATCGGAAGGTATTTTTGTAAAACGAGCTCCTATATAAGAAGCAACCTTAAAGCAGTAAGGCACTTCACTACAATAAAGATATGTTTCATCATCCTTCACATAGCCCCGAAGATCTACCGTCTTATCTTTTGTAGCAATGAGCATAGAAAAATCACTGTCAGCTTTAGAAATAGAAAAATCATCATCCAGCCATTCTGAAACATTCAAAGTAGAAAGCGATCGCACCCAGTTGGTAACTTTTTCGCTGTCCAACTCTGAAGGCATTTCAGAAGAATAAGACGTCATGCTTGCAGGAGTGCAAATCCAATTTTCTTTAGAAACAAAACCTTCTTCAGCAGTTTCATCCGCAGATTTTGCAAAAGAAAAACTCTTAAGAACTCCATCTGCCTTATACGAAATGTTTACGGAATAAATTTCAGAACTATCAAGCGAATACACATCCTTACTGCGAAGATCATTCACACTCATGCCAAATGTAGAATGAAAAGCATCACCTGCAAGATATACAGTGTTGTCATTCTCAAACTGAATGTAACTCTGACGGCCATTTGAAGAATCTTTACCAACAATGACAGTTTGAATTTCCTTTCCGTCTTTATAAGCCTTTACTGTAATTCTGTTGTCTGCATCAAGTCCATAGCGTTCTGCTTCACCGCTCATAGACTCTACATTCAAAGAACGCATTGCAGTGCCGAGAATTTTAACAGACTTAACAGCTTCGCACATCTCGCCTGCAGAATATGAATTTGCAGGATATTTTTTTTCGCCCACAAACCAGCTGTCACCATCCTTAAAAAGTTTTACTTCACTTCCTGCGCCAGTCTGGATTACAAATGAATCAGGCTCATCTTTTACAGACACAACCATTACCCTATTTTTTCCAGTAAAAGCAAGCTGCAGGCAGTAAACACAAACAAGAACTGCCAGCACAACAAGAAGAACAATTTTTCTGTTTACATTAATTTTCATTTTCTGCCTCTCTTACATCATCTGCATTATAGAATAAACGAATTTCACGGCGATGCTTACTTCTAGACATTGCAACAAAAAGTCCTATCAATGCAACTATAATGGCAAGACCTATAGAGTTCATATATTTTACAAAAGAAACAGCAGGTCCACGTGTCACTCTCAAAGCATTCAGGCTCAATCCCTTTGTACGCATCTCACACAGTTCACTGTTGCCGTTCATATAATCAACAGCATTTTGCAAGAACAGAGCAACTGGTTCCGTACTGTTTTCCTGTATCATCTGAGAACCTGTAATGCATGAAGTAGAAGCAACAAAAAGTTTTCCTTTCTGTACACTTTTAGCAAGATGCGTAACTGATGTTACGGAACTGTCTTCTGAAACTGATGGAGCATTTTCAAAGGCACTTGCAAAATTACCTTCTACCAAAACAGAAAGATTATAAGACTGGTTCTGTGATGCATCCGCAGGTTTTGAAATTGAAAGAGGATTCATCACGATATTATCTTTTACAAGCCATGAATCCTTAGAAGACTTTGCAAGCACAGTTACAGTTTTTGAAGAATCAGATTCTGCCTTACTTACATCAATTGCTCCACTCTGCAGGAATATTACATAGCCAAGATTTTTAGAAATGTCATTATTTTTATTCAACTGATTTTTCTGCAGCATCGGTGCATAATAAAAGTTTACGCGTCCGTACTGAGGTGTGTTCTGATAAAAGCACTGTCCGTCAAAGACATAAGCTGCATCCATTGAAACCCCGTAAGCAGAAAGAAGTTTATCCATTCCGTTCATGCTAGGAACATACTGAGGTTGTGAATAATAAGCCATTTCCCCCTCTGGAACTGCTTCATAGAACGGATCAACAAAAAGCATTACGTTTCCGCCCCGCAAAAGGAACTGGTCTATTTTATAAAGTTCACTGTCACTAAGAGCTGTCTTAGGGCCATTTACAACAAGGCACTTTACTCCAGCAGGAATATCATTTTCTACAAGATTAAGTTCCTCAAATGAATATCTGTCATTCATAAGGGATGCAAAACTTCCAGCTCCGTTCTGAGGGTCTGACAAAGCAAGTTCTCCGTGACCTGTAAGATATGCAACGGAACCGGTCTTTGCACTAAGTGACTGAATGGACTTTACCAGATTGTCATCAACATCTTCCAATCCGCTTATTGTATAACCGAAAATAATGTTTACCATTTCAAGCGGAACAATACGGAACTGGTCACCGGACTCTACTACAAGTCCCAAAGCACCATAAGAAACAGAATCGTCTTTTTCTTTCCAGCTGAGAGCCTGAATGCCGTAGTGCGAAGCAATGTCCTGCACTTCGGAAGATGAAGGATCTACCACATCATATTCAAGGTCATTATGAAAACGTTTGTTGGCAGCATTAAAGGCAGACTGAACAAGTCCATCAATTTTATCGAATCCGTTAATGCCAAACTCTTCAAGGCGTCTTGATCTGTAGAGCGTCACTCTTACTTTGTCAGTAAGACCTGCAAGGGTATCTGTATCTGCAATGACTTTATTTATTGTAGTTGTAATCTTATATTCAAGACCATCAGATGTAGAAAGTCCGTCTATTGTTTCAATCTGATCGGCATAGGTCAAGACAAGTCCCATGAATACGTTTTTATAGCCAACTTCATTGTCTTTTATTTCGCGAATTTGAATTTGGTTTAATCCATAACTTCTAGCAAGCGATTCATTTTCCGGTTTTGCCATGTCAAAAAGTTCGTAATTAAAATTACGGTTTGCAACTCTGCTGTATTCTGAAAGCAAGTCTTTTACATACTGATACACATCAGAATATGGAGAAGTAAGATTATCAGAAAAGAACACTTTTACGCTCAAAGGCTCTTCTATTACTTTTACAGCATTACGGCTGGCAGATGAAATTGAATAAGACTTTGGAGCTGTAAGATCCAGTCTTAAAAAGCTGCGAGAAGCAACAAGATTTACAAATATAAGAATGAGGATAAAAATCCAGACATCACTTGAAGGATTTTTTATCCATTTAACAAATTTATTTTCATGAACAATTGTTTGTTTTTTCATACATCAATCCTTCTTAGCATTATTCAGAACATAAACGGTTATTACGCAAAAACCTAATGCTACAGAAACAAAATAGATTATATCGCGTGTATCAAGCACACCTCTTGCAATGGATTCAAAATGACTTGCCGCCGAAATGAATTTTACAGCAGGAACAATTGCAGCTGGCAAAAGAATTGAAAAGTTATCCAAAAATGCAAGAACTATGCAAATTGAAAATGCCATGACAAACGCAATAATCTGATTTTTAGTTACGGCAGAAGAAAAAAGTCCTATTGCACAGAAAGCAGCAACAAGCAGTACTGCACCTATGTAACCGCCTACTATAGGTCCTGCATCTGGCGAACCAAACATATAACATGTCAATATATATAATATAGTAGGAACTAACATAGCTACGCTTGAAATAAACACTGCAAGATACTTTCCTATGACAATATCCTTTACTGATACTGGCAGTGTAAGCAGGGTTTCATACGAACCGCTTCTTTTTTCTTCACTGAAAACCCTCATTGTAAGGGCTGGAATGACAAAACTAAAAACCACCGGCAAAAGCACAAAGAAATTTCTTAATTCTGCCCTTTCGGAAATAAAAAATGTTGAAAATACTAAAAGCCCTGTTGCCAAAAGAAACAAGCAAATAACAAAATAGGGTATAGGACTGGTAAAATAGGAATAAAGTTCTCTTTTAAGAATGACAGTCCACGCTCTTTTAGTTTTCATTTTCTGCACCTCCTGTTGTCAATGTCCTGAACACATCTTCAAGACTGTTTTTGTGAACATTCATTTCAAAAAGATCCCAATCATTATTTACAACAAGACGGGCAAGTGCTGGGCGCACAGCTTCTTCATGGTCTGTGTGGACATAAGCATAGATTTTTTTGCCTTCCTGTCTTACAGTGCAGGAAATAACGTCTTTTTCTGCAGAAAGGGCAGATTCTACCGCCTTTTCATCAGCATTTCCAATGACAAACTGAATTTCATCAGAAGAATCATACTGACTCCTGAGTTCTTCAGTTGGACTGTCTGCAACTTTCTTTCCTTTAGATATGATGATTACACGGTTACATAGCATTTCCACTTCGCTCAAAATATGGGTAGAAATTATTACAGTGCGTGTTTCACCTATTTTCTTTATGAGGGAACGGACTTCCGAAACCTGATTAGGGTCCAATCCGCTTGTAGGTTCATCAAGAATAAGGATTTCAGGGTCTCCCATGAGGGCATGTGCAAGGCCAACCCTCTGTCTGTTTCCTCTTGAAAGGTCACCAATGTTTTTATGCATTACTTCTTTTAATCCGCAGACTTCTGCAAGTTCAGGAACTTTTACACTGGCATCTACGTCTTCTATGTCTGCAACATATTTTAAATAATCTGCAACAATCATATCGCTATATAATGGTGCAGATTCAGGCATATAGCCTATTTTCCGTTTTGTTTCTACTTCATGAGTAAAAACATTCATACCATCAATCTTTATTAAACCTTCCGACGGTTCAAGATATCCTGTAATCATGCGCATTGTAGTTGTTTTCCCTGCACCATTTGGTCCAAGGAGTCCGACAATTTCTCCAGTCTGTATTGAAAAACTGATGTCGTCTACTGCGCGAAATGTCCCGAATCTACGGGAAACGTGCTCAACTTCTATCATACTTCAACCTCTTGAAATTACTTTTAGTATAATAAAACATGTTTACAACAGCAAGTTACTATAAAATTATGTTAGACGGTAAGGCTTTCAACGTTAATTGACTATTTTCCTTATATCTCATATTATAATTTGATATGGGCAAAGGAAATTTTTTTCAAGACATATTGACATCGATATTTAACAGCAGCAACTCAGAAGTCCTAAAAAAAAGGATGCTAAAAAAGGCTGCCAAAGATTTATCAAAGTCCAAATATCATTTTTATAAATACAGCTCTCACGAAGTTGATATATCTTTTGCAAAGTTCTTCTATGAAATTTACAAAGCAATTTCGCCTGCACAGCTCATGTTTGCAAATGCGAATCAAAGTTCTTTCAAGCATATTGTAATAAATCAGTCTTTATCAGATGAACAGAAGACTTTGATTGATGCACTTTCAGAAGAAACTTTACGTCAGGAAGCCCGTACAGCTCCTCTTCCAGAAATGGCAAAAAGAGTAAATGCCATGCTGGAAAAGTTCAATTCAGAGCTAACCCGTGACAAAATCACAAGAATTGACAATTTATATACGAAATTCATGCTTTTTAAGAATTTCTGTCAGTATGACTTCTTTTTCCTGCTTAAAAAATTTGACAGCTCCCTTAAAGAGCGCAATTTTTCTTCAACACCACGTTTCCAGCAAATTGGCGGTTCTTATGTAGTAGAAGACATTAAGAACTTTACTTCTGTTGCCTGGACAATTCCACTTGATACAGATTGGGAAGATGTTTTCAAACTGCTAAAATCGCTGAAGGGTGTAGAACCAATTCCTCTTAACACTTGGAAAAAAATATTAACAAGGCTCAAGAGTGTACGTGAATACAATATCTTTGAGCTTATGATACAGCTCATCACAGAAGATCCTGGATATCGCGAAGCTTACAAAATGGAAGAAAACCATATAATGGATGAATTCATTTTGGAAATTCGCAAAAGTGCAGAATCTACACTGGAACAGCTTGAGTCAGAACAGCGTGCTGGCAAAGTAGACAGCCTTTTGTCTGAGATTTTCGATTCTCCTGTTGAGCCTTTGCACTATTATAATGAAGATACAAGCGCTATCTATGAAAACAAAAATCTGCTAGGTTTGATTTATGCTGAGCCTTTGAGTTATTTAAAGACTTTCCTGCTTGATTTTGTAAAAAAAGATGTACGTGCATTGTCCGACATTCTTCTTGTCCGTGCAGAATGGTCTTCTCAGCAGCTTGCAAATCCTATGAGCGAAGCATATCACCAGATGATAGAGTTTTCTAATGGAATTTCAGCTCTTGATGAAAAATTTGCAGACAACGGCGAATTCGGTGCTAAGATAAAGATGCTTTTGCCAAGAGTAGAACGTGACCGCGAAGGCAAGAATATTGCAGACATGGTTATTAACGATGCAAACAATGAAGCAGCACGGCTTCTTCTTGTTTCAAGGCAGAACTTTGTAGCTTATGCAAAAAATCTTAAGATGCTACTTGAAGACTTTGTTAAACAGCCTCGCAGTGAACTTATAAGAAACTGGAAAGCCCTTGATACCTTTGCAGAAGGAAAACTAAAGCAGACTTGTATTGATGTATATAAAAAGTTGTTTTCATTTGTTTCCCTGCTCCAGAACTTTAACATTGAAATTTCAGACCTCAACTAATATATGGTAGAAATTCAGGAAGAACAGGAAAAAAAGGCACGCTGCCTTCTTATAGGTGCTCCTTCTAAAAAAAAAGGAGTCATAGAAGAACCTGATGAGCTCAAGGGGCTTGTTACCACTTTAGGCATGGAAGTTGCAGGAGTAATAGTCCTGCAACGCATTGAGCCAACTCCAGCTTATGGCATTGGAAAAGGCAAAACTCAGGAAATTGCAGACAAGGCAAAGGAAATTTTTGCTGACTGCATTATATTTGACTGGGAAATTGACCCTACAAAACAGCGTAACTGGGAAAAACTCACAGACATTCCTGTATTTGACCGCAACGAAGTAATTATCCGCATATTCGCACAGAGGGCACAGACAAAAGAAGCCGTTTTGCAGGTAGATTTAGCACGGCTTACTTATTCTTTACCAAGACTGAGCCACACTTACGGCGACCTTGCCCGACAGCGAGGAGGTTCTTACGGAGCAAAAGGAAGCGGTGAAACTCAACTGGAACTTGACCGCCGTCAGATTGAAGATAAAATTATACAGATAAAGAAAGAACTTAATCAGATTATCATAAACAGACAGGTGCAGAGAAAACAGCGGGAAAGGACGGCAACCCCTTCATGTGCCCTTGTTGGATACACTAATGCAGGAAAATCAAGCCTGCTAAATGCCCTGACTGGTGCTGACGTATTTGTAGAAGACAAACTTTTTGCAACGCTTGACCCTACAACCAGAAAACTGGCTTTAGCAGAAGGTTCTTTTATTCTGCTTACAGATACCGTAGGCTTTATTTCAAACCTGCCACACACTCTTATTGATGCATTCAAGTCTACACTTGAAGAAACAACTTTTGCAGACCTGCTTTTAATCACTGTAGATGCAAGCGATCCTCACTGTAAAGAACAATACAATCAGGTTCTTTCCGTTCTTGAAGAAATTAAGGCAGACCGCATTCCACGTCTTGTTGTACTGAACAAGTGCGATGTTCTTACAGGAAATGAGGTTACAATATCTGAACTGGATGCTGTTTTTCCAGATGCAATAAAAGTAAGTGCAAAGACTAAAGACGGTTTTGAAAACCTGCTTGCACACATTACAGAAGTGCTTTTAGGCACACAGGCTCAGTTTAAGATTCCTATGGAACAGAACAGCCTTGTAGAACTTGCCAGAAAGAACGGAACAATACTTCAAGAAGACTGGCAAGAAGACTGCATTTTGCTTAACGCACGCATTCCAGGAACAATAGACCAGAACGGAAACGCAACAACAAGAACACTTGCAATGCTCATGAAATATCTGATACAGTAGAATCAATGTATAGTTCACGATATAACCCGAAATCACTTTTTGTAAAACATCACAAGCATGTATCAACAGAATATGTGCTGACAATAATACTCATTGGCCTGATAGTCTTTATTGCAGCAGGAACTTTATATGCATTTGCTGTAAAAAAGAGCGGCATTGGACATCAGTACCGAAAAGCAGATCCAACACCAAAACAGGTTATAAATTCAAGCATAAAGGCAAACAGCAGGGTTAATGCTTTTAACGAACTGGGGCAAATTCGTACCATTACAAAAAGCCCAGATGATGAACATACAGGAACTCTTGTAGTTGTTACGCCGTGGTTTTCTTACAATGCAAACGACACAATACTTCTGGAAGAACTTTCTCAGAAAGCACAGCAGGAAAAAGCCATTATCATAAACTATTTCGGACAGAATACAAAAGCCGAGCTTCTGCAAAAAGGCGAAGACGCTGTAAAAGAGGAAATTAAAAACACCCTGAACGAACAGCTTGTTCTTGGCAAAATTCAAAAGGTTTTCTTTAAAGAATACATTTTCTTTGAATGAAAACTCATATTTCTGAAACTTTTTTACAAACGCACTGTCAAATAATGCAGAGGTTATAATGACATCATCAACTCTTACACCAGCGGCACAGATTATACTATCTCTCATTCCGCTGTCTGGAATTATATTTACAACGGTACTCATCTTTTTTGCATTGCTTTGGCATCATCACGAAATAAAGATGCTCATTCTAAAAGGATTGTACACACCTAAAAAATTTAATCTGAAAGCATTTTCGCTGCTTTCAGGATTATGTCTTATTGGAACAGGCCTTGTACTGACGGTTCTGTTTGCGCTCCTTACAGGCATGTCCTGGGCATTGCTGAGCGGACTTCTTCCGCTTGCCATTGGTATTGCACTCACACTGTTTTCGTTCATCAATAAAGACTAAAAATGAAAAGCACGGTGCAGACCATAACCCGAAGCATCGAAGACTTTATTTCTCAAAAAAAAGATAATTTTCTTGTACAAAAAACATTAGAAGGCAAAAAAGAAGCCTTTGCAGAGCTTATGACACTGCACCAGAGGCGTGTGGAAATTATGGGCTACAGTTTTTTTCACAACAAGGCTGATGTTGACGATTTTGTGCAGGATGTATTCATCAAGGTATTCAACAATTTGTCTTCGTTCCGACACGAAAGTAAATTTTCTACCTGGCTCACTAGAATTGCATACACAACAGCAGTCAATACAAAAAAACGCACCCGTGAAAATGAAGACATTTCAGACGAGAGCCAGATTGAAAGTGCATACCTTTCGCCAGAAGAACAGGAAATAAAAAGAATTACGGCAAAGGCTGTAAAACAGGCAATGGAAAATTTGCCCCAGCAGTATTACAGCTGCCTTAATCTCTATTTTTTTCAAGACATGTCCTATAACGAAATTGCTGAAATTACAGACATTCCAGTAAACACCATAAAATCGCATATTTTCCGTGCAAAGAAAATCTTGCAGCAAAAACTAAAAGAGTTTACAGACTCATGACAGGAGGTTGCTATGAAACACAATTGTGCTTATTACATGGATCAGTATCTATCTCTAGATAAAGGGGAGCATCTTTCACTTGAACTCACTTTTCACCTTCTGATATGTCCTAAATGCAGAACAGAAGTGCGGACTCTTCTGAAAGCTGAAAAACTTTTGAAAAAGCCTCTGAAAATTCCAGTCCCTATTGAAAATGACACCATTACAACCGTCATGAAGGAAATTGACCCAAGTTATAATCCTCAGGAACACAAGGTTTCGTTCAGACAGTGGATTATAACAGGGCTATTCATGCTTTTATGTGTTACAGTTTTAAGCATCTTTGCCATTCCTGTTACGGAAATGATAGCTCTTCTTTCTTATGGAATGTTTGCCCTTATGATAGTTGGTTATTGTGTTGCATTTATTGGTTCAAATCTTGATTTTTTTATAAAAAAAATAGAAACTGCTAAGATAAAATAACCGACAAATAAAGTATGCCGTCAAAGACGAATAGCTACGCAAAACCTGATTTTTGGTCACAGAAAGCTTTTAAAGAAGGTTATCCTGCACGAAGTGTATACAAATTGCAGGAAATAGATCAGAAATTCGGAATGCTTAAAAAGAATTATACCGTTCTCGATCTTGGTTCTGCCCCTGGAAGCTGGACAACGTGGCTAATCCGTAATCTTGAAGGCACTGGAAAAGTTGTTTCTGTTGATTTAAATCCACTTTCAAAATCTGTTAAAGGAGAAAACCTAGTCTTTTTTCAGGGAGACCTTTTAAGCGAGGAAATTCGCAAAAGCATTACAGACGAAGGTCCTTACGATTTGGTTGTATGCGATGCAGCTCCTCTTACAACGGGAAACAGAACTGTGGATACAGCCCGCTCTCATTCATTAGTACAAATGGCAATCTGGTATGCAGAAAAAATGCTAAAGACAGGCGGGAACTTTTGTGTTAAAATATTCCAGAATGGTGATCAGCAGAAAGACTTGCAGAAAATGCGAAGTATTTTTACAACGGCAAAGGGATTCAAACCTGAAGCATGCCGTACTACATCTTTCGAAACTTACTTAATCGGATTGAACAAAAAATAACAGAGGGTATTGAAAAATGGATGAAATCGCTTTTTTTGCAGAATCTTGTTACACAAGAAAGAACAGAATGAAGGAATATCTAAAAGTAGGACTGTTCTTTTCACTATTTGTTGTATGTGCAGCGGGGTTTGTTGTTGCAACAACACTCGGAGTAATCCATTATAACAATACCAAAGGTCAGGGAGGACTAGAAACACCAGGTCTCCCAGAACTTATGACTACAAATCTTGAAACTGGTGATGTAATCAACATTCAGAGCGAAGAAATCATTCCTGATGACACAGAAGATAAACCTCTGTGGTATTTTTCATATTGCATTAAAGACGGCGACATGATAAGCAAGATTGCTGAAAATTTTAACATCACTCAAGATACTGTCATCAGCATGAACAATATTAAAGAATCCCGCCTTATTCAGCCAGGTCAGTATTTAAAAATTCCTTCTATGCCTGGAATTCTATACACAACAAAAGATACAGGTGAAACAATTAACGGAATTGCAGAAAAATACAAGGTTGATGCACAGAAGTGTGCCCTTGCAAACAATATTCTTCAGGACGAATCTATTGCTTCTGGACGTACAATATTTGTTCCAGATGCAAAGCTTGACTGGGCAACAGTTCAGGAAATTAACGGAGACTTGTTCCATAATCCTCTTCATTCCTGGTACTACATTTCTTCACGCTACGGATGGAGAACTAGCCCATTTGATTCTGCAAGAAGAACATTCCACGGTGGACTTGACATGGCTTGTTCACAGGGAACACCTATTTATGCAGCTCTTTCAGGAAGCGTCATAGAAGTAGGCTACAATAATACTTATGGAAATTACGTTATCATAAAACATGGCAAAACCGGATATAAAACACTGTACGGACACATGAGTTCTGTAGATGTAAAACAGGGCATTTCCGTTACAACTTCAACACGTATTGGAAGAGTGGGTAGTACTGGAATGAGTACAGGGCCGCACTTGCACTTTACTGTATATAAAAACGGGCGCAGTATTAACCCAATGGGTGTACTGAATTAATGAATATAAACTGAGGATTTAAACCTCTTTTTATTAAATGCCGGATGTAAATCTAAATATTAGGTTTACAATTTCAATTTTACCATATATAATTATTAATTATGGCGGATTTGCTTACAGACTCACAATTTATCGAGTATAAAGATTTAATTTATAAGGCTAGCGGCATTACCTTTTCCGATACAAACCGTTCTATTTTGGACAGCCGTTTAAAAGAACGTCTTCGGGAAAAGCAAATTGCAGATGTAGAAGAATACTACAAGAAAATTACTTCCGATCAGGAAGAGATGAAACTCTTTCTGGACAGCATTACAACAAACCTAACTAGATTCTTCCGCAACCAGCCGCACTTTGATACTCTTATTAATTATGTAATTCCTCATATTATTGAAAACAAAAAGAAAACCGGCAACACAAAAATCAAAATTTGGAGTGCAGGTTGTTCTACAGGGGAAGAACCATATACAATTGCGATGCTCTTAAAAGATAAGCTTCCCGCTCCATACACCTTTGAAATTAAAGCTTCCGACATTTCCTTAAAGTCTCTGCTTGTTGGAAAACAGGGATTTTATCACAATAATAAAATAACAGGTATTCCAGAAGAGTATCTGGAACGTTTCTTTACGAAATCTTCTGACGGATATCAAGTAAAACCAGAACTGATGTCTACAATTCGTTTTGACTATCATAACCTTGCATACGATAGCGGTGTACGTGATCTTGATATTGTATTCTGTCGAAACGTTCTGATTTACTTTGATGAAGCAGCCCAGAAAAATACAATAGATAAATTCTGGACTTCGATGGCAAAGCACTCATATCTTTTTATTGGTCACTCGGAAAGTCTTTTCGGAATGGATACAAAGTTTAAATTCCTAAAGACAGATTGGGCCTGTATTTACGAAAAAGACGATAACTAATAAATTCACAGCTAACTAGCTTTGCAAACATAGAGGGGATAAAAATGGATGATATTCAGGTTCTCGTTTGTGATGATTCAGCCTTAATGAGAAACTTAATTTCTCGTATTATCGAAGGCACTGAAGGTCTTAAAGTTGCAGGAACAGCCATGAATGGAAAATTCTGTCTTCAGAAAATTCCTTCATTAAAACCAGATATTATTGTTCTGGATATTGAAATGCCAGAAATGAACGGCATTCAGTTCCTTGAAGAACGCAAAAAACAGGGAATCGACATTCCTGTAATTATACTTTCATCAGTAGCAACCAAGGGTGCAGCCGTTACAATGCAGGCTCTTGAACTTGGTGCCAGTGACTTTATTACCAAACCTTCTGGCTCAACTTCAAGTAATATTTCATCAGTAAGTAGCAGTATTGTTGAAGCTGTAGCATCTTACGGAAGACGTTATGCCATAAGACACGGAAAAGACATTCCTCCTATAGATTTCTACATGCAGCAGGTAAAGCAGAAAGATGGTAAACCTCCTGTATTAAATACAGGAAGACCAGATTCTTTTGCAACACCAACTGCAAGTTCTTCAACAACAAAGCCTATTTATTCTCCACCTTCATCATTTTCGTCTTCGACAAAAAAAGAGCCTGCTGTTATTGAGCCTTTACGCAGTCCTGGTTCAATAGACATTGTTGCAATAGGCATTTCTACTGGTGGGCCTAACGCGTTGCGTGAAGTATTTTCTAAGATTGATCCTAAATTTCCAAAGCCAATACTTGTTGTTCAGCACATGCCAGCAGGCTTTACAAAAGAGTTTGCAGCAAGTTTGAACAGAATTTGTCCTTTGGAAGTAAAAGAAGCCGAAGAAGGCGATTTAATCCACCCTGGTCAGATATATATTGCTCCGGGAGATTTCCACATTGTTGTTGAAAAATCAACACTTTGTAATGTCATTCACCTGTCAAAAGAAGATCCTCGCAATGGTCACAGACCATCTGCAGATGTTCTTTTTGAATCTGTTGCAAAAATCTATCAGAACAGAGCTTTGGGTGTCATAATGACAGGAATGGGACGCGATGGTGCCGTACAGCTTGCAGAAATGAGAAGACAAGGTGCTTGGACTCTTGGTCAGGATGAAAAATCTGCCATAGTCTACGGAATGCCTAAAGTTGCTTATGAATTAGGTGCTGTGCAAAAGCAGGTTTCACTGGAAAATATGGCAAGTGAAATCAACAGAATGGTAAAATAAATTTAAAACTACAATAATGAATAATATTTTTACTCCATACTTAGAAAAAATTGAGCAGGAAATAGCAAATTCGCTTCCTGAATTTGCAGCAAATGACTGGCAAGCTCAGTCATTTGGCTGCCTACCAGAATGTATCAAAACTGATACTTTTGAACCGCTGATTAAGCCTACGCGTTCTCTTATTGACTTAGGCGGAAAACGTTGGAGACCGTTATTTCTAGTTTTATGTGCGGAAGCTTATGCCAAGTCCTGTAGCAGTTCTGTTCTAGATACAGCATATCACCTTACTCCATTGGTAGAATTTGTTCATACAGCAAGCCTTATTCACGATGATATAGAAGATTCATCTGAATCAAGAAGAAATCAGCCTGCAGCCTATATTACATACGGCATTGATGTTGCAATAAATGCAGGTTCATGGCTTTACTTCGAAGCCCCTGTATGCATTAATAGTCTTAATGTCTCTACTGAAGCAAAATTAAGTCTTTACAAGATTTATACAAACGAATTGCGAAAATTGCATCTCGGACAGGCTATGGATATTACCTGGCACAAAAATACGGCATTCTGCCCTTCGCAGGAGCAATATCTTGCAATGGTGAAGAATAAAACAGGAACATTGGCTTCACTTGCTGCAAAAATCGGCTCTTCCATAGCAGGAGCATCTACAGAAGTCTCTGATAAATGCGGACAGATAGCAGCTGAAATTGGAGCAGGTTTCCAGATTATTGATGATGTAATAAACCTTACTACAGGAAATCCTGGAAAAAAACGTGGTGATGACATTGTAGAAAATAAAAAATCTCTTCCTGTTATTTTATTTGCAGAAAAATATGGTACTTCTTCTGCAGAATTCAAAGAACTTACCTCTTACTTTGAACAGGCTAAGAAAGATGGCATCAATAGTCCAGCAGTAGAAAATGCGATTGCATTGCTTGAAAAGAGCGGAGTCATAGAAGAAGCACGGATAAAGGGCATTCAGTTCATAAAAGACAGCTGCAATGCTTACAGAAACCTGTTTGGTGCTAACAATGAAGGTGTTGAAAAGATAAATACCCTTTTTACATCAATGATTCCTGCTTCTGTAATAGCAAAATAAAACAGTGACTTATTGCCGTGATTAATAAAAAGTTATAAGTTTCTCTATAAAAAATCTCTAGACATTTATAACAAAAAGACAGATTATATCCGTATGACTACAAAAATGAACCGCGGTTCTTTATCTATGATTTCTTTGGCATTACCAATTGCCCTAGAACAGCTTTTCAGGCTTCTTGTATCTTCTGCAGATACTATAATGCTCAGTTCATACAGTACAGAAGCTGTTGCTGCCGTAGGTTTAACAGCTCAATACATATTTTTCTTAAATCTTGTTTTTTCAGTAATAGGCACTGGATGTTCAATAGTCCTTGCACAGTATCTTGGAGCAGAAAAAAGCAAAAAGGATCTAAACCATATAGCACAGGCTAGTGCAATAATGGTATTTTGCGTTTCCCTTTTATTGACATTTGTTGTAATTATAGGAACTCCGTTTTTATTAAACTGCTACGACTTAGACAAAAACGTTAGAGACTATGCTTTACAGTACTTTACAATATATGGCGGCATCTGTTGTTTCTTTAATGCATTCAACTTGCTTCAAGGGGCTATTTTACGTAGTTACGGATATTCTGGCGAAGTAATGATAGTTTCCATAGTTGCAAACATAATAAATGTAGTTGGAAATGCTTTGTCGCTTTACGGATGGTTCGGACTGCCAATATTTGGAGTTCCCGGTGTAGCATGGGCTTCTGGCATATCAATGATAGTATCATGTATTTTATGTGCCTTCTTTATTGCACAAAAAAAGGATATTGCATTTTCATTCAAAGGGATTTTTAAAGTTCCAACAGAAAGTTTCAGACTTATTCTGTCAGTTGGTGTTCCAACCGCAGGAGAAAGCCTTTCTTATAATATAAGCCAAATTGTTATTATGGCAATGATTTCAAAATTGGGAACGTACGCAATTTCAGCACAGGTTTATACACAAACCATAGTACGATTTGTCTTTGCAATTGCAATGGCAATAGGAAATGCAACACAAATAAAATCCGGTTACTATGTAGGAGCACACCAAAGTGATGTTGCATACAGAAAAGTATTTAAATATCAGATTGCAGCAACCTCCTGCTCAATGATTTTAATTGCTGTAGTAAATGTATTTAAGACACCTTTAATAGGACTGTTCACAGATATAGATGAAATAACGAAGCTTGTATGTTCGCTTCTTATTTTTTCCACATACATAGAATTTGGAAGATCCCTCAATCTTATCTATATCGGGGCTTTAAAAGGAGCAGGTGATATACGTTTCCCAGTTCTGTATGGAATTTGTTCTAACTGGGGCATTATGGTATTGGGAAGCTATATTTTAGGTCTAAAAATGGGCTTAGGCTTGATAGGATTCTGGCTCGGAATAGGTACTGACGAAACGACAAGAGGAATTGTTATGTTCTTTAGATGGAGAAGCAAGCGCTGGCAACGTCATGCACTTGTCTAGACATGACGTAAGCTTTCATTAGGCTCAAATTCTACATTAAAGACCGCCGTTTGCTTTTTTGAAACCTTGCCGTTTATGTGGTTAAACAAAATTTCTGCAGCCGTTTTTCCCATTTCTTTCAATGGCTGAACATTGGTAGCAATTTTTATATTATAATTCGTGTCATTTATAAAGCCATCAAAACCAACAATGCTTACATCATCAGGGACAGAAAATCCGGCAAGGCCCAAACCGTTTACAACTTCAGGCACAAGAATATCCATACTACAGAATACAGCAGTAGGTTTCTTTTTCCATTTTTTTACAGCTTCTGTTATCCTGCTTTGCAAATTACATGCATCATAGTCTGTACGTATAATATAATTTTCAGGTGAATAAGCAACGTCAGCATCCTGCAAAGCTTTTATAAACCCCTTTTCACGTTCAGAGATATTTTCGTTATAAATGTCTTCTTCAAGACCTATAAATGCCAGCGTGCGATGCCCATATTCAAGTATTTTTCTCACGGTATTGTAAGCCGCATTAAAATTGTCGGTATCAACCCATGACAGAAGAGAACTTCGAGGCCGATCCCCTATCACAACACATGGATGATCTCGTTTTTTTAGTTCCTCAAGCATCTCTTTTGGAATTTTTTTCAACCCGATGTAGATTATTCCATCAACCTTATTCTGTCTGAACGGGCGCAGATAGTCATAGGACGTATCATCCTTAACTTCCGGTACGGTTCCCAAAATCATGTCAATGCTGTTCTTGCGGCACGTTTCTTCTATCCCCGAAAGAACCTGCATAAGATAAAACATTCTTGATGACTTTATAAATGGAATAGGAGTCAATATGGCAATAGTATTACATTTTCCAGAATTCAATACCTGTCCTGCAAAATTCGGAGCATAACCTAACTTGTCAATGGCAGCAAGGACTTTTTTCTTCGTTTCTTCCTTTACATTTGATTCTCCGTTTACAACGCGGGAAACAGTTATGAATGAAACTCCGGCAAGGTCTGCCACGTCTTTTTGCGTTACCATTACTAACTCCTTACTGTTTATTTTGCTTCAAAAATATATGTCTGGATTGCCCGTGGAGGACAGATAAAACATCTAGTCTTATTTTCATCAGAAACCTTTGAAGTATACACTTTTGAGCAGTTTTTGTCTTGTACATCATCTTGAACGAAATTCAGTTCAAACACCATGTCATCTTCCGTCCTATTCATGACAACCAGCACAACTTTTCCTTCAGGCGTTATAAATGCAGTACTTTCCATCATGTTCCCCATCTTTCCATCACATGCAGCTGGAACCATAAACGGAGACATAGTGCACCCAATTCTCTTTGAACCAGGTCTAATAAAACGTGAAAACTGACCAATATAATAGAATGTGCTTTGGTACAAGATTTCTTTTGTTTCTGTATTAACTAAAATAGGGGCATCACAGAAATTTCCAACATGATTCGGGCCTCCCTCAATGTCAAGAACCATATTCCAGTCAATCCATGCCGTGCATCCTGCATTAATGTCATTTATGATATTGTGTCCGTAACGTTCACCACAAAACCATTTTCCAGGCTTGGCACCCCCTTCTATGCACCCTTCAGTAAAAAAAAGTTCCTTGTCAGGATGTACAGCTGCACATTCCGCTACATTTTCGTACTGGTCTCCTGAATACCAGTGATACGCCATGCCGTCGATTACATCTTCTGCCCCCGGCACAGAAAAACACTCCTTCATGCAGGACACCATGTTATCCCTATTGTGATCCCATACAAGTATTTTTATGTTGCCCAATCCATTTTTTACCAGTGCCGGTTTCAAGTAGTTCACGGCAAAATCTGCCTCCTCTGCCCCTGTCCACAGGCAGGAATCCCAAGTCTGAATGGCTTCGCCTTCATTCTGAACAGACACATACCCCACACTTATTCCTCTCAATTCAAGCCCTTTTAAAAATTTAACAAAATAATCAGCCCACAGCTGAAAGTATTCACGTTTTAGTTTTCCACCGTTATTCATGTCATTATTTGTTTTCATCCATGCAGGCGGTGACCATGGAGTTACAATGACAGAAAGCTTTTTGTTTTGCCATACAGCATGTCTTAAAGCTGGGGTCATGTATAAGTCAGTGCGTTTAAAAGAAAAGCTTTCAAGCGTTTCATCCTTATTCTGAACACAGGCCCAGTTATCAAGCGAAAAATCACAGGAATTCATGTGAGTTCTTGCAAAGACATATCCATTTCCTTTTGAACTGAAACAATCTGCCATTATTTTCTGCTGTGCATCTTCAGAAAGGAAAGAAAGAACAAAACCAGAACTTTCAGTAACAGCACATCCAAAACCCTTGAAAGTTTGAAATGTTTTTTTTGCATCAATGTCTATAGTACATGAAAGATTTGCCCCCTTTTTTGCCATATACAAATTTTCTTCTATTTCTGCAATTCTGTTCTTGGAATCTTTTGAAGTTTCATATACACGTTTCAGTATCATTTATATCTCCACCTTTAAATATTTGTTTGCGTAAACATAAACTTATGGTAATATGCCTTTTATATGTTTGTCAAGAAAAAACTTGACAGTAAAAGAGAGGCACGTCTATAATGTTTACGTAAACATAAAAAAACAAAATTGTTTACGCAAACAATAATTAACGGAGTTATGTATGAAGAAAATCTTTTCTTTTAGGCGAAGGTCTATTCTCTCTATGGCACTGGGAGTGACTATGGCACTGGTAACTATCATTTCACTTTCCAGTTGTGGATCTAAAAAACAGGACAGAGTAAAAGTCAGATGGTTTGTTGGTCTTGGAGCAGGTTCTGACGAACCGACTTTTGCACCACAAAAGGCTGTGGTTGACAAATTCAATGCTTCTCAGGACAAGATTGAGCTTGTTCTTGAAATTGTAGACAATGATCAAGCATTCCAGACTCTTGCAACACAGATTTCTGGTGGTAACGCTCCTGATATATGCGGTCCTGTAGGAATCCGAGGACGCGATAGTTTTAAAGGGGCATGGCTTGATCTTGATCCACTTGTTAAAAAGACAAACTTTGACTTGACAAAATTTGATCCTTCAATGGTTGAATTTTACCGTGACAAAGAAGATGGACTTATAGGTCTTCCATTTGGAATTTATCCGTCTTATCTTTATGCCAACAAAGAGATTTTTGAAGAAGCCGGCATTCCGCTCCCTCCTAAAAATTATGGTGACAAATATATTGATGAAAACGGCAAGGAATGGACATGGGACTATGACTGCATACGAAGAATAGGCATGAAGCTTACTGTTGATGCAAATGGAAATGACGCTACCGATCCGGATTTCGATGCAGAAAACATTGTTCAGTGGGGATTTGGCATTGTATGGGGAGATGCAAGAGGATACGGAACGCTTTACGAACCAGGTACTTTTGTAGGAGAAGGTAATAAGGCACAAATTCCAGCAGCATGGCTTGATGCATGGAAATGGACATATAACGGAATGTGGAAAGATCATTTCATTCCAACAGCCCCTTACGGTGACTCAGACATTCTTTCAAATGGAAGCTGGGGAGAATCTGGCAAAATCGCAATGTTCCAGTGCCACGTATGGTATTCGGGATACGCAAAAATGGACTATCAGTGGGATGTATATCCTATGCCTTCTTACAACGGAAAGACAACAGCAAAAATGCATGCTGACACATTTGAAATTCCAAAGAATTCAAAGCATCCAGACGAGGCATTTGAAGTTCTTACATATCTTGTAACAACCGCTTCTGATGACCTGCTGAAAATCTACGGAGGAATGCCTGCAATTACATCAAAGCAGGACACATTCCTTGACACATTCTTTAAGGAAAGATATCCACACGTAACAGTAAACACAAAGGTAATAAAGGACAGCATTAAATATGCTGACAACCCGAACCATGAATCATGGATGCCAAGTTTCCAGGAAGCATCTACATGCTATACAGAATTCTGGAAAAACCTGACAAACAATGACGGTCTTAACGTTGATGCCGAAGCAGAAAAATTAAAGAAAAATCTGGATGCAATTTTTGCAGCAGCAACCAAATAATTTTTTTATAAGGAGGCACGGGTGGTGCATTTTCCTCCTGAATGCATCACCCTAAAAAATATGAAAAGGAATAATGCAGTTCTTGGAATTCAGCGTTGGGAAAAGAAATGGGGGCTTATATTTATAGCTCCATGGCTTGTTGGCTTTTTACTGTTCTATTTTGGCCCTATGGTATCGTCTTTTATATTTTCGTTTTTAGATTATAATTTGATACAGCCAGAGGCTACAAAATTTATCGGATTGTCAAACTGGAAAAGGGCATTTTTGGAAGATCCGATTGTAATGAAATCCATAGCACATATTCTTGAATACAGTTTGATTTCACTGCCCATTTCATTCTGTTTTTCTCTTTTCATAGCCTTTCTTTTAAACAATCAGCACTTGCTGGGAAAAAAGCTTTTCAGGGCATTATTCTATCTTCCAAGCATGGTTCCTTTCGTGGCAACAGTTCTAATATGGAAAGGCATAATGAATGAACAGACAGGATGGTTCAACATTCTTTTGAATCAATCTGGTCTGCCGGGGGTAAGATGGCTTTCCAGTTCAAAATGGATTTACTTCTCATACACAATGATAGGATTATGGGGATGCGGTAATACAATACTAATTCTTCTAGCCGGATTACAAGGAGTACCGCAGGAATTATATGAAGCCGCAACAATTGATGGGGCCAATTCATGGCAGAGAATGACAGCAGTTACAATTCCTATGCTTACTCCTGTTATTTTTTACAACATTCTTATAAGCGTAATTAACTTAATGCAATTTTTCCTAATTCCTATGGTAATGAACAATGGTGATGGTTTCCCTAACGGAACAACGAACTTTCCAATGGTTTATTTCTACAGACAGGCATTTTCTTACTTTAGCATGGGATTTGGTGCAGTTATTGCGTGGGTAATATTTTTTATAGGAATGATTTTTACTCTAATCTTGTTTGGAACATCAAGAAAATGGGTTTTCTACGCAGGTGAAAAAAAATAAGAACTGGAGGATTTTCAAAATGACAATGAAAAATGCAAATGATGTGGGAAGAGTTATTGTTATGGTAACTCTGCTTTTTATTCTTACAATATTCCTGATGCCAATGCTTTACGGCATATCAGGATCTCTCAAAAGTAAGGAACAGCTTTCATCGCTTAACCTTTCTCCAATTCCGAAATCTCCGAAAAAATTCAATTACAACGGCAAAGATTGTGAGATATTCATTGTTCCTATAAATGGGGAAAAGAAATCATTGGCCATCGTAAAAAAAGGAAGGGATGAATCTGTTTTCATAGATCCTGAGAGTATTACTTCAGGAGAAATTGTATGGAAGGGCAAGTGGCGTACTTTAGAAAATGAGTGGCAAACAGACTTACAGATTCAGAACTATGTAAAAGGCTGGAATGCCATAAATTTTATGAGGCTTTTTAAGAACACACTGTTCTATGCTATAATTACGACATTCGGAACACTTCTATCTTCAACTTTCGTTGCTTACGGTTTCTCTAGGTTCAGTTTTCCAGGCAAGAACAAATTCTTTATGATTCTTATTGCAACAATAGTACTACCAAGCGCTGTAACGCTTATTCCGATATATACAATCTTTTACAAACTCGGTTGGGTGGGAACATGGCTTCCTCTTGTAGTGCCACATTTTTTTGCAAATGCCTACAATGTATTCCTACTCAGACAGTTTATGCTTGGAATTCCAAAGGAAATGGATGAAGCAGCAAGAATTGATGGATGTGGACCTGTTGCAACTCTATACAGAATAATTCTTCCACAGTGCATTCCTGCCGTCATTTCAGTAGGATTATTTCATTTTTTCTGGGCATGGAATGACTTCTTTAATCCGCTCCTATATCTTGCAGGACATCCAGAAAAGTATCCGATAAGCATAGGTTTATCTTCATTCAGCAATATGTATTCTACAGAAACACATCTTGTTCAAGCTGTCAGCATGATAGCCTGCATATTGCCGTTTATAATCTTTGTAATTGCACAGAAATTCTTTATAGAAGGTGTTGTAGTATCTGGCGTTGAAAAATAAATACATAGTTTTTATAAACTACATCGCAAATATCACAAATCCGACGGTTATAACCGTCGGAAAACTTCAGTTATAACCTATGGAATCTCAAAAAACTTAAGTTTTTCCAGTCCCAACATTGTTTTGTTTCAGAATTCTTGCTATAATTATAAAGGGGTAAGTCAGTGTTTGAGAATTGTGAAATTTTAAATAACCAAGCAATAGAATTAGCCTCTCACGGAGAATACGAAGAAGCAATTGCCTGTTTTAAAAGAGCGATTACTATGGAAAAGGATAATTATCTTCTTTGGTATAATCTCGGTATAACTTACAGAGATGCAGGAGATCTTGAAGCTGCAACGGCAGCTCTGCAAAAGGCATATCTAATTAAGCCAGAAGACGAATCTCTTCTAGAATCTCTAACTACAATATATTATACACTGGAAAATTTTCCAGAAGCTTTCAAATATGCTTCCGAAGCTCTTTCTATAAATCAGGACAATTACAGAGTCTGGAACACATTGGGCGTACTGTATTTCAACCAGTCTGATTATGAAACAGCAAGTGAAGCTTTTGAACAGGCAGTAGCACGTAATCCATATTATTACGATGCACTGTATAATCTGAGAGACTGCTATGAGGAACTTGGAAACACCACTGGTGCAGACGAGTGTAAAAAAAGAATGAAGGAACTTCCGTTCCACGATTAAAGTATGTACAGAAGAGTAATGATAGTTTCGGTGCAGGATGATAATTCAGTTTCAGTTCTGCCAGTAATAAATGATGAATGTGCAAAATGTGCTAGTGGCTGTTCCAAAAGAGGTTTACAGTTTACAGCAAAAAATCCGCAAAATTTTTCTATTAGAACAGGAAGTATTGTTGCGGTATCGACACCAAAGAGTAAACAGGCTCTAGAAGGAATTCTTTCTTTGGTTGTTCCTTTTTTAAGTGCAATATGCGGTTATTTTGTAATGCCTGCAGGAGATGGGGCAAAGGCTGTTGGAGTGCTTCTTTTTCTTACACTGTCATCAGCTTTGGTTCTATTTATAAACAGAAGGATTCCAGAATTTTCAAAGCCTGAAATCATAGAAATCTTACAGCCGTAAAATATGATACCTATAAATCAGAATACGGAAATCAGAGGGCTTGTTATTGACCAAAATCTATTATAATGGGAAAATAGAACGTTATGAGTAAATATATCCTTGTTACCAGTGGAGTTTGTTCCAGTTTAGGAAAAGGCGTTGCAGCAAGTACTATTGGAAGTCTTCTTGAATGCAGCGGACTTAAGATTGCAATGTTAAAATGTGATCCTTACATTAATGTGGATGCTGGAAATATAAGTCCATACCAGCATGGTGAAGTCTATGTTACAGAAGACGGTGCAGAAACCGATCTTGACTTAGGAAATTTCAGCAGATTCACCAGCATAAAACTCTCTAACGAAAACTGCATTTCCATTGGAAAGGTATATGAAAACGTTATCAGAAATGAACGTGCAGGAAGATACAATGGAAGAACCGTACAGGTCATTCCTCATATTACGGATGAAATAAAGCGATGTATTCGCCACCTGGGTGATACATCAAAAGCAGATGTTGTAATTGTTGAAATTGGTGGTACGGTAGGAGATATTGAGGCAGTTCCTTATATGGAAGCTATACGCCAATTAATCCGAGAAGTCGGTAAAAATAATGCAATCAGCATACATCTTACACTTATTCCTGTTATTACAGGAGGCGAACTAAAATCAAAGCCTACACAGCATTCTGTAAAGCAATTACAGGAACTTGGTGTTCAACCAGATATATTACTTTGCCGTTGTGAAGCTCCTGTTGATGAGTCCATGAAAAAAAAGATTGCTTTATTCTGTAATGTTTCAGAAGGGGCTGTCTTTATTTCTCCCGACGTAAAAAAATCTATTTATGAACTGCCAATAATTTTCCATGAACAGCAGTTGGATAAAAAAATAAATGAAAAGCTTTCATTAGGTAATCGTACAACAGATATTCGCCAATGGACTAATTTTATTGAAAAACTTAATAATCCTTCTAAAAATGTATGTATAGGAATGGTTGGTAAAAAAGATTATCTAGATAATTGCTATAAATCAGTTCAGGAATCCCTGTTTCATGCTGCGGTTACAGGAAATAATGCAGCAATTACAATCAAAAAAATTGATGCCGAAACATTGGAAGATGCAAAAAACTTTGATGAAATCTTCAAAACTGTTGATGGCATTGTAATTCCTGGCAATTATGGACAAAGAGGATTCCTTGGATTACTTTCTACCGTAAAATATGCCCGAGAGCATAAAATTCCATACTTAGGCATAGATCTTGGAATGCAGCTGATGGCAATTGATACAGCACGCCATTTGTGCAACTGGGAAGATGCAGATACAACAGAATTCATGCAGAATTCAAAATATCCTGTCATAAGCCTTCCGGAAGAACAATCTGCTCCATCTGCAGGTGTTATGAAGCTTGGAGCAAGCGAAGTTTCAATTATAGAAAAGACAAAACTTTATTCTATATATAATTCAACTTCTGTAGTTGAACGCCACCGCTCAAAATATACATTCGACCGCAGATATACAAAGGATATGACTTCTCATGGTCTCATAACATCAGCACTTGCTGCTGATGATAATCAGGTAGAAGCATTTGAGTGGAATGATCATCCTTGGGGAGTGGGTGTACAGTATCATCCAGAATTCCTAAGTAGACCAGCAAAGCCTCATCCTTTGTTTGATTCTTTTATTCAGGCAGCTATAGCCTATCATGAAGGACTTTCTTTTTAATATTCATGGTTAAAGGTCAGCTTATTTGCAGAAGTTTATTTTTCTTACTAAGTTTTACAATGCTAGAATCATGTTCTTTAAATTACGAGGTTACGAAAAAAGAAACTCTGCACAGTAGTCCTGAACTTTCTTTTCAAACGGCTATTTTTAATCGTTATGAAAATAATAAGGTAACAGTTTCTGTTTCCGCAGAAAAAATTGAACAGTATACTTCAAATATATCTTACGCAAAACAAGCTTCTTTTGATTTTTGGAATACCAGTAATGAGAGAGAACTGACAGGTTCTTGCAGACTATTGGGAATGCAGACATATAAAAATATCTTTACACTCTATGATGATATACACATAACCGATATAAAAAATGAATCTGACATTCTAGCAACAGCACTTAAATGGAATTCTGAAAAAAAATCATTAGTATCTGATAAGTCAAAAACTGTACATCTTTCTAAGAAAAGCATGAAAATTGAAGGTGTATGTTTTTCAGCTGACGGACAAACAAATTCTTTTGAATTTGCATCTGGTGTTTCTGGAACAATTCATCTGGAAGAAGAAGAGGAATGACAATGAAAAGATTTTTTCTTATTCTGACAGTAATATTTGCAATTAGTTCAATTTGTATTGCAGAAAATATAATTTTCAAGGCTGATTTTATGTCTGGGAAATCCTCAGAGAATAAAGATTATGCAAAACTGACTGGAAATGCGAGTATTATCACAAGCACAATGGAAATTTATGCAGATGTAATAGAGCTCTCTGGAGAAAATTACCGCTTTATAGAAGCTTCAGGAAATGTCTCTGGTTCAAATTTAAAGAATAAAATTGATTTTACCTGTGGACAATTATTATATGACAGAGGAACGGAGATAGCAACTTTACAGAATGCAGTACATCTTGTTGACCGAGAAAACGAAACCATAGCAAATGCAGAAATAATGGATTATGATCAGAATAAATCAACTATAATCATGCAGATTTCTGTTGCTATGCAGCAGAAAGATAATATCTGCACAGGATCACATGCTATTTATAAGACCGATTCCAGAACATTATTTTTAAGCGGTAATCCTCAAATCTCTAAGGGTAAAGATGTCTTTAGAGCTCAGGAAATAGAGCTTAATCTTGACACTCAGGATATTACACTAGATGGACGTGTTCGAGGTTCTGTAGAAGATACAAAAAATAAACAATAGAGGATAAAAGTTTTATATAATGAAAACTCATAAATTACAGGTAAGTTCACTTTATAAATCATTTGGTAATAAAAAGGTTGTTCAAGGGATTGATTTTTCAATGACAACAGGCGAAGTTCTTGGTCTTTTAGGTCCTAACGGATCCGGAAAAACAACGACATTTTACATGATTGTAGGATTTTACAAGCCAACGGATGGAAATGTATTTCTAGATGACGAACTTATAACAAAGATGCCTATGTACAAAAGGGCAAGATTAGGTATTTCATATCTTCCCCAAGAGCCTTCAGTGTTTAGAAAACTAACAGTTGAAGAAAATATTTGGTCTATACTTGAAACACGGCAAGACTTATCTGATAAAGAAAAAAAAGAGCAACTTGAAGAATTAATCGAAGAATTTTCTATTCAAAAAATACGAAAACAACAAGCATATACTCTATCTGGAGGAGAACGCCGTAGAACAGAAATTGCAAGATCTCTTGCAATTCAACCTAAATTCCTATTACTTGATGAACCTTTTGCAGGTATTGATCCTATTGCTGTTGCAGATATAAAAAAATTAATTAAATTACTTTCAAAAAAAGGAATAGGCATTCTTATTACAGACCATAACGTCCGCGATACCCTTGAAATAACAGATAGAGCAATAATCATATCTTCTGGTCAAATAGTTATACAAGGAAATAAGCAAGAAATATTAAATTCTGAAATAGCTCGAGAAATCTATTTAGGCACAGATTTTTCAATGTAATAATTTTATATTTTTATATAATCAATATATAAAAAATAGAGCCACCCTTGTCATAAAAGGGTGGCTAACGAAGCATTTTATATTATTTATGCTTCTGCTTTTTCTTCTGAAGCAGGAGCAGCTTTCTTTGCGGCTCTAGCCTCTACACGAGCTTTATTCTTTAAAGCTGCTTTACAAAATTTGCAAATTTTTACCTTATTGCCATCAACATCCTGTTCATACAGAACCTTGATCTGCTCAGTACCGCAAATAGCGCATTTTCCGCGGCCATGATTTGGCTCTTTGCGGATTCCTGTTCCACGATGTGCTTTTGACATATCTTACTCCTTTGCGGCCTCAGCTTTTGGAGCTGAAACTTTTTTATCTGCCTTTGAATCTTTTTCTTCAGGTTCTGGCAGTTTATAATCAATAAGTTCCAAAATTACAACATCTGCAGCATCGCCCTGACGGAAACCAAGTTTCAATACACGAGTATATCCACCATTACGATCCTTCATACGAGGTCCAATTTCTGTGAACAATTTATTCAGAATTTTTTCATCTGCAATAAATTTAGCGGCAATTCTTCTATTATGAACACTATCAACTTTTGCACGTGTGATAAGTTTTTCAGCTGCCTTGCGTACTTCAAGAGCCTTTGCTTTTGTTGTAGTAACGCGCTCATATCTAAAGAGTGATGTTACCATGTTTCGTGACATTGCACGACGATGGGCTGTTGTACGTGAAAGCGGATTAAATCCATTTCTGTGGTTCATTCGTTCTCGTCCTTATTTTTACGGAAGTTAACATCTTTTAGATGGCTGTAATCAGTCATTCCCAAAGTCAGATTATGTTCTTCAAGCTTTGTCTTGATTTCCTCAAGACTCTTCTTTCCAAAGTTACGAGTCTTTGTAATGTCTTCTTCAGTTTTCTTAGTTAATTCACCAATAGTGTGAATATTAGCATTCTTGAGACAATTTGAACTGCGTACAGACAACTCCAACTCCTCTACAGGAGTATTAAGCAGCTTACGAATCATTTCATCGCCTTCATCCAAATCTTCACCAGAAGAATATTCATCTTCATTGAAATTTACAAAGATAGAAAAATAATCTTTTGCAATCTTTGCTGCTTCTGCCAAAGCGTCTTCAGGTTTTATAGATCCATCAGTCCAAATCTCGAGAATTAATTTATCATAGTCGTTTCGCTGACCTACACGGCAAGGTTCAATGGAATATTTAACCTTTGGTACAGGTGTAAAAATACAATCCATTGGAATTGTTCCAACAACTTCAATGTATGCACTATTTACTTCCGCTGGAACATAACCTCTTCCAAGGTCAACCTGAATTTCAATATCCAGGCGAGAGCCCTCCATCATTGTAAAGATTTCAAGCCCTTCTGTCATAACCTCAAGCTGACCTTCTTTTACGAAGTTATCACTCTTAATAGTTCCAGAACCTTTAAACTCAAAGAGGAATGTATCCTGTTCAACATCCCGCGGCAAGCGCAAACGAATCTGTTTCAAGCTATTCAAGACTTCCATAGTATCTTCACTGACACCTGGGATTTTCTCAAATTCACTAGAAATAACATGAGGAACATCATTTGAATCGTATGAAGTAATACGAACAGAAGAAATTGCATACCCCTGAATAGAAGATAACAGTACTCTACGGAGAGTATTTCCTACCGTAGTACCAAATCCAGGTTCAAATGGATATGCAGTAAATTTTCCATAGTTCGGATTAGTTTCGAGATGCTCAAATGTAATTCCCTTTGGTTTTTTAAAACCTTTAAGCAGATTTTTGCGAGCCATCTGAACTCCTTATTTTTCGAATTAAGCTCTTAAGAGCCATTCTTTTACGTAATAGAGCTCTGATTATTATTTAGAATAGAGCTCAACTACGAGCTGTTCTTTTACGTCTGCCAGATCTGTAACTTCTTCACGACGTGGATACTGTACAAAAGTACCCTTTACAGCATCTTCATCAATCGTCAACCATGAAGCAGAGCCAGATTTTGAAACTTCTTTAAGACCTTCCTGAACAACAGAAAGCTTCTTACTTCTTTCCTTCACTTCAATAACATCACCTGGCTTTACCTGATAGCTAGCGATATTAACAATTTTTCCGTTAACCATAACGTGTCTGTGAAGAACAAGCTGACGAGCCTGATTGCGACAAGAAGCAAAATGCATTCTGAAAACTACATTATCAAGACGGCTTTCAAGCAAACGAATAAGGTTTTCACCTGTTACACCAGACATTCTAAGAGCATTTTCAAAAGTAATATGGAACTGTTTTTCCATCATACCATAAATTCTCTTAATCTTCTGCTTTTCACGCAACTGAAGACCATATTCACTGCGTTTTCCTGCACGATCTTTTGGATCCTTTCCAGGAGCAGTGCGCTTCTTATTAATAGGGCACTTATCGCTTTTGCAACGTTCACCTTTAAGGAACAATTTATTCTGTTCTGTTCTACAAAGTCTACAAACAGGACCTGTATATCTTGCCATATTGTACTAATCTCCTTACATGCGGCGAGTCTTGCGAGGACGACATCCGTTATGAGGTATTGGTGTTACATCTGAAATAGACTTAACTTTAAGACCCAATGTACCAAGAACACGAATTGCATTTTCACGACCAATTCCAGGTCCCTTTACAAATACATGTACCTCACGCAAACCATAGCTTGCAGCATTCTGAACTGCTGTTTCTGCTACTGACTGAGCTGCAAACGGAGTTGATTTCTTAGCTCCGCGGAATCCTAATCCACCAGAAGAAGCCCAAGCGATAGCATTTCCTCTGAGATCTGTAATTGTTACGATAGTGTTATTAAAGCTAGCCTGAATATAGACATTACCTTCATAAACACTCTTTTTTTCCTTTCTTTTCTTAGCAGTTGCCATCAGTTACCTCCGTACTATGCCTTCTTCTTGTTAGCAACGGTCTTCTTCTTACCCTTACGAGTACGAGAATTTGTACGAGTCCGCTGACCACGAACAGGTAAACCTCTAGCATGACGCATACCACGGTAGCTTCCAATATCAATAAGGCGTTTGATATTCAAACCAATTTCTGAACGCAAGCGTCCTTCTGTCTTGTAATTATCATCAATTGCCTTACGAACTTTTGCCAAATCATCTTCTGAAAGATCATTAATCATCGTGTTTGGATCAATCTTTGTAATCTCACAGATATGATTTGCTGCTGAACGGCCAATACCATAAATATATGTCAATGCAATATTGACATGCTTATTTGGGAGGTCAACTCCCGCAATTCGAGCCATCAGTTACTCCTCAACCCTGTCTCTGCTTATGCTTTGGGTTTACACAGATAATACGAATAATTCCGTTTCTCTTAATAACCTTGCACTTGTCGCAAATGGGCTTTACGCTGGTTCTTACTTTCATAAAAGTCCCCCAGAAAAATGTATTAGATTAAGACCACACGTTAAATCATGGCAATTCGCAATGAATTACAATCTAACGTGCCACTTTCTATATAAGTGGGTGTCCTAATATAACACATTTTACTAATTTTAATCTAGACCTTATTATAGAATTCTTTAATTTTTTAAAGACTTCTAGGTCTTAATCCCTTCTTTGTAAGTCCATCATGATGATGCATCTTAAGAAGAGCCTCAACCTGAGACATCGTATCAAGATCAACACCAACCAAGATTAAGAGAGAAGTTCCACCCATCAACATTGCAATTGATGCAGGAAACTTAAATATAATCTGGATGATTGTTGGTAATACAGCTATTACAGCCAGATACAATGAGCCAGGAAGTATCAGACGGTTAAGCACCCTCTGTAGATATTCCTCAGTCTTGTCTGTTCTGATTCCGGGAATAGAACCACCGTTTTCACGAATATTTCTTGCGATTTCAGTAGGGTTCAGGGTTACCTGAGTGTAGAAGTATGCAAAGAATATAATCAACAAAACTTCGATAATATTATACAAAATTCCAAGCGGATTAAGTACAGCTGAAACCTTCATGAGCCAAGTTGCTCTATTAGAAAGGCTGTTAGCAAGCTGAAGAGGGAATGTTAAAAATGCAGATGCAAAAATTATAGGGATTACTCCAGAAGGATTAATCTTAAACGGAATGTATGTACTCTGTCCACCATACATTTTGCGTCCTACAACACGTTTTGCGTAATGAACAGGAATCTTACGTTCTCCAGACTGTTCATATACAACAAATCCGATAATTGCAACATACATAAAGAGTGCTACGATCACGAAAACAATATTTATATCTCCGTTAGAAACACTCTTTCCCAATTCATACACTGCGCTTGGTATACGGGCAACGATACCAGCAAAAATCAACATAGAAATGCCGTTACCAATGCCATGAGCAGTAATCTGATCACCAAGCCATACAGTAATCATAGATCCTGTGGTTACTGTAAGAATAGCAAGCAAGTTAAAATAGACTTTGTTATCAAATATAATTGCACCAGGTTGCTGCTGATTAATGGCGTCAGCATACACAGTAAGAGCATAAGACTGAATAAGACATACAAAAATAGTACCTACTCTTGTCCACCATGCTACCTTCTGCTGACCGCCTTCTTCCTGAGCAATTCTTTTGAGTGACGGGAATATGACAAGTGCCAATTGCATGATAATCTGTGTTGAAATGTAAGGCATTACACCAAGCATAAACACAGAAAATCTTTCAAAGGCACCGCCGGCAAAAAAGTCCATGTAACTGGCAAACGCGCTTTCTGCACCACTTGCAAGATTATTGAAGTACTGCAGAAGCAAGGTTGCATCAATGCCTGGTATTGTTAAAACACTACCAAGACGAAATACTGCGAGAATAAGCAATGTAAAGAGCATGCGATCACGCAACTCTTTAACTCTGAACATATTTACAACAGGATTGTTTGCCATGTATCACTCCAACGTTTTTACTTTTCTTCTCTTTCAGCTTTCTTTTCTGATTTTTTATCATCAGCACAAGAAGCCTTTACACTTCCGCCAGCCTTTTCAATCTTAGCTTTTGCAGAAGCAGAAATTTTATCAACGTTTACAGTGAGCTTTTTAGAAACATCACCATTTCCCAAAACTTTAATCTGAGAAGTGGCTTTGCCCAGCAAACCTTTCAAAATAAGAGACTCTTTGTCTACTGTTTCGCCATCTGAATACTTAGCTTCCAAGTCACGAAGATTTACAATCTCGTATTCATTCTTGAATGCTACATTAGAAAAACCACGGTGAGCAATGCGGCGGTACAGAGGCATCTGTCCACCTTCAAAACCTACGTAAGTCTTTCCTCCAGAACGAGACTGCTGACCTTTATTACCCTTTCCAGCTGTTGTACCGCGTCCTGATGAAGAACCACGTCCAACGATACGTCTTTTTTTATTTGCTCCCTCAGGTGCATGCAATTCAAAATCAGACATCAGTCAATCTCCTCAACCTTTACAAGGTGCTCTACGGAATGAATCATTCCTCTAACAGAAGCATTATCCTCATGTTCTACACAAGAATTAATCTTCTTCAGACCAAGGCTGCGGACTGTTGCCTTTTTTTCAGGTTTCTGTCCAATGGTACTTCTTACAAGTGTAACACGTAATTTCTTTGCCATATTATCAGCCCCACAAATCATTCAAAGATTTACCGCGGTTCTCAGCAACATTGCCAGCATTCATCATTTTAGAAACAGCATCAAATGTTGCGCGTATTACGTTAACAGAAGTTCTTGAGCCCTGAGACTTAGAAATAACATCTGTAATTCCTGCGGCATCCATAACAGCACGAACTGGTCCACCCGCCTTAACTCCTGTACCAGGACAAGCAGGTTTCAAAAGTACTGAAGAACTATTATAAGTTCCGATTACTTCATGAGGAAGTGTACCGTTCTTCATAGGAAGAGTTACAAGATTTGACTTTGCCTTATCTATACTCTTTCTAATAGCTTCAGTAACATCATTTGCCTTACCAAATCCGTATCCGATTCTACCTTTCTGATCACCTACAACAGTCAAAGCAGAGAAAGACATTTTACGTCCACCCTTCTTTGTAACAGAAGTACGTGTCAATTTTACGAGTTTTTCTACGAATTCATCCTGAGGCTTTCTATCATTGTGGTTTCTGCGTTCTTCCATAGCCACTCCTAGAATTCAATCCCGGCTTTGCGGGTAGCATCAGCAAGGGCTTTTACAACGCCATGATAAAGATAACCATTACGATCAAAAACCACTTTTGTAATATTCTTGTCCTTAAGACGAGAACCCAAAGCCTCTCCAAGTTTTGTTGCACTATCAACGTTAGCCTTAAGTGCAATAAAATCCTTTTCAAGAGTTGAGATGGAAGCAAGAGTCTTGCCTTCATCATCATTTATTACCTGTACGTAAAGATTGCGGCCGCTCTTAAACACAGTCATACGAGGACGTTCTGCAGTTCCATAAATAGACTTACGGATGTGAATCTTTCTGTGCAAGCGTTTTCTTTGTTTATCACTGAGTTTCTTCAACATATCAACCAACCTTATTTAACACCGGTCTTACCGACTTTACGTCTAATAACTTCAGTTTCATACCGAATACCCTTTCCCTTATAAGGTTCTGGAGCACGCAACTTGCGGATTTCGGCACAATACTCACCAACTTTCTGCTTGTCAATACCAGCAACAGTAACCTTACCTTCCTTATCAGCAGTAACAGTAAGTCCGTCAGGAATTGAAGCAATAAAGTCTGTTGAATAACCCAGGTTCAAAACAAGGGTTTTACCCTGCACTTCTGCACGATAACCAACACCAGTAATAATCAGAGACTTTGTATAGCCCTGAGAAACACCAACTACCATATTGTGGATAAGATTACGGTAAAGACCATGAGCTGCATTTGCAGGCTTACTGTCAACTACTGTTTTAACAATAACTTCAGTACCTTTTACCTCAACAGATACAAGAGAGCTGTTGAAATCCTGCTTTAATTCACCTTTAGGTCCTTTTACTGTTACCAGACCATCAGCTACGGAAACTGTTACACCTGCAGGAATAGATACAGGAAGCTTACCTATTTTAGACATCTTTCCCTCCCTATTACCATACAGTGCAAATCAACTCGCCGCCAACCATCTTTTCAGATGCTTTCTTGCCAGTTGTAACACCAGTTGATGTTGAAACGATTAAAGTGCCATATCCGTTGTAAACACGTGGCAAATCTTTATAGCCTGAATAAACGCGACGACCTGGTGTAGAAATCTTTTTCATTCCATGAATAACCGGTTCGTTAGCGCTGTCATATTTCATAAAAATGCGAATAATGCTGTGTCCGTCATCATCTTGAACTTTCTTGAAGTTTTTAATATATCCTTCAGTTTTCAAGATTTTAACAATTTCCAGTTTCATCTTAGAAGTAGGTACATCTACTTTTTCGTGACCGGCTCTTGCCGCATTCTGGACTTTTGCAAGCATATCTGCTACTGGATCTGAAGCTGCCATTTATATTCTCCTGTCACTACCAAGATGATTTTGTAACGCCTGGTAAAAGACCTTCGCTAGCCAATTTACGGAAACAAATACGACAAATCTTGAACTTCCGCAAATATCCGTGTGGACGTCCACAAATCTGGCACCGATTGTAACGGCGTGTTTCATACTTAGGCGTCCTCTGTGATTTGATAATCATTGATTTCTTTGCCATGAAATTTTTCCTTACTTTCTAAATGGCATGCCAAACTTAGTCAACAAAACACGAGCTTCGTTGTCAGTCTTAGCACTGGTTACAATACTGATATTCATACCAGAAATCTTAACGATTTTATCAAAATCAATTTCCGGGAAGATGATCTGTTCAGTAATACCAAGAGAGAAGTTTCCGTGACCATCAAAGCCAGTTGCCTTGATTCCGCGGAAATCCTTAACACGTGGAAGTGCTACGTTGATAAGACGATCGAGGAACTCATACATGATAGTTCCACGAAGTGTTACCATAGCACCCACTTCATTGCCTTCACGAAGCTTGAAGTTTGCAATACTTTTCTTAGCTCTTGTTTTAACAGCCTTCTGACCGGTAATTTGAGTGAGATCTGTAACTGCAGCATCAAGAAGTTTCTTATTCGTGAGAGCTTCGCCAACACCCATGCTAACAACAATCTTTTTGATTGCCGGAATCTGCATAACTGATGTATAACCCAGTTCCTTAAACAGTTCGGGGGCGTACTTTTCCTTATAGACTTTCTTAAGCCGTGGTACGTAATTTTCCATTACAGTTTTTCTCCACACTTGCGGCAAACGCGAATCTTTTTGTCACCGTCAAGTTTATATCCTGCCTTAACAGGGCGTCCGCATTTCTTGCAGACGAGCGCTACATTAGAAATATCAAGAGGAGCTTCTACTTCTGCGATTCCGCCAGCATCCTGCTGTGACTTTCTCTTCATTGCCTTCTTAATAAGGTTAGCACCGCTTACAATAACCTTGCCTTTGTTATCTTTTTCAAAAACACGGATTACAGAGCCACGCTTACCCTTATCCTTTCCAGCAATAATTTCAACATTATCATCCTTATGGATCTTGAATTTTACTGCCATTCTAAAGCTCCTTAAAGGACTTCCGGAGCGAGTGATACAATCTTCATATAATCCATATCACGAAGCTCACGAGCTACAGGTCCAAATATACGCTTACCCTTTGGGTTCTTATCAGCATCAACAATAACACATGCGTTATCATCAAAGCGGATGTATGTACCGTCAGCACGGCGGTATTCTTTAGCAACGCGAACGATTACCGCTTTCTGAACTGAACCTTCTTTAATTGTAGATGTAGGAATAGCTTCCTTAACAGCTACCACAACAATGTCACCAATTCCTGCATAACGGCGGTGAGATCCACCTAAAACCTTAATGCACTGAACCAATTTAGCTCCGGAGTTATCGGCAACAACCAGATTTGACTGCATTTGAAGCATAGTTTTACTCCTGCCTTATTTGGCTCTCTCGATAATAGAATCGAGACGCCAGCATTTTTCTTTGCTGATTGGACTGCATTCTACGATGCGAACTGTGTCGCCCTGGTGGGCTTCGTTCTTCTCATCATGCGCCTTGCACTTCTTGGTCCGTGTCACATATTTTTTGTAAAGGCGATCCATCTTTTTTGTATCGATAGAAACAACGATAGTTTTATCCATCTTGTCACTAGTGACGATACCTACGAATGAACGTTTTGTAGCCTTCTTCTGTACATTCTGTTCTTCCACGGGTCAGCTCCTAGTTATTTGCAGCTATAGCTTCAGCAGCAGCTTTTCTGAAGTTCTCCAGATCCTGCTGATGAATAAGTGTATTCAAACGTGCAATTTCACGTCTTACAATACGCTTCTGCATTGGATTATCTACATGGCTTACAACTGTCTGAAAGCGAAGATCCATGTACTGTTTCTTTAACTCATTCCGTTTTGTTACAAGTTCAGAATAAGAAAGTTTTTTATCATCTGCCTTCTTTATTTTCTTTGCATCTGCCATTTCTTACTCCTTACTCTACTGTTGGACGGAACGCTACTTTTGTCTTGATTGGAAGCTTACTTGCAGCAAGGTGCATTGCCTTTTCTGCAATCTTAAGGTCAACTTCACCAATCTCAAACAAAACCATACCTGGCTTTATAACTGCAGCCCAGAATTCAGGAGCACCCTTACCTTTACCCATACGAGTATCAGCAGGCTTCTTTGAAATAGGCTTATCAGGGAATACACGAGTCCACATATGACCCTGACGGTTAATGCAGCGGTTAATAGCAACACGAGCAGCTTCAATGTGTTTAGCACTGAGCCATACTGGTTCCAAAGCCACAAGAGCTATATCACCAAAATCAACATGATTATCACGTGTTGCACATCCTTTTTCTCTACCGCGCTGTACTTTGCGGTGAGCTACTCTTTTTGGACTAAGCATATTCTACTTTTCCTCCCCAGCTTTATTTGCTTTTGGAGCACGGGTAGACTTGCGGTCACCATTAAAATGTTCCCGTCTTGGCTTTCTTACGACATCGCCAGCATCTTCATTTCTTTCATGACCATAGTTCATTCCGTTGTAAACCCATACCTTAATACCAATTTTTCCGTATGTAGTAAGAGCTTCATAGAATCCGTAGTCAATATCAGCACGAAGAGTATGAAGAGGTACACGTCCTTCCTTATGCTCTTCTGAACGTGTCATATCAGCACCAGCGAGACGACCAGAAATACGGATCTTAATACCCTGAGCACCACCCTTCATAGCATTAGCAGAAGACTGCTTCAAAGCCTTTCTGAAAGATCCTCTTCCTGAAAGCTGTCTTGCAATGTTCTGTGCAATCAAAGATGCATTGACTTCAGCACGCTTTACTTCCTTGATCTTTATCTGAACCTTCTTAGTAAGCTGCTTCTGAATATCAGCGCTAATCTTTTCAATTGTTGCACCTTTTACACCAATAATCACACCAGGACGTGCTGTATGAATTACAATAGTTACACGCTGTGGGTGACGTACGATTTCAATTTCAGCAATATCAGCGTTCTTGCATTCTGGAAGGGAATTCACAAGCTTGCGAATCTTAATATCTTCCAAAACATAGTCTGCATAATCACGAGGATCTGCATACCAACGAGACTGCCATGTCTTGTTTACTCCAAGACGTAAACCGATAGGACTAACTTTCTGACCCATATTATTTTCCCGCCTTTTCGTCAACTACAACAGTGATATGACACATACGTCTCAAGAGCTGATCAGCACGTCCGCGAGCACGGAACCAAACTCTCTTAAGTCTAGGACCTTCGTCAATGCGGATTTCCCTAACATAGAGCATATCTTCATCAAGTTTCTTATTTTTATTAAGGGCATTAGCAACAGCAGACTTTAATGTTCCCTGTATGAGCCTAGCACCCTTCTGAGGCATATTATCAAGAATAGCCACAGCTTCCGAGCAAGACTTTCTCTTGATTACATTTGCTACAGGACGAACCTTTGTAGGTGATGCAATCAAAAATTTGGTTGTTGCAGAATAACCTTTATTTTCAGCCATTTCGTCCACCCTTATTTAGCACCTTTATCTGAACCGCCATGTCCCTTGAAAGTACGTGTTGCAGCAAACTCACCAAGCTTGTGGCCTACTAAGTTTTCTGTAATATACACAGGAATCCATGACTTGCCATTATGAACAGAAATAGTATTACCTACCATTTCTGGGATTATTGTAGAGCAGCGAGAATAAGTCTTAATAATTTTCTTATCAGCTGCTGAAGATTTATTCATTTCAGAAACCTTTTTGTAGAGTGATTTTTCTACGAAAGGTCCTTTCTTAACAGATCTTGACACTTTTAACTCCTACTCTACTTCTTGCGGCGACTAACAATGAAACGGCTTGAAGTCTTTCTCTTGTTACGAGTCTTGTAACCCTTACAAGGCTGACCCCAAGGAGTAACTGGATGATGTCCTTTTCCAGCACCTTCACCACCACCAAGAGGATGATCAACTGGGTTCATAGCCATACCACGAACAGTAGGACGAATACCTCTCCATCTGTTGCGGCCTGCTTTACCGAGCTTTGTATTCATGCGGTCTTCATTACCAACAACACCAATTGTTGCATAGCATTTTGCATTAACACGGCGAAGTTCAGAAGAAGGAAGACGAATAGTAACATATTCACCTTCTTTTGCAGCCACGAGGGCACCTGCACCAGCAGAACGAACAAGCTGTCCACCACGACCAAGTGTAAGCTCAATATTATGAACTGTAAAACCAACTGGAATAGCAGAAAGTGGCAATGCATTTCCTACAGTAGGAGTTGCGTTTTCACCAGACATAACCTTCTGTCCTACAGAAAGACCCTTAGGAGCGATAATATAGCGCTTTTCTCCGTCTGCATAAGCAATCAATGCAATGTCTGCACTGCGGAATGGATCATATTCAATAGTCTTTACGGTGCCTGGAATACCATGCTTATCACGTCTAAAATCTATCTCACGATACTTTCTTTTATGACCGCCACCCTGATGACGTACAGAGATACGTCCGCCCTGACCACGACCAGCATGAGCTTTTATACCGTGTGTAAGGCTTTTCTCGGGTTTATCGGCTGTAATTGCGTCACGAACCAAATCAACACGTGAACGAGTACCTTTTGTATAAGGTTTAAATACTTTAAGAGCCATATGGTTCCCCTTATTTCCTATTCAAAGGCTCAAGCGCCTTCAAATACCTTTATTGATTCACCAGGAGCAAGCTTAACGATTGCCTTCTTATAGCTGGAAGTTCTTCCAGGTCTACCACGAAGTCTCTTAACTTTTCCCTGTACATTAATCGTTGTGCAGTCTACAACTTTAACGTTAAAAAGCTTTCTGACAGCTTCCTTGATCTGAATCTTTGATGCGTCAGGGCTTACTTTAAAAGTATACTTATTCTGCTCACGAAGAATATTTGCTTTTTCTGAAAGAACTGGTTCAATAAGAACATCTTCAAATGTCATTATTCAGCCTCCTTTTCAGCATAAAAATCAGAAAGATTCTTTGCAGCACCTTCAAGCATGATAATCTTTCTTGCGTAGAACAAATCGTGTGCACGAAGTCTGTTGTAAGAAAGGAAATAAACATTAGGAAGATTTCTTCCAGCCTGTTTAATCAGCTTGTCATCATCCTTAAGAAGGATAACAGTACGTGTATCTTTTGCAAAGTTGTTTAAAATCTTTACAAGATCCTTTGTCTTTCCACTATCAACAGTGAAATCTTCAACAACAGTAAGTCTGTCACTCTGAGCCTGAAGACTCAAGATAGATTTCATTGCAAGGCGTTTTGCCTTTTTTGGAATATAATAGGTAAAATCACGTGGTTTTGGTCCAAAAATTGTACCACCACCTACATTGATTGGTGACTTCTTATCACCACGACGTGCATTACCAGTTCCCTTCTGCTTGTAAGGTTTAGCATTGCTGCCATGAACTTCAGCACGGCCTTTTGTGCAGGCAGTACCAACACGCATATTTGCTAATTCGTTTGTGATGGCATAATAGATAACATCTTCGTTGACTGGGAGACCGAAAATTTTATCGTCAAGATTTATTGTTCTAAGTTCTTTACCATCTTTTGAATAGACTTTCTTTTCCATACTAGTCCTCGACTCTACTTCTTAATAGCAGCCTTAACGATAAGAGTGCCTTCTTTGTTCCCAGGAACAGCACCGCGTACCATCAAAACTTTTAACTCAGGGTCTACTTTAACAATCTTGAGATTCTGTACAGTTACACGTGCAAAACCCATGTGTCCTGGCAGCTTTGTGTTCTTAAGGCTGTGTCCTGGTGTTGTACAGTTTCCTGTTCCACCTGGCTCACGATGAAACTTAGAACCATGTGTAGCACGACCACCATGGAAGCCCCATCTCTTCATAACACCCTGAAAGCCTTTACCTTTAGAAGTTGCAGTTACATCAACATAAGCAACTTCATTAAACAATTCTACACCGAGCTGATCGCCAACTTTAACTTCCGAATCAAAATCACGGAATTCCTTCAACTGACGCTTTGGTGTAATGTTCTCAGGAAACTGATTTGCGTATGGCTTTGTAACATGATTTTTCTTCATTTCATCAACGCCAAGAACAACGGCATCATAGCCAAACTTTTCCTGTGTCTTTGTAGCAACAACTGTATTTGGATCGACGCGGATCACGGTTACCGGTGTCAGGTTTCCGTTTTCGTCAAAAACTTGAGTCATTCCTACTTTCTTTGCAATCAGACCTTTCATCTGAAATCTCCTATTGGCCGCCATTCCCGATCCAAGGGAACCGTACCTTTAATTTAACAATAAGTAACCTTACTGCTTAATTTCTACGTCAACACCCGCAGGCAATTCAAGCTTCATCAGAGAATCCATAACCTCTGCGCTTGGCTCAAAAATATCAATAAGACGCTTATGAGTTCTCATCTCAAACTGTTCACGTGACTTCTTGTTTACAAAAGGTGAACGCAAAACTGTAATCTTATTAACTCTCGTAGGAAGCGGAATTGGGCCTGATACTTTAGCACCAGCTTTCTGAACCTGCTGTACGATGTCTTTTGCACTCTGATCGATAAGAGCTACGTCAAATGCACGAAGTCTTACACGAATCTTGCCATCTGCCATTATTTACTCCTAATGGACGGCAGTACCGGTCAATCAAGACCATTACTGCCGTTCAATTACAAACTATTCAATAATCTTTGTTACCTGTCCAGAAGCGATTGTACGACCGCCTTCACGGATAGCAAGCTTAAGACCTTCGTCCATAGCGATTGGGTGAATAAGTTCACCGATGATCTTTACGTTATCACCTGGCTTTACCATGTCTGTTCCAGCCTCGAGATTTACTGTACCAGTAATATCTGTTGTACGGAAGTAGAACTGTGGGCGGTAACCTGTAAAGAATGGGCTGTGGCGTCCACCTTCTTCCTTTGAAAGAACGTA
>CAMVEQ010000012.1:0-42416 GCA_947166545.1 uncultured Treponema sp. | reverse complement strand
CATCGTTTTCCTTATCCTTGCCTTTTTCAGCAGGAACAGTTTCTTTAGAAGCAATTGTAAGAGTGTTCTCCTTTACACTAAGTTCAACATCATCCTGAGACTTTCCAGGCAAGTCCATTACAAGCTCGTAAGAATCCTTGTGTTCAACAACATCTACAGCAGGAGCATAGCAAGGAGCTTCGAGGGAAGGCATTGCAAGACCATAGTTAAGATCGTCAAAAAGTGAGTTAAGAAGTGAAAGTTTATTCATAATATACCTCCAAAAAAGTATTTAATTAAGATTTTTCTACTGTCCTACCGCAAAGCTTTAGGGCAGTTCCGTTTACGGCTTTTTATTTTGCCGTACACTTTATATAAAGCAAATACCGTGCCAATTTTTATTCATGAAAAAAAAGAAAATTTTAGCCTGCCAACACATTTTTAAAGGTCAAAATGATACACTAAATTCATGCAGAATTTGTAGATTTGTTCACAAATGACACAGTTTTTATGCTATAATCCACACATGTTTCCTCCTTTTCCACAAAAAAAAGCTCATGAACTGTGCAAAAAATTCATTTCTTTTCTAGACGAAGGTTATATCCGTATTGTCCCAATAGCAAGGGAAAGCGAAACCCGAAAAAATCAAGGCATCATGCTCGGTGCACTCATCTGCACAAATCAGGATGGCACAAAGGAGATTTCCCTTGTAACAATTTCAGGCGTAAGTCATACAATTGAGTTCCAGCAAGATAAAAAAAACACTGACTATATAGAAGATTTTATATTTGTTCCGCCAGTTGTTGCTCCAGAATTAATTACACAAGCCCTTGCAAAAAATGATGCACGCATTCACGAACTCACAGCCCAAATTCAAGAGCTAAAAGAAAAAAGAGATAAAAAAAATCAGCCTTCCGAACAAGAACAATCCTACCTTCAAGAACGGAAAAAGCTGACAACTGAATCTTTGCAAAATGTGTATAATTTGTATTCATTTAAATGTGCTGACGGCAGCACAAAAACTTTAACTGCTATCTGCCAAGAAAGAATTAACGGAGCACTACCGCCCACTGGTACAGGGGAATGTTGTGCACCAAAATTACTGCATTATGCATACAGTCACAATCTAACGCCATTAAGTATGTGCGAAGTATTTTACGAAAAAGCAAATAATAATAATAATAGCGACATCCACAACAATGCAGAACCATGCCCGCCATGTAGCGAGCGGTGCGGAATCATCCTGCCGTCAATGCTGGGTTTAGAAATTCTATACAGAGATGAACATATTATAGTAGTAAATAAACAAAGCGGTCTTTTAAGTGTGCCAGGCAGGGGACCAGACAAGCAGGACTGCATTGTAAACAGAGTACGCAGACTTTTTCCACAATGCATAGAGCAACCAGCCGTACATAGACTGGACATGGAAACAAGTGGGCTTTTAATCCTTGCATTTACAAAAGAAGCACATAAAAATCTCAACCGCCAGTTTGAAGACGGTCTTGTAAAAAAACAGTACATAGCCCTTCTTGACGGCGTTCTTGCAAAAAAAGGCATTCCAGAAGAAGGTCAGTCAGAATTATATTTCCGACTGGACATAGATAATCGCCCTCATCAGATATGGGATGAAGTCTATGGTAAAAAAGCCATAACGCAATGGAAATGCCTGAATGTAGAAGATTACACCTCCCCAGATGGAAATCGCAGAGCAGTTACAAGAGTACTGTTTATTCCGCACACAGGTCGCACACATCAGCTAAGGCTTGCCAGTGCAGACAGTCACGGCTTTGGCATTCCAATAATAGGAGATACACTTTACGGCACTTGTGTTAAAGGGGAACGGCTCATGCTTCATGCTCAATACATAAGCTTTACACATCCAGTCACAGGACAGCAAATGGAATTCAACTGCCCTGCACCATTTTAATTTGTACCGCTATTTTTTAAAACGGAAGCGGCAATTGTGAATTTCCGTTTTCCAGAAAAGAAATCTGCTTAGAGTGCGTTACAATGTCACTCTCTTTTATGCTGTCAATCAGCATGGGAGCATCTGAATCATACAGTTGAAAATTCTGCCGTGCAAGTTCAGCATTCTGATTTGCATAGCAGTAACGGCATCCATTTATGCACGTATCGTATCGCCCCAAATCATTATAGGTCATGCAACGGCAGCCATTACGCATACCAGTATGTTTCAGTTTTTTAAATGCCAGCCCTGTCGCTTGTGCCAGAATAGGCAGTGTTACACAGCCAGACTCATTAATGCCGTATCTGGAATAATCTGACTGGCAGGCACAAGTCTGAATAGGAATGCGATATTTGGCTGCAATTCTTCCAAAACCTTCTGCTAGAATCGCCATATCTTCTTCCGTAAAAAGAATAAGTTCTGGCATATTATACTCAAGCTTTTTATACAGCTCAACAAAACTAAAGATGCAGCGGTCAATATGCCCGGAAAGACGAGCCGCCATGTGCTCAAAAGTAATCAAATGCTGCTGCACGGTATATTTCTTTGTAAGAAGGACAGGATCATACCGCCAGGCAATACGTTTTGCCCCGACAAGTTTTTCAAGACGCAACAGGGTATCAATGCTTTCATCAATAGAAGGCACCCCCGGCTCTATATCTTTTCCGTATGCAGTAATTGTATATTGAAAATAGCAGGGAAACCTATCAGTAATTTCATGCAGACGTTCCAGTACAGGGGCGTAATTTTTTGAACAGAAAACAATGCAGTCTATTTTCTGCGGAGTCAGTTCATAGCAGGTTACTTTATCCTGATACATAGGATTACGGACAAACACTTCTCCTTTCTTAAACCTGTTAAACATCCAGTCCGAGAAATACTGTACAATGTCCGTTCTTCCGCTAATATTCAATATCATTTTGAAATATAATAGCACATTTTCTTAAAATAAGCACTACGCAGAACAGGTCCATTAGAGCTGTTCGGAAACTTCAGTTTCCGAATCAGCAACCTAAAAAAAACAGCATTTTTGCAAGGCTTTAGCCTGAAAAAATGCAAGGCCTGTTCGGAAACCATTGGGTTTCCGAACAGGCCCATTTATGTTATAGTAAATCATCATGAAACTCAGAATGACTTCAAAAGGAATTTTCGGAAAACTCGTAGATGACCAAGGCAGATGCGAACACTATCACACTAAGCTTGATGTTATTGCAAACAGATGCGGTGTATGCAACAAACTTTATGCCTGCTACAAATGTCATGATGAATTAGAAGACCATCTGTTTTCACCAGTAAAACAGACACAACCAGAAAGCGTTATGTGCGGTGTATGCGGAACACTTTATTCTTATGAAGAATACAGCTGCATCACCGCCTGCAAAAACTGCGGTGCAGAATTTAATCCACGCTGTGCACTGCATAAAAGCTGTTACGTATCATGATTGCATCTGTTTAAGCAAGCTTTATTTATTTGCAGATCCAACAGAAAACCACGGTATCCCAAGTTTACCGTCATGCAATCTGATTAAGACAACATCGCCTTCGTTTACACTTTTATAAACAGTGCTACCGACAGAAACTTCTTTTTGTTCTGTCATGCCGTCAATCCAAGGGCTAACAGTCAAATAGTATGAAGTATGTTTGCCAGATGACTTTCTTTGGCTTAAAACCGTAGCCTCGTAAACTTGTGGTGTTGACTTATCAAAAACAGAGTTTATGTTTACAGTAGTTCCAAAACCGTACCCGAAAAATAAAAACAGCCCCATCACCCCTACTAGAATTTTCTCCCAAAGTTTTTCAGGCAATTTTCTTTCATTTTCAGAAGCACAAAAGTAATACAATACCAAAAACACAACTGTGAGCAAAAAAGAAAATTTCAGCACTTTTGAAACTTCATACACATACTCAACCCTAATAAAACCAATTGCTGCAAGCACACATACACATGAAAAAAATGGCCGTTCCATTGTTGGATACAAACTTTCAGCATTTCCACACAACATTAAATGCCCATGAGAAAGACGCAGACTTACAATAATAATTATAGGATAGGCAACACAAAGTAAAAGCGAAATCTTTTCCACAGTGTTGTTAAAGAAAATGCCAGCCACACAGAATATTGCAATCGCAATTCCAAGCCAGGTCATTACACGACCAATCACTAAGAGTCGTTTAATAAGATCTACCCATTCTCCTTCCGATAAATCGCTGTTTTCCTTTTCAAAATCAGCCTTGACCTTCAAGGTACGTTCCTCATTAAGATTTCTTGCATGACTGTCCAACCACTCCGCAAAAATCTCTATATCTTCAAAATCCACAGGCACGTTAAGCTTTTTTAACTTTTCAGTTCCATCAACAATATCTTTGTAGCCTATAGAAATGCCATTCTCGAAAAAAAGCACGCTTTCAAGGGAAGAGATGGGAATACATTTTTTTCTGAAAATGCCATCGTAATACTCAAGGCCTTTTTCATCATCAAAAGAAATGTAATGGCAGAACGACACTCTTAAAATTACGCTTGCAATCACAAAACCTGGCAGTAATAAAATAGAAAATAATACCCAACTACAAATACTCTTTGGATATTGCAAAACCAAAGAAGAAGTTGAACCACAAATAAGAACAATAAGAATTATTGAACCAATTGCAGAAACATCTTTATGTTTCTTTGAACTTGTTAATTTCGTCATACTTTTGCCATGATAGCATAAAAAAAGGCGTAAGGTAAACAAACAAGTTTAACATCTTGATTATTTACCTTACGCCATTTAAAATATGTAATGTTCCATGCAAATAGATCAGCTTTTTGAATTTGTTTATGTTCTCATTGATAAAAAACAGGTAACAGCCAAAGAGATGGCGACACGTTTCGGGGTTTCTACACGCACAATTTACAGGTGGGTAGAAGCCCTTTCTGTTTCTGGAGTTCCCATTTATTCTGTAAAAGGACACAATGGCGGCATTGCCATTTCTGAAAGTTACACACTTGATAAAACAGTTCTTTCCGATGAAGAAAAACTTGCAATTGTTTCAAGTGTAAAAGCTTTGAACAGCCTGAGCGGAACTTCTGCCAATGAAATAAATGCAAAGGCTGCACAAAAAATTTCCAATCTTGTATCATCAGATACAGACTGGATTGAAGTTGATTTTGCACCGTGGAGTCCTGAAGGCAGTGAAGTAAGACAGATTTTTGAAAACCTTCGACAATCTATCTTAAATAAACGGCAGATTAAATTTGACTATTATTCAGGCAACGGTAAAACAGAAAGCCGTACAGTCCATCCGTGGAAACTTATCTACAAAGGACAAGCCTGGTATTTACAAGGATGGTGTACGGTACGTAAAGCAGAGCGATTTTTCAAACTGACCAGAATGCGCAATCTTATTATAATTGGAAAGATTGCAGATATTACTAAGCAAGCAGCATCTAAGACCGCATTGCAGAATAACACTCATGCACAGGACATGCAACCGTTACCGACTATAGAAATTAAGGCAACAATTTCCGCTTCAAAAGTATCGTATCTTATGGACACTTTTATCTGCTCAGAAGTAAGTACTCACAAAGACGGGAGCATAAGTGCAGTATTTACAGTACCACTGGCAGACTGGATTTATAACCTGCTGCTCAGCTTTGGTTCTGACATGAAAATAATTTCTCCAAAGGATATCCAAGAAAAAGTAATCTCCATGGCAGAAGATGTGGTAAAGAATTATAGTAGCTAGAGATTTAATTACTACCCTAACATATTATGGAAATATTTTAGAAATTTTGAACATATATTTTCAGAAACCTTTACAGTATTTGCATTAACTCCCCCTCTTGAAAACTTATGATTCTGAGATGAAAACACAGCATTACAAGGCATGTTCCATTTTTCATAGTGCCTTTTCCATTCTGTCTTAAATGCCATAAAACCATTTTGATCCCAATAATCATAAATATTTCTGGGAGGGGCTAAATCATAAAATGCAGAAACTTTATCTGCAAATTGAAAGACTTGTTTCTTATATCGCTCAAATGGAACAACGGCTTTTTCTTCGCCTGCAACAATTAATTTTACAAAATCATCACAGTGCATTACACTCCAGTCTAATCCAGAAGGACAGCCAATAATCTCACAAATCTCTCCATTTTCATCCTCATCTTTGGAAATAAAAGTATTACCGCAACACGGTAGTAATTGAATTTCTTTATCTTCCTCATGATTTCTAGAAAGCGTCTTTAAAAGATAAAGTGCAGTTGCACTTACGGTACAGTTTGTATTGTTTTTATAATCGCCAATCTGAACAGAAACCCAACCATGTAAACAAAGATCTTCGGTATCATCTTTTGAACCGTCAATCCACTCCATAAAGTCAACATCAATCTGGAAAATTTCTTTTTTATCCAACCTCAAACTCCACAAACAATGCACCAGTTTCTAAATGCAAACTTCACACCGCCCTTATTCCAGAGAGAAACAAGCTCTTCGGTAGAAAGCCAAGTGTTTCCAACAGAAGCCCTTTCATCTTTTATTGTAAAGCGTGAATTTTCCAGAGATTTTTCCTGCATGGAATCATAGAGCATAAAACCTTCTTTATCATAGCCAAGCACAGTCACATAATGCAATACACCGTGAGCTTTTATCAAAAGGATAACAGGCTTACCATGCAAAATCTGTGTACGCAGAAACGAAGCCTTGTCAGCATCGCTCTTTGCCCACAGCGTATATTCTTTTGTACGGATATCGTACTTGTACAACAGCGACACAACACCCTGCGGAAAAGTAAGGTTCTTTATAATCCGCCATTTCATTTCTTTGGCAAGCATTTCAGGATCAAGTTCATCATGCACAAGAATGTTTCTCACAGCCATTACGGAATAAGGTCCGCAGTTATTGTAAGTCTGCCTATAAAAAAGATTTTCATCCATATTCAGACCATACTCTGCAAAAGACACCCTACCCTTGTTTGAAAAAGAACTAAACCACAATGACGGAAATACCCGTAGAAAGGCAAGTGCAAAAATACCGATAGCCAACAGCAATATAAAAAGCTTCTTTTTCATAACAATCCTAAATAAATTTCATCCAAAAGAAAAAGCTCCATACCGTATACGCAATGACACACAAGCCTGCCAAAACCATAATCATGCCAAGCACACCGAAGACAAGCATGACTGTTCTATTCTTCTTCTTAAGACTTCTGGCAAGACCGAGCATTACAATGCCGAGTAAGACAATTGCAAAAACAATCAGCATTCCCACAATCCATTTAGGAGCTAAATAAATTGTCGTAGGACCATCTGCCCCACCAATTACTGAAATTACAGGAATCATATCTTCTTTTCCGCCAAGTTTACAAGCCATTTCTCTTTTTTAAGCCAGAAATGTGCAATCATAATTTTTGGAAACTCAACAGATTTAATTATGGCATACATCATAACAGGACCAATTGCCGTACATTTTGCCATAAAGAAAATTCCAGGAATTACAATAAAAAGATTACTAATTCCGTCAACAAGCATACCCATCATTGTATCACCACCAGCACGGCTTACAGAAAACTGAGCATTTATGAAAACCCACACAGGCATATAAAGAGCCATTACAAAAACCATCTGCGAACAAATTGTTTGAGAATCTACGCTAAGATTTCTAAATACAATAGGAACAAGCAGAGTACACAGTAATCCAATCAAGGTAAAGAACATACCAAAAATCATAGCACCGTTCAAAATCCAAACTTTTTCATCCCGTGCCTTTTCCAAATCACCCCTACCCAAATCTTTTCCGATTATAACACCCGTTGCGGTATACGTTCCAGAAAATGCAATAAAAAACAGGTTGGCAATTGCAAAGCTTGCAGACATTCCCGAAACAACATCCGCCCCGCCACGTCCGTTATACAAAGCCGTCGTAATTGTTTCCGACATTGCCCACACCATTTCAGAACATATTATCATCAAAGCTTTCTTGAATATCCCCCAGAAAAGCTTCAAGTTCACTTTGAACAAATCTATAAGTCTAATAACAAATGGTGGCCGTTTAATTACCAGATAGGCAATAAAAAACACGACTTCAACAGAGCGGGCAATTACAGTTGCAATTGCCGCACCCCGTACTTCAAGCCGTGGAAATCCGAGATGGCCATAAATTAAAAGCCAGTTAAAAGTTGTATTTACGAGCGTTGCAATTATGGAAATTACAAGCGGAATTTTTACTTCGCCAATATCCCTTAAAGAAGATGCAATCATCGCAGAAATGAGCCAAGGCAATCCCATGAAGCCCATAATCCGCATGTATTTTACACCTTCATCAAGAATAGATGATGCCTGAGAGTTTCCAATTACCATAAAACTCAAAACCTGGCGCGGAATTAAAAAACACAGGGCAATGTAAGCTAAAAAAATAAAAAAGCTTGCCCAAAGCTTAAAGCAGAACGCCTGCCTCATTCCAGCTTTATCTTTTGCTCCAGAATATTGCGTCATAAAGATGCCGCCACTGGCACAAATTGTGTTTGAAAGCACCATGAACATAAAGATTATCTGTCCAGTAATGTTTACACCAGACATTTTTACATCCCCAAGTCCCGACACCATGAAATTATCAATTAATGATACAAGATTTTGAATTAAAAGCTGTGCCATGACAGGAACAGCTATTTTTAATGCACTCGCATAAAATTCAAAAGAGCCAAAGGCCGACCTTTTTTTAGATAAAACTTGCATACTTTTATTCTAGCAGAAAAAATTATCTAATAGAAGTTTTTATTCATTATTGTTTTAAATTTTCATTTATTTATCATATTTTCAAAATATTTTTAGGAAAATTGTCATATAAGTCAACAGCTCACATTCCATCCCTAAACAAAATTAATTCAGGACGATATTCAAAATGCATATTGTCATAAATGTGCCACTTACCACCCCAAACAAAACCTTCTTCTTCAAAGATTTTTATTATCTGTGCAGGTGGAATCCAGCGTTTTTCAAGAGGAACAAGCATCCACGAATCAGGATATTTATCTTTTGCCCAGCCCCAATAAATCTGCTTTCCGTGAGTGCTTACAGGAAGAATATCCAATGCAATTCCAAGACTATGAAAAGATTTTCTGCTTGTTCCAGCAATTATACGCCAGTAATACGCATCCGAAGACTTTAGTTCATCCACGAATTCTTTCATTTTTTTATTGTATTTAGAAAGTGAAAGAATTCGCTTTTCAACCCGCTCAAGAGGAGCCTGAATGCGTTCATGAACAGTAGCACGCTTACCCAAAAACGTCACTTTTACCAAATGCTGTTCAAGAGAGCTCCTTGAAGATGCATCGTAAACGGCATCAAAAAAGAACATCGCTGTTCCCGATTCGTGCTTTAAGTTTTCCTCAGAGTTCAATTGTTTTACAAGAGCTTTCTTTTCTTCCGAAAACTCAGCAGGGTCTTCCAGTATCAGCGGGTATTTATAAAGGATAGAATCATAATAGGCTTTATTTTTTAGTTCGGATTTTGGAAGTAATGCACCATCTGCCCAGTAAAAAGAAACTATACGTTTTTTATTATTTTTTTCTGGAATAACAAGGGTAATGAGCCAGTCACCTACGGTACTGTCGTAACTGCGTTGAAAGGAAATGTCAGGATATGCCTGTTGGAAAAAACGAAGGTTTGCTATTCCTTTTGGAACCGTTTCCGATGAAGCAGTTTCCAAACAAATAGCAGGATAACACAACTGCAGCAGAATTGCTGCAAAAACAAAGATGCATCTGCCCCAGTTGTGCTTCAAATCTACCTCTTTAACTTGATATATACATACCAGTAACCAATGCCAACCATTACCGCACCACCGACAATGTTACCAAGAGTTACAGGTACAAGATTGCATACAAAGAATTTTACAATAAATGTCACAAGGCTCATGTCTCCAGCTGGAATACCGTTGAGCACAGAAGAAAGAATGCCTACAGGAATAAAGTACATGTTTGCTACGCAGTGCTCGAATCCACACAGAACAAACAGGAATATAGGCAGGAACATGGCTGCAATCTTACTCATAATGTCTGCGGCAGAAACAGCTGCCCAAACTGCTATACAGACCATAAAATTACACAATACACCACGCAAAAAAGCCTGAATGAATGAAAGATTTACTTTTGTAACGGCAACGTTTATGACCATCTGCTTCATAGAACCGTCAAAATATTCAAACAAGCCAGAAAAGGCAACGATTAATGCAATTGTCAGACCGCCAATAAAGTTACCCAAGTATACGATAACCCAGTTATGGATCAATCCCTTTACGGTTGCGCGCTTATCAAGGACTGCCATAATAATAAGGCTATTACCTGTAAAAAGCTCTCCACCGCCTACCAGAATCATCATAAGACCGATAGGGAATACAAGGGCACCCAAAATGCGACCGATTGCCTGTGGCTGTACCCCGAAAGAAGCGATGGAACTTCCAAGTCCGCCCATAGCAATAAAAAGTCCGCCAAACACAGCAAGCATAAGCATGCGCCCTGTAGGCAGCTTTGACTTACTTGCACCAATATCTACATATAACTTTGCTATTTCTGCTGGTGAATTCATAAATTCCATTATATCTTATCAGCTTCAATATTTCAACTTGTTTTTAACAGTAAGTTTGGAGTACAAAAATCAAAATTTACTGCCGCTCGAAACTATTTAATCCATTCCGAAAGATTCTCAGAAACTACAGCTTTTACTTCTTCCGTAATCTCCCTGGCTTTTGACTGCTTAATTCCATTTTTTTGAGCCACTGCCATAATATTTTCAATAGAAGGAATCTTTCCCTCGCCGCTTATTGTTGTTGCATGTTCTCCATTTATAGAATTACTGTAAGTTAAATCATACGCAGGAGAAAGAATCCACTGACTTTCAGCTTCATCATATAACCATGAAAAATTCTTTGAATGATCATCTCGGTTATGGGCAAACACATTAAAGCACATAAGACGGAAGAGTTTTTCAACTTCTAAACTATTCTTTGTAATCTGCAAAGTAAGAAGAAGCAGAGTATTATAATCAAGATTCGGGATTCTGTGGCTAGTTTCAAGCAAAGCTGATGCACTTGCCATCAAAACTCTTTTTTTCCCAAGAAAATTTCTATCAAATCTTTTTGTTCCAAAATATCCCGAACATTTTTTTGAAGAAAACAGCTTAAAATCATTCACTGTAATTCCGCATTTTTTTGCACAGCAATTATATTCATATTCCTGTCTGCCAATTTCTTTTGAATCTACACTTGAAGGAAATTTTACAATCCAATCCTCTCCATCTATTTTTGTAAATACCTTTGGTCTTGCACCACCAGAAGAACCACCAGCGGCAAAAATAGAATCAAGATTTACATTACTACTTTGAGAAAGTTCTGAATTAAAAATTCGTTCACATTCATCACAAATCTCATCATAATCAAAGGGAAGAACCGAGGAATCCGAAAGAAAAGATTCTGGCTCATATACCAAAGCTCCCATACCATTTGAGCCAACAATTGCAAGTCTATCTAAAACAGAAAGAGATTCAGGGGCAATGCCTTCCCGCAAAAGCATGCGGTCAACCAAAAGTCGTCCCCACCCATCAGGAAGACTGTCGTTAAAAATACCGTGCAATCCATAAAATGGCTCCCATTCTGGTATAAAGACTTTTTTTTCAAGCGGTAAAGAGAATGGCGAAATTGAAAATCCAGAAGAAAGCCATTCATCAGAATATGAAAATGCCGCAAATCTATTTTTATAAAGAGCCAGTGTACCAACAAGGCGTTTTTGATTTCCGTTATTAAAAAATACGGACAGGCGTTCAATTTTTTTCACTTGCAATAAGCTCCTCTATAGAAGAAAACTGAGGTGTAGCAAAAAGATTTTCAAAATCTTTTTCACAGCCAAGTGCAATTGCTATTTTTATGATGGAATCAAAAGCTATTTCATACTTTTGCTCAAAACGTTTGTATGAAGCAAAACTCATACCTGCCCGTTCAGCAAGTTGTGCCTGAGTAAAATGGCGTTCTTTCCTCCGCTTCTGTACACGTTTTGCAATGCTCTCTGCAATCTGCGGAGCTGTTTTCTGTTCAAGTTGTATCATTGCTAATATTTTAGCAATTTTAACGTTTTTTGTCCATTTTAGATAATATATTAGCACAAAATAGCATTATAATAGTCAAAAGTTAAGCTATTCACCGCATTTTTGCGGTAGATAGAAGAATATGCAAAAGCATACAGCCTCATAGATACTCAATTGGAAGAGAAACAACATCATCGCTCAGATAAAACATTTTATCACACTGGCAGAGAATGCATCCCAGACCTACAGATTTTCCAGTAATTCTTGAAAAAACAGAGAAATTCTTTGCCATATCAAGAGAAGGCTGGGCAGATTTCTTTATTTCAATAGGATAAAGAACACCGTTTTTTTCGATAATCAAATCTATTTCTTTCTTATCTTTGTCACGGTAAAAATATATCTGCTTTGTGTCATGACCAGCATTGTAGTATGACTTGATAACTTCGCTTACAACGAAATCCTCAAAAAGTCCGCCCGACATAGCGCCGTTCATTGCAACCTGGCTGGAACTCCAGCCAACAAGATAGCAAACAAGCCCTGTATCCATAAAATAGATTTTTGGGGTCTTTACAGCACGGTTTGATACGTTCTTTTCATAAGGCTGTAAAAGCCTGATAACACCAGAGGATTCCAGAATGCTTGTCCATTCAGAAATTGTCTTGCTCGTAACGCCAACATCACGGGCAAGAGAATCGGCATTAAAAAGTTCACCCACACGGGCTGCAATACATTGCATAAAAGTATTGAATTTTACAAGATTTTTTGCGTTTATCAAATCTGCAACATCACGTTCCAGGTAGGTGCGGATATACGAGCGGTAGAACGATTCCCAGTCAATTGATTCATCGGCAAGTTCCGGCATGCTTCCCCGCCAGATGTGGTGCCAGAGATTTTCATAAGGTTTCAGGCTTTTTTTACGGCTTAAAATATATTCTTCTGTCGGCAAAAATTCAGTATTAAAATTAATTTTATATTTTTCACGTAGCGAAAGAGAAGCCATATTTATTATACAGACACGGCCAGCAAGAGAATCCGAAGCCCTACTCAAAAGCCTGTAGCTCTGAGAGCCTGTGAGAATGATTTTTCCTCGGTCTTCAGAACTATCTGCAAGGAGCTTTATTTGCATGAACAATTCTGGAGCACGCTGAACTTCATCTACAATCACAGGAAGAGGATGGTTTTTGAAAAACAGAGATCCATCTTTCTGAGCAAGAGCAAGATCAGAAAAGTCATCCAACGTAACATAGTCATATTCGCTTTCAAGTTCTTTTTTTAGCAGTGTTGATTTTCCTATCTGACGAGAGCCTGTAACTAAAAGAACTCGAAACTGTGATTTCATTCTATTCAAATAAGACAAAATATGACGTTTTATAAACAAAGCATACTCCTTGATTTCCGACTAATTTGGAGTGTAACTCCAGAATAGTCGAAAGTCAAGATATCAGTAAATAATCAAGTTATTCAGTTCAAATTCAAATAGAAAAGGAATTCCCGTCTGTAGAAATGATTCAACGGATTGATTGAAAGCGAATAAACACAAAAGGCGTTAGAACTTTACTTCTAACGCCTTTTTTTATGTCAGCTTATATCTTTACATATCTTACCTATGGCGTCCGCCACCACCGTGAGAACCACCATGGTAGCCACCACCTCCTCCATGCGAGCGACTGCCGCTACTACTGCTTGAAGCAGGCGGATTGTACCGCTTGGTCGTATTCTCGCGCAGGAAAGTATCCGTCATCTGAAGATTTGCATCTTCATCAGAAATGTACCGCTGCGGATTTTCAGGTGCAACGAATACATACTTTCTCTTTATGGAAGAATTAAATATTAAGGCTACAATAAAGCCTATAATCAAACCTGCAAGCATAAGGTTGAACTTCTGCTTAGGAGGCCTTGAGGTCGTAACATAGAACTCGCCATTGTTAATGTACATGTATTTGTCACTGTTACTGCTTTTAATATAGTAGGATTCATCTCTACCATAGGTAGAAGCATAACGCTCAACACCATTAAGGAAAGCATAAATACCTTTCTTTATATTCTCCCTGTAAGGCTCGTATCCGTTTTCTGCAACCTCACTAGAAGTCGGCAAAAATTCATAAATGTCATCCAGTATCAAATCGATTATACCAGAACTGTAACAAAGGGCACCTTTTGCACTTGTTGAGATATAATCAAACGCAGGGGTCTTTCCAGACATATCCAAATAGAAAAATATGCCATTCGTATGCTCACCGCAAATGCTGTCATAAGTATAATTGGCATAGTCTATAGTTTCACCGTCCTCTAACGGAGTACGGGCAGCCTGAACGATAACATTCATCTGAACTTTTTCCGCAGTTTCCCTTACAGCCTGAGTAAGCCATTCAACCTCTTCATCAGAAAAGAACGGATCATCCGTTGCAGTTTCAGAGAACGTACACTTGCTTAAGTCATTGTCAAATGGCACGGCAAGATTTGTAACGTTAATAGGTATCTTGGAAAGATGTTTTGCTCCTATAGCGGCAACTATAAGTACAAGAAGACCAATCCAAAAATCAAAACCCTTCTTTTTCTTTTCTTTTTTATTAGTAATGCTGTTGTCGCTCAAAATACACCTCCGAGAAGCAGACCGCCAATTACATAGACCGCTACGGTCACTGCAGCCGCAAGTCCCCATGTGCAAAGTCTGAGCTTGCTTGTGTTAATAGGCGGAATACCTGCAATCTTTCCTGTCTGACCATTCATGACAAACTCGTACATCTTATCATTGTATTTGTAGCTCATGAACCAGACAGGGAGCATTACATATTTCATGTTTGTGTAGTTTACGGTATAGGTTTCGCTTGAAACACTAAGGCTTGAATAATCGTTTGCGGTATTCCTTACAATTCTTGACAGAGTTGGCTGCAAACGGTTCTTGACCCTTTCAAGAATGGAATCCTTTTCTACGTCAAACTTTTCTGCAAAAAAGCCAGTCAGGTACGACATAGAAAAATCATGCATCTCGCTGTAGTCAAACGGCTCTATTGCATCCATAAGTTCATCTTCTATGCGCTCAGAACCATCAGCAGGAATGCCTTCTGCTGTCAGCTTTCCGCTTCTTTTTACATCGTATTCCTTAGTCTCGGTGTAGTCGTAATTTCCGCTCCTCCATGAGCGGATTTTTTTTCCGAGAGCCTGAAAGTCTACATCAAAGCCAATGTCGGTAAGCCAGAACGGAACATACAGCCCCGTAATTTTGTCCAACTGCTGCTGTGTAGCAAAATCGCGAGGAACAAAAGGCTTAAAACACCAGTCCTTGAATTTCTTTACAGCTTCGTCACGGCTAATCTTAAAGCCAATAACTTTCTGCGGACGATATTTACCAGTCATCTTTCCCGAAAGAATTACTGGATTGTGGCAGTAATAACAGAACAAAGCCGTCTGCTCTTTTGTTGCCATAATTTCCGCACCACAGCTTTTGCAGTGATACATCTTGGTTTCTTCGGCAAACTCGCCATTATCACCTGCACCATCTTCATCCGCAGTAACAGCCCCATCGGTCTGAGATTCTGCTGTCTCATCTTCCGCCTGTTCTTCGCCAAGTGCAGACTCGTTCTTGGCGAACAGCTTTTTTATTTCTTCTACTGTAAATGCACCTCCGCAGTACTCGCATGTAAGTTTCTGCTTTGCAGGATTAAACTTTAAGTCCGCACTACAGTTGGGGCATTTGTATTCTACAATATCCACTAAACGTCTCCTTAACAGCTTTAGGCTTCTCAGCCTACAATGTCGCCAGTATCAAAAGGGTCGCCACATTCAGGGCAGAACTTTGGAGGATTATGTGGGTCACTTGGTTCCCATCCGCATTTGTCACACTTGTACAAAGGTGCGCCAGCAGGTTTTGGCTTGCCACATTCCGCACAGAACTTGCCTTTGTTTACAGCACCGCAGCTGCAGGTCCATCCTGCTGCACCGCTTTCGGCAGGTTTTGCAGTTCCACATTCTGGACAGAACTTACCAGTTGCATTTGCACCGCACTTAGGACACTTCCAGCCAGCCGCTCCACCTGCTGGGGCCTGTGGTTGTGTTTGCTGAGCCTGCTGTTGAGCGGCAACTGCCTGAGCAGCCTGCTGCATGCCGCCTCCCATCATGCCCATCATTCCCATGCCCATAAAGCCAGCTCCAGCTCCGTTTGCATTATTTGCGGCATCCTGCATTGCGGCAGCCTGAGCTGTAGCCATGTATGCATTAATTCCGCCACCAAACTGAGCGGCTTCTTCCTGACGTGCCATTATCTTCTGGCGGCGTTCAGTCATTGCAAGCTGTGCATCCCTTATCTGCTTTTCAACTTCCTCGTCAGCCTTCATTGAAGCAATGCTAATCTTGACAATTTCAAGTCCGCGTCCTTCAAGCCACTGGGTAGAAAGATTTTCTTTTAAGAACTGAGAAAGTTCTGTTGTGTGTGCTGGAAGTGCAGAATAGCGGATGCCCATTTCTGAAATGCGTGCAAAAGCTGGCTGCAGTGCGTCCAAAAGCTCACTGCGAAGCTGTGATTCCAAAGCTTCGTCCATCTTAAAGCTGTCCGCAACATTACCGCTCACATTTGTATAAAAACGGATTGGGTCAGCAACGTGCAAGCTGTACACACCGAAACAGCGAATGCCAATGTCTGTATCAATGCCAGCGTTTGTATCAACTACACGGAATGGAACAGGAGATGCCGTTCCGTATTTATTGCCAATAAGTTCCTTTGTATTAACATAGTAAACACGCTGGTCTTTAGGAGGTTCTCCGCCAAATGTAAAGCGTTTTCCCATCTCCTTAAAAGTTGCAAGAATGCTAGAACCAAGACTTCCTGCAAAAATAGAAGGCTCTGTTGAAGAATCGTATACAAAATCGCCAGGTTCGGCACACAGTTCTGCAACCTTACCGTTATCTACTATTATCATGCACTGTCCGTCAGCAACTGTGACTACAGAACCGTTTGAAATTACATTATCTGAGCCTTTTGTATTGGCAGATCTTTTTCCTGTTCTTTTTATGCCCCTTACAATAAGGGTATCAGAAGGAATTGCATCGCATGTAAAATATTCCTTCCACTGATCAGCAAGTGTACCGCCTACAGCTCCACCAAGAGCTGAAATTGCACCAACGCCTGTAGCACTGCCAACTGCATTTGCAGCTAAAGCTAAAAGTCCCATCCTATTATCCTCCGTAATATTTCAAAGTAATATTAATAGTCTCTATTATAGTACATGTTTTCTTTTGCTGTCTAGAAATAAAAAATTTTGCTTACTGAAATGGAGTTCCGTTACTTACTGAAACTGAACACCGTTACTTACTAGAATGGAACACCATTGCTTACTAGAACGGTACACCGTTGCTACCGAAACGGTACACCGTTACTTACTAGAATGGTACACCGATGCTACTAGAACGGAACTCCGATGTTACCGAAACGGTACACCGTTTCAGTAGCATTTTTTTTCCGTTATATAGCTTAATTTTCATTGAAAAAATAACATTCTGTGATATAGTTAGATTATAGATGAAAAAAAATAGACAGAATATTGATAGTATTCTTAAAAACCTTTCTACAAGCAAAGGTTTACCAAAAATTATATTTGTATTCATCCTCTTACTTTACCTGATAATATATAAACTGCTATCAGGAGCTGCCCGAAGTCCAGCTGTATTCATGTTCATGGGCAACCCAGTTCCATTCGCAATCTTTACAGGTGTTTTTTCTTCCATGGCAAACATCTGTATAATCTTTATGGTTGTGCTTTTTACAAAACCGGGTTTCATCACTGTACTCATAATATCCCTATACCAATTTCCTGTACTTACACTGTCACTCATAAAAGGACACAGCATTGCAAGCATTCCTGGACTTTTTTCAAACATATTCATCATCTTTGCAAGTACAATAATCTACCTGAATAATAGAAAGATTGAAAAATATCAGGAAAGACTTAGAATTCAAGCAATAACAGATCCTCTTACAGGGCTTCCAAACCGATTTGCCTGTACGGAACTTATGGAAAGCCTTATTAAAGAATGCGAAAAGTTTACAGCCGTGTCTGTAGGACTTAACAATTTTAAAAGCATTAACGACACAATGGGGCATGAAGTTGGCGATATTGTCCTAAAAGAAGTTGCTTCCCGATGGAAAGCCCTTGCCGACTCCCATCATTCAGACACAATAGATTTTGTTTCCCGCATAGGAGGTGGTGAATACTTCCTTATTATCAGAGGATGTACTCCAGACAAAAATATTGGCACTAATATAGAAGAAATTATTAATTCTTATGAAAAGGAGCTTGAACACAAGCTTACCGTAAACAACTGTGACTACTTCTTAACGGCAAGTTACGGCTATGCAGAGTTCCCCACAGATGCAGACTCAAGCAAAACTCTTTTTTCTTACGCAAGTGCAGCTCTGCATGAAATTAAAAACATTGACAACAGTACTAAAACCCTTCACTTTTCATCAAAGCTGTTCAAGACAGAACAGATTCTTGAAATGGAAAGAAAGATTCGCACGGCTCTGGAAAACGACACAGTATTTTTCCATTTACAGCCTCAATATTATGCATCGCACAAATTGCGTGGCTTTGAAGTGCTTGCCCGCATGAAAGATGCCGATGGAACCATCATTCCACCAGGGAATTTTATTCCTGTTGCAGAAAAAGTAGGTCTTGTAGATCAAATAGACAGCCGTGTATTCAGAAAAGCGGCTTGCTTTTTAGCAGAACTACTAAAAAAGACGGATGAACATCTTATTCTTTGTACAAATGTTTCAGTCCGTCATCTTATGAAAAATAATTTTATTGAAGAAATTAAAGATATCGTAAATGAAAGCGGGGTTTCGCCAGACCACTTTGAAATTGAAATTACAGAATCCATCATGATTGATTCTGCAGAAAAGGCATTGCAGTACATAAATGAACTTAAAGCAATGGGCATGAAGATTGCCATTGACGATTTTGGCACGGGTTATTCTTCCTTGAGCTACCTGCAGAAGTTCCCAGCTGACATGCTTAAAATAGACAAGTCTTTCATAGATGTAATGAACACTACGGATTCTTCAAAGAAGTATGTAGCAACAATCATTTCAATAGGTCATGTATTAAACCTGGAAGTTATTTCTGAAGGGGTTGAAACAGATGATCAGCTGGAAACATTAAAGAATATTGGATGTGATTACATTCAGGGATTTTTGTGGGGCCGACCAATGCCTCCAGAAGAAGCCGCAAAACTTATTTAGTTTCGTGTAACAGCTTTTTCTGCTCGTACATTTTTTTATCCGCAGCAACAAGCAGGGCTTTAAAAGTTTTATAGTCTGGGTTATAGCGTTCAAAACCAACACTTACAGTCAATGAATATGCAATCTGTTTCTGTATGCACTTTTTTTCAACACAGTCTTTTATCATATCGCTGAAAACCTGTGCAAGTTCATCGCTTTCAAACATGCCGCCAATAACAAATTCATCTCCTCCAAAACGGCACAGCATACATTTGTCTGCATAGAAGGTACAGGCATCGCGAAGTGCTTCAGCAGTAATAATAAGTGCATTGTCTCCTTCAGAATGACCGTAGGTATCATTTATTGATTTGAATTTATTTACGTCAATCATGAAAAGATAAAGACCTGAAAGATTTTGAGTTTCCTGCAAGTTTATGTTCTGAATGTGTTTAAGGAAAAATTTTTCACCTTGCTTGCGGTTATTAATACCTGTAAGGGCATCAATGGAAACCTGTTCCCTCATCTGCATTACGTAGAAAAGCAGAATAGAAATTGTAAGTCCAATTGAAACAGAAGGAATCTCGTAATTTACAAGATGAATGTATCCACCAGAAAATACTGGAATTGCATACAGGGCAATTATAATACAAAAGCCTCTGCTTGTTTCGTTTTCAGGGCGGAATGCCATTATAAGTCCTCTTACGGAACTAAGAATAAGGTCTCCGATTATGACGCACATACACGGAACGTACAAAAGTTCAGGGTGCAAAACTCCATCGCTGTCAATGGTAAACAAAAGATTCGTCCAAGGCGTTGTTACAATCACAGCCATAATAAGCCAAAATACAGCAAACGGAACAAACATGGACGGTATATTGCGTTTTGAAACAATTTCTAGATTTAAATTTAATAGAAGAAACATGCAGAACGAGCAGCAATTTATAGAACAATAAAGGAAAACATTACTTACGATTCGTGTGACAGAATTCCTTGGCAAAATGCCTTCATATACAAGAATCCACACAACATCAATAAGACAGAATACAAGAAGCGCTAGCATCAGATTAATCTGATACCATCTGTTCCTGTTTCTGTCTGCATCAATAAGAGTCGTATACAGAAGAATTGCAATTATTACGAAACAGAATGCATCTGTCAGAGTATAAAAAAATGCAGTCGTCTGTCCTACAGTGCTCACTCTCTATTTTGCTCCCCATTCTTTATAATAGGCATCAATTTCTTTTTTGATGTCATCAGTTATGATGCCATCCGTTATAATATTATCGGTATTACCCGGTTTATAAAGATAGTCAATAACTTCGTTCATTGAAACAATTGCACGTGCAGGAAAGCCGTAGCGGTCTGTAATGGAATCGAGTGCACTTTTATCTGTATCCTGTGCTTTTTCCATGCGGTTCAAACTGACCATCTCGCCTACAATCGTTATATCGTTTTTATCCTGAACCTGTGAATAGATTACAGGAACGGTTTCGTCAATTGATTTTCCAGAAGTTGTAACATCTTCTATAATTACAATGCGGTCACCTTTCTTTATGTCGCTTCCAAGAAGCATGCCTTTATCCGCACCGTGATCTTTTTCTTCCTTGCGGTTTGAACAATAACGAATTTCTTTATTATAAAGACGGCTATATGCAATTACTGTTGCAACGCTTAAAGGAATTCCCTTATATGCTGGTCCAAAAAGAACATCAAAATCATCACCGAAATTTGCATGAATTGCCTGAGCATAAAATTCACCAAGTTTTGAAAGCTGGCTTCCTGTAACATAACCACCCGCATTCATAAAAAACGGAGAATGTCTTCCGCTTTTGAGTGTAAAAGAGCCAAACTTAAGAACCTTACTCTCTACCATAAAGTCTATAAAATCTTTCTTGTACTGATCCATAGCTTTTAGTATATCTTATTTTTTGCCATTGTGCTACATTTATTTAAGCTATGCCTCAACCATTTTTATTCAGCGTAATCGACAAAGCAGTATATGATTATAAAATGATAGAAGACGGTGACAGAATTCTTGTTGGTGCTTCTGGCGGAAAGGATTCCACTGTCCTGATTAACTATCTTGCAAACCGTATGAAACGGCGTGATGAACATTTTACTTTTACAGCAATGCATGTTCAGACGGAAATTACTCCGACACTCAATGAAGGTCTTGCTTCTTTATTCAAAGAATGGAACGTTACTCCGCAAACTCTCGATGTAAATGTTCTTGGCAGATTAAAACCTGGTCGCAGGATGAACTGCTGGTGGTGTTCATGCCAGAGACGAACGGAACTTTTATCTTACGCACTTGCAAACGGCTACAACAAAATTGCATTGGGACATCATCTTGATGATGTACTTGAAACCCTCATCATGAACATGATAAACAAAGGCGAACTTGCAACAATGGCTCCGCGCATGCAGTACAAAAATTATCCGCTCACGGTTATTCGTCCTTTGTGTTACGCAGATGAAGAATCAATCATTCAATATGCACGGGAACAAAACTTTATAAGCACGACTTGCACCTGTACCTATCAGGATAATTCTGGACGCAAAGACGCAAGAAGACGACTTGAGATTCTTACAGACAGAGATGTCTTAAAAAAACGGCGCTTATTCTCCTCCCTTAAGAATATTTATCCTGAATATTTGCCGTAAACACAAGGGTTTCCGTTGACGGTAAAACAATTTAAAGATATACTGATTTCTACATATATATATGGAGGACATTAATGGCTAAGACCAAATATGTTTATTACTTTGGTGATGGCGACGCAGAAGGCGATGAAACAATGCGTCCATTACTCGGCGGAAAAGGCGCCAACCTTGCACAGATGGCAAAAAAACCTTTGAGTTTACCTGTTCCTTCAGGATTTACAATTTCTATCGATGTTTGTCAGGAATACTACAAGCTCGGTAAAAAATATCCTGCAGGTCTTGATGCTGAGGTAGCAAAATATCTCGCAAAGCTTGAAAAGTCTATGGGTAAAAAACTCGGCGATGAAAAGGATCCACTCCTTGTTTCAGTTCGCTCAGGTGCTGCAGAATCTATGCCTGGTATGATGGATACAATCCTCAACCTTGGTCTTAACGACAAATCAGTTCTTGGTCTTGCAAACAAGACAAACAATCCACGTTTTGCATGGGATGCTTACCGCCGCTTTATCCAGATGTACGGTAACGTTGCTATGGGTGTTGATCATGATAAATTCGAAGCTATCATTGATGAAGTAAAATCACACCGCGGAATTAAAGAAGACGTTGAACTTACAACAGAAGAACTTCAGGAAATCGTAACTAAGTACAAGGCAATGTACAAAAAAGAAAAGGGTGAAGATTTCCCACAGGATCCACAGAAGCAGATGTGGGGTGCTATCGGTGCCGTATTCGGTTCATGGATGAATCCACGTGCCATTACATACCGTAAGCTCAACAACATTGATGAAAGAGTAATCAAGGGAACAGCTGTAACTGTTATGGCTATGGTATTCGGTAACATGGGTGACACATCAGGAACTGGTGTTGCATTCAGCCGTGACCCTTCAACTGGTGAAAACCACTTTATGGCAGAGTACCTCATCAATGCACAGGGTGAGGACGTTGTTGCTGGTATCCGTACTCCAATGGATATTTCTGCCCTCGAACAGCAGCAGCCAAAAATCTTCGCAGAAATCACAAAGATCCGTAACCGCCTTGAAAAGCACTACCGCGACATGCAGGATATGGAGTTTACTGTTCAGGAAGGAAAACTCTACATGCTCCAGTGCCGCAACGGTAAGCGTACAGGTGCAGCTGCTGTTAAGATGGCAGTTGATATGGTTAACGAAAAACTTATCAAGAAGGAAGAAGCTCTTCTTCGCGTAAAGCCAGATCAGCTTGATCAGCTCCTTCACCCACAGTTTGAGGCTAAGTCTCTCAAGGCTGCAACACCAATCGCAGAAGCTTTGAACGCTTCTCCTGGAGCAGGATGTGGTCAGATTGTATTCACAGCAGAAGAAGCTGTTGAATGGAGCAAAGCTGGTAAGAAAGTAATGCTCGTTCGCAAAGAAACATCTCCAGATGACATCGAAGGTATGTACGTTGCAGAAGGTATCCTTACTTCAACTGGTGGACGTACTTCACACGCAGCTGTTGTTGCTCGTGGTATGGGTACACCTTGTGTTTGTGGTTGTGCAGCAGTTGTATTCACAGGAAAAGATGAAGTAACAATCGGTGGAAAGAAATTCGTTAAGGGTGATGTAATTTCTATCGACGGTTCAACAGGTAGAGTATACGGTGAAGAAATTCCTGTAACTCCAGCTTCTGTTTCTGGCGACCTTGAAACATTCCTCGGTTGGGCAGATGAAGTTCGCGCAGCTTCTAAGCGTGTAACAGCTTCTGGTAAGAAAGTAAACGGCTTTGAAGTTCTTGCTAACGCAGAACAGAACGAAGCTCCACAGGCATTCCGCTTTGGTGCAGCTGGTATTGGTCTTTGCCGCACAGAGCACATGTTCTTTGAAGAACCAAAACTTTCTTCATTCCAGAAGATGATTCTTTCTGAAAACACAGAAGAACGCAAAGAAAACCTCAACAAGATTCTTCCTCTTCAGCAGAAGGACTTCTTCGGAATCATCAAGACAATGGAAGGACGCCCTGTAACAATCCGTTTGCTTGACCCACCTCTTAACGAGTTCATTCAGGCAGCAACAAAGGAAGAAGCACAGGCTCTTGCAAGCAAGCTTGGTTATGATGTTGCAAAGATTGAAGCTAAGTACGCTGAACTCAACGAACACAACCCAATGCTTGGACACCGTGGATGCCGTCTTGCAATCACATATCCAGAAATCTACGAAATGCAGGTTGAAGCTATTGCTCTTGCAACAGTTGAAGCTGAAAAGAAGGGACTCGATCACGATGTTCGCATCATGATTCCTAACGTAACCACATTCGCAGAACTTAAGCAGATTCGTGCTCAGGCAGAAGCTGTAATCGCAAGCGTAAACGAAAAGAACGGAACAAAACTCAAGTTCCAGATTGGTTCTATGATTGAGTTCCCACGTGCAGCTGCTACAGCTGACAAGATTGCAGAATATGCAGACTTCTTCTCATTCGGTACAAACGACCTTACACAGACAACATTCGGTTTCAGCCGTGATGACTATGGTAAGTTCATTGATTCTTATCTTGATCAGAAGGTTCTTTTCACAGATCCATTCAAGACTCTTGATGAAGATGGCGTTGGCGTAATGATCGGTCTTGCAGAAGAAAAGGGTCGTGCAGTTAAGTCTGACCTTCACCTCGGAATCTGTGGTGAGCACGGTGGAGATCCTGCTTCTATCGAATTGTGTTACAAGCTCGGTCTTAACTACGTATCTTGTTCACCATTCCGCGTACCAGCAGCTCGTCTCGCTGGTGCACAGGCTGTAATCAAGGCTAATGCTGCTGCAAAGAAAGCTGCTGAAAAACCTGCTGCTAAAAAGTCAACTGCAAAGAAGGCTACAACAGCAAAGAAAACAGCTGCTAAGTCAACAGCAAAAAAAGCTACAGCTTCAAAAAAGGCTCCTGCTAAAAAAGCAACAGCAAAGAAAGCTACAGCTAAAAAGACTACAAAAAAGTCAAAGAGATAAGTAACGAATAAAGTCTAACGAAAAAGGGTTGCCTTTTGAGGCAACCCTTTTTTATTTGCATATTTGCACATAAACAATCAAAGTAGTAATATAAACGCATGAAGAAAATATCAAATTATCATACACATACACAGTTGTGCCAGCATGCAAAAGGCATTCCAACTGACTATTTGGCACAGGCAGAAAAAGAAGGCTGCATTGAACTTGGCATTAGCGATCACTGCCCATACCCTAGTACTTTTGAAGATTTCTGGCCACATGTAAGAATGGATGTTTCACAGATTGAAGAATATACATCTATGGTAAAAGCTGCAAAGGATGAGGCATCATTTCCTGTTTATCTGGGTTTTGAATGTGAATATGACGCAAGATATAAAAGCTGGTACGCTGATGAGCTGAAAGGCAGATATAAGGCAGAATATCTTGTTTTGGGTTCTCACTGGGTTACAGACGGTTCAAATCACATCTACTGTCCAGAAATTACAAGTGCATCTCTTTTAAACCGCTACATAGACCAGACTATAGACGGCATGAGAAGCGGGCTTTTCGCATTTCTTGCACATCCTGACTTATTTATGAAAGGCTGGGTAGAATGGGATGCTCAGGCAAAAAGCTGCCTTTCAGCGATTCTTGACGCAGCAATAGATTTGGACATGCCGATTGAAATTAATGGACTGGGCATGTCACGCACTCCAAATAATACCAGCCACGGAATGCGTTATCAGTATCCATATATTGAATTCTGGGAGATGGTTGCACAGTCCAAGGCACGGGTAATCTGTAACTCGGATGCACACAGTCCTGAGGAAGTAATAATGAATGCCTGGAAAGCAAGAGATTTTGCAGGAAGATTCGGCATTACTCCAATGGAAACTCTTGGGCTGTAATAATTAAGTCTGCTAAAAAATATTTGCATTTTGACATTTCCTGATTTATAATTTAAGGGCGATAATGGAGAGTCAAAATTTGAACGATCTTGAAAAACTTTTTTCACACGACACAGACTTAATTACTCCTCCATCTGCTATGGCAGACGAGGTAGAAACTAGCAGCTCTGCACCTCAGATTATTCCCAATGCAGATTACTTTGAGAAATATCTTGCAAGCTGTTATGATACCGTGCTGACATCTGATGATTTTGATATAAACCAGATGTCAGAAAGTAAAGGTACAGAAGAATTCCGCAAGGCAATTGCAACTTTTATGTTCCGCTTTCACGGCATAGATGTAAGTCCAGACCGCATTATAGTAGGTGCAGGAACTCAAAGCCTTCTGACTCGAATTCTCAGACTGCCGAGCATTGTACATCCAGAAGGAATTCCAAAACAGGAAGGTCTGCTTTCACGAGCAGAACAGATTGCTACAGGAACACGTCCGATTGTTGCATTTGGCGAAGATGAAGATGAACAGGTTCGGGAACTTTTTTTTAACTCTAAAATAAAAATAAAGAATGTTCCTGTGGATAAACAGATTATAAGCTTTGATTCCTTACTTTCGTCTGGTGCAACGCTTTTGTACATCACACCAAGAGAGACAAACTCCAGCATCTCTTTGGAAGAACTTAATGAACGTCGGCAGGAATTCTTTTCTTGGGCAAATGCAATGCCTTATCGCTTTATAATTGAATATGACAGCACAAAAAAAATTACGACATCATTGCCTCCATTTAAAAAGGAAGATACAAATGATAACGTAATTTATCTGAACTCGTTTTCTTCTCTTTTGTGCAAGGGTATTTCTACGTCTTGGGCTGTTTTACCAGAAAAACTCTTTGCGGAATACGATAAAATATATCATAAATATCCGTGTCAGGTTTCATATCTGGAGCAGACAGCTTTAGCAATGTTCATGGAAAAAAGATACCTCGATAACTATCTTGAAACCATCCAGTCATCTTTGGAAGAAGACGAACTGGAAGATGAGCTGGCTTTCTAACAAAAGCTGGTTAATTCTGACAAAAAAAGCGTTCATTTGAACCTGTGTTCATCTGAACGCTTTTTTATTTAGTAAAGGGTTTCGCCCAAAAGTCGTGCGGCAAGAGTTACAGCCATTAAAGCTGTATCATTACGCACATCCAAAATAGGATTTACTTCTACAATTTCCATAGACTTTACAGTACCCAAAGTAGCCATTTCTTCCATAAGAATAAGGGCTTCTCTGTAGTTCATTCCGCCAGGAACAGGAACACCAGTTCCCGGAGCAATAGATGGGTCTAAGGAATCCATATCAAAGCTGATATGTACAACATCACAGTGAGTTTTAAAGAACAGCTTTACTTTCTTTACAATGTCACTGAAGCCATATCTATCTATGTCGCTTATAGTAAAGACTGTAACTCCAGCTTCCTTCATGAGCTTTTTCTCGCCCTCATCAAGATCGCGGACACCTACATAGCAGATATTCTGCGGATCAACCTTGCGACCTTCCTTATATAGATTAACAAGCTCTGGAAGTCCATATCCTGCACTTGCAGCCATACATTCACCATGAATATTGCCAGTAGGTGTAGTCTGATCTGTGTTAAAGTCCCCGTGAGCATCCACATACAGAACGCCAAGCCGCAGATTTTTTTCTGAATACACAGAACTAAGCCCTGCCACAGAACCAAGAACAATAGAATGGTCTCCACCTAAAATAAGAGGAAATTCACAGTTACGCACGGAAGAATCCACTTGTTCTGCCAACCGAGTACAAGCTTCTGCAATAGGTTTTAAATATTTTGCCTTTGGATTGTTACCAATCTCTGCATATTCCTGAGCTTCCGTTTCAACAGGTTTATCTCGAATTACATTATGTCCTAAAGATTCTATCCTGTCTGAAATTCCAGCAAGACGCATTGCTGACGGTCCCATATCAGAACCGTGCCGTCTGCCTCCAAAATCAAGAGGCATTTCAATAATCCTTACGTTCATCCTGTGCAGATATTAACACAAACAATAAATGGGGTAAAGCATAAAGTGGAATTTTCGGTTTTTGTAGTTGAAAATTTCTTGTTACTATATCATAATTATAGAAAGGTTTTTACTGGGGTTAGTACATTGGAAAAAGAGAGTAAAAAAGAAGAAAAAACAACAAAAACAACTCGAACTAGAAAATCAAAAAAGACAGTTGAACAAGAAGAACTCACAACAGGTGAAGTTTCTGAACAGGTAACTGCAGAAGAAGTCTCAACCGTAAACACTGTTACAGATACAGAATCAACACCTGTAGATGATAATCATGCAGATGAAAGCTCTCAGCAGGAACTTCCATTGGAACAGCAAAGTGAACCAGTTGCAGACAACTCTGAACAACAGGAAATGGAAGCTCGTTTTCAGGCAGCTCAAATAGAACTTGCACAGGAACAGATAGATGAAAAAATAGCTGCTATTGTACAGGCTCAAAGGACTTTCTTTTCTACAGGAACAACACAAGATCCTGCCTGGAGAATAGAACAGCTTAAAAATCTGTACTCCTCCATACGAGAACATGAACAGGATATTGTTCAAGCTTTGAATAAAGATTTATCTAAATCTGAGTTTGAATCATATATTTCAGAAATTGGAGTTGTTCTCTCTGAAATTTCATATCAGATAAAGCACATAAAAAAGTGGAGCAAGGAAAAAAAGCTCTCAGCTGATATTCATCTGTTCCCAGGACGTTTTGTTGAACGACCAGAACCTTTTGGTGTAACGCTCATCATGTCTACCTGGAACTATCCGTTCCTGCTTTCAATTTCGCCACTTATCAGTGCAATTGCTGCTGGTAATACAGTTATACTCAAAACCTCTGAATACAGCATAAATACAAATAACGTTGTAGACATGCTTATTGCAAAGACCTTCAATGCAAACTATGTCACTGTGGTACAGGGTGGCTACAGCGAAAACCATGCACTTTTAAATCAGCACTTTGATTTTATCTTCTTTACAGGAAGTCAGAATGTTGGAAAAATTGTAATGAGCAGTGCATCACGATTCCTTACACCTGTATGTCTGGAATTGGGTGGAAAAAGTCCTTGTATTGTAGACAGTACATCGAATCTTGCAGTTGCTGCAAAGCGTATAGTATGGGGAAAATTCCTTAATGCAGGTCAGACTTGTGTTGCTCCAGACTATATTCTGGTAGATGAAAATGTCCGTCAGCAGTTAATTGAAAACCTTGAAAAAGAAATAGCACTCCAATTCTCAGAAAAACCGCTGGAAAACCCAGATTATCCAAAGATTATAAACGAGCGCCATTTTGTACACCTTACAACTCTTTGCCCAGAAGCACAGATGGACTTTGTAAGCAACAAAATTGCACCGACTGTAATAGATTTAGGCAGCATAAAATCGCCAGACATCGAAAACTCTCAGCTGATGAAAGGAGAGATTTTCGGACCTTTACTGCCAGTCATTTCATATCAGCACATTGCAGATGTAATTGATTTTATTAGTTCTAAACAATCGCCTCTTGCTTTGTATCTTTTCAGTACAGATAAGGACCTTCAAAAGACAATAACAAAGACATTACGATTTGGAGGTGGATGCATCAACGATGTAGTATGTCATCTTGCTTCAAGTAAAGTTCCGTTTGGTGGCGTCGGTGAAAGCGGTATGGGGTCTTATCATGGAGAAGCAGGCTTTAACACTTTCTCACACCGTAAGGCAATCCTTATTCAGTCAGAAAAGGCAAAGCTTTCATACCGTTTTAATAAGACTAAGAAGAATTTAAATCTGTTGAAAATGTTTCTAAAATAGGAATATTTCTTTTCTATGGTCTGTTCCAATGCGGAACAGACTTTCTTGTAAGGTGTCTTCACCACGATGTTGGGAAAGATCAATAAGAAATCTATTCATTGAAAAATGCTGGAACACAAATACGCTGTTCCAGCTTTTTTTTATGCTCCCATCTTCATTCTTATAGCAGCGTAGCAATTCATCCTTGTAATTTAAGAACACACCTTTACCTTTCAGTTCAGAATATCCCACAAGCCACAACTGTGCAGTTTCAAGCCTTTGATGCAATTGAGCTGCAAGACGTGCCATTGTAAGCTGACTTTCAAGCAAAAGATTTTTTATTTTTTCAGAACCGTTTGCATTAAGATATTTCAGGTGAGTTGTTTTAGCAGTATGAATAGGAGTTTTATTCATTATGATGGCATTCTTTCTAAAATCAATGCCTAATTCTGGGTTTCTACGGAAAAAGCCTTCTGCAATGCGTCCGCTCTGTCCTACAAGATATCTATTCTTTGTAGCAAGTTGCTCTTCTTTTCCCGGGTTATCGCCTATAACAATCAGCTTTATTTCACTATCTTTTGTAATTTCGTCATAGGCTTTGTTATATACAACAGAGGTTTCAAGAGGATACTCTGGAGTATCTTTGAGACAGGCGGCAATCTGCAGTGGGCGAAGCTCATCAGAAAAGAAGAGCCACTTACTGCACAAAGATTTCATCTGATCTCTGTATTCACAGAACGCCTTATACTGCAGATCCGTCATAGCAACTTAGTTTGCACGCTGAGCGTCAGTAATCTTCATTGATACGTTTACTGGTGTTGCAGGTAAATCTTCCTGATCTGGCTTACCTACGCTAAAGAAAGCCATAACACCTTTTGTTCCGTTTTTCAATGCAGGAATATTGCTCTGAATAAGAGTATTATTGACATAAACGCTGAACGTATTACCGTTGTTTACAATCTTGATTTTATTCTGAGCATTATAACCTTTCTGGATTGCAGAATTCTTATAGAAATATGCAGTTCCGTTAGAATTCTTTTCTACAAGGTCGGTATAGTTTTTTCCATCCCATGTGTACAAAGCATATTCGCCGTCTACATTTATTTCAAAGCGAATATAATCTTTGAGCATTCTGCCATTTGGTTCACTGTAGCCAAAGACAAAGCCATAAGCACTCTTGTTATAACCAGAAATTTTCTTGAATGCACCTTCTATCATGCTGAACTTGCAGATTTCAGGAGTTGTATAGAAATATCCGCACCGCTGGACATCATTCATTGCAGGAGAATACCAAGTGCGGTATTTATCTAAATTATCAGCCTCAAGATGTGTTCCAGTACCGTTTGCACCGTTGTTCTTATTAGAACCGTTAGCATTAGCGCCAGAGCCGTTTTTATCGGAATTTGAACCGTTAACATTGGCTCCATTACCGTTAGCCCCAGCACCACTACCATTTTTATTGCCGTTTACACCGTTGTCGTTAGCATTGTTTCCAGAACCGTTGACCCCAGCTCCATTTTTATTTGCGCCAGCACCACTTCCATTTTTATTGCCGTTTACACTATTGCCGTTAGCATTACTATTGGCTCCGTTGCCATTCTTATTTGAACTAGAATTAGCACCATTGCCGTTAGCATTGCTTCCAGAAGCGTTGACTCCAGCTCCATTTTTATTTGTACCAGCATTAGCTCCGTTAGCATTTGAACCCGTACCATTTGCTCCGCTTCCATTTGCATTAGTGCCGTTACCATTTATGCCAGTACCGTTTGCATTTGAACCATTGCCATTTTTGTTGCCATTAGCATTAGAGCCGTTCTTATTTGAGCTAGAATTAGTACCATTGCCGTTAGCATTGCTTCCAGACCCGTTTGCACCAGCTCCATTTTTATTTGCATCAGTGCTAGCACCATTAGAACCATTGCTATTAGCACCAGTTCCGTTTGCACCGCTACCATTCTTATTATTGTTTGTATTATTTGCAAGCCTTGGCTGATTACTTCCAGAACCAGAATTTGTACTAGGAACAGTCCCGTCACGCAAATTGGCTGCAGTATTTGGTGTAGACTTAGCTGATTTATCAGCATTCGTACCATTATTACCTGTTGTTCCATCCTGGAGATTTGCAGCAGTGTTTGGCTTTGAATCCGCAGCAGTCTTACCAGACTCAATAGCTCGATTAGATGTAGTACCATCCTGCAAATTTGCTGCAGTATTAGGCTTTGGATTTGGATTAATACGCTTCATTGTCTCAGGAAAGTTTTCCTCAGAGTTAGGCGGATTATAAATATCGTCAGTTTCATCCTTTACAACAGCCGTGCTAGAAATTACACCAGTTCCATCTTTTCTTTCAGTTGTAACAACTTTAGAACTATCTTCTTTTTTATCAGCTTTAAAAGATTTATCTTCCTCAGCAGGTTTTTGTTCAGCTACAGGCTCAGGCTTAGTTTCCACTACAGGTGCCTGAACAGGTTCTTCCTGCACTACAGGTTCTTCAACTTTTTCCTCAACCGCAACTTCTGTTTCTACAACAGTCTCAGAATCATCGCTTTCTTTTGTACGTGAATTCTTATTTTCATTTACAGCAGAACTTTCCGCAGCCGTCTTGCTTTTAGAAGAAGATTCGGTTGGAGTTGATTTACACGATGTAAGATAGCCAGACAACATTAACATTACGGCCGTACTACCAGCTACGAGTTTTTTCATTTATTACCACCCCTCTTTTTATAAATGAACAGACCTGTTGCGGTCTTCAAATGTCAGTTTATACATATCCATTAATCTGGCATCTAACTGTTCAAAAACAGCTCCTTTTTTTAACTTCATACCAGAAGATTTACCAGTAGAAGTAAGGCTGTCAAACAAAAAGAACACCCTTGAAATAAAGCTACCAGCCTTGCCAGGAAGTGTTGTATTCCTACCCACAATACAGCGGGAAGCAAACACCATTCCAACAAGAACTCCGCTTCTTTTCAAACCATTTTCCAAAGCCCCTGCTGTAATTTTAAACTTACCAACCCCAAGTAAAACTTTTCCATAAGGCGAAAGCAAAGCCATAAACGTCACGGAAAAAATCACTACCAAAGAAGGCAGAATGCGAACTTTTCCTTTTCTGGTAATCATTACCAGTATAAAAAAGAACGCAACAATACACCATTCTATAACTAGAATATCGGTGCACAGCATAAAAATGCAAGGGATAAACAGCAGAATTACCACTAATCCTTTATAATACAAACGTTTTTTTGAGCATTCCGTTACATCCTGCATTGAAATTTCAGAAAATTCAGAACTGCAGTCTGTATACCAATGAGATTTCTGTTCAAAAAGATACGCAAAAATCCCAAGAAACAGCCCTGTACACAGCCCTGAAACAAGCAGTAAAGGAGCTATATAACGTACATTTTCACCAAACATAATGTATTTTGCACACAAAATCTGAGCAGCATTATTTGCAAGAGCTCCAGCAAGTGAAAGCCCTATAAACGAAATGACATCAAATTTTTTAAACAATGCATAAAGGCATATTATCATAATGCCACTTGCAAAACTTCCTGCCAAAGAAAAAAGAAACACATAACTTATAAGAGTTCCACTAATAAAAGCTTGAAGTAAAATCTTAAGGAACACAAGAGCAAGAACCCATCTTGCAGGCATTTTTTTTACAGCCATAAGAACAGGCAGATTTGCCAACCCCAACCGCATAAATGGTAAGGGTTTAGGAACAGCATATTCCACTGCGGATAAAAAAAGACAAAGTGCTGAAAAAAAAGAAAGTTGATTTAGCCTACGACCAAGATGCATACATCCATTATAAATCTTTATTGAAGATAAAGAAAGTCCTATAACTAGCCAAATCTAAATATCCTATGATATAATACAAAATAAATTTAAACTATTGAATTTCCAATGATAAAAAGTAAGTCATGCCTCCTGATAAGAGTAAGCCTTTTTCTCCTGATGCTAAATTTAACACTAGCATTACCTGCTCAGAATGGGCATATTCAAAAAGAATTTTATGAATTCATTCCCTTAGGAAGCACAGAACCTGTCCAAACACAAATTCCTATAGAATGGGACGAAGACTGGCTTAATCAAAGTTCCTTTACCTACAATCACAAAGTTGCAAGAGTGGCATGTGCCCTTGCCGACATTTCCGCTGCGGACGTAGCTGCAAATCCAACTGACAATGCATTAATCCGTACCTATATCAAACTTGGAATAGAACCTTCAACAATAAAAACCTATTACGACATCAACTACGATGATCCATTCTGGGGCAATGATCAATGTGCCTTTTCTTTTGCCCACACAGATAAAACTTTGTTCATCATCATAAGACCAAGTCCTTTTGAATCAAATGAATGGATTTCAAACATAAACGTAAGTGATGCAACCGCAGAAGAAACAAGCTTGCATGAAGGCTTTTTAAAACCAATGGTCTTAGTACAAAATGCCTTATTAAAATATATCGAAAGCGAAAAACTTGATGTAAAGAACATGAACCTGTTAATTACAGGCTACAGCAGAGGTGCAGCGGTTGCAAACTTACTAGCAGCAACCTTTGCAATTGAAAATGCATTTCCACCCGAAAACATGTTTGTCTATACCTTTGCATCACCAAATGTCACAACTGCAAAGAATACAAATGACAGCCAATTCAAATTTATATGGAACATAGTCAACGCAGAAGACATTGTGCCAACCCTTCCCCCTAACAGAAACGAATGGAAGTTTACAAAATACGGTAACATTCTTATTCTTGCAAACAATTGGAACAAGGATAGTACTTTATACGAAGAAAACTTTTTGCCAAGAATAAATGCCCTTTTCACACAGATACATGGCAGAGACTACCACCCGTTTGGAACAGGACCGTTTGTTCCGTTGCAGCTTACAATGATGCTAACAAATGTCACAAAGAACGTAGACAACTATTATAACGGCTTTACAAGGCTTCATAAAAAAGGCGTTGCTGCCATAAAAAAAACAGACATGAAAGCAATGCTAGCTCCTGAAACTGATGAAAAAAATAACAGCCTCATGCAAAAACTTTCAGACTTCTTTGTGGAACATACAGGAGGAGTTACAGAAAACGCTGCGGTATCCATAAAAGACATGCATGCCTGTGAAACCTATTTTTCATATCTAACGGCACTCTCACAAGAAGAAGCTTTTTCTACATTAGGATTCAGCCAGGTAATCATAAAAGGAACCCCAGACGGCTTCATACAAGACTGTGGAGGAAACGTACTGTTAAACTTTCAGGACGGGCGTGTTCAACATTCTTCATTAAAGCTTCCTGTTGCAGCCCGTAACAAAGGTTTAGACAGCATGGTCATAGGGTTTCCCGCAACTCAAGATTTCAAGATATATTTATCAAACACAAGCCTTGCACCAAGTTCTATAAATGCAATAATCGAACAGTACGATGCAAGCGGAACTTTAATTAATACAACAGAAAATCAGAAATTCTATGCAGACATATCAAAAATCTACATAATAGATGCAGGAAAAATCACGCTGGAACAAAACAGCCTTACCGCACAGAAAATTCAGGGAGATGATAAAAAGGAACTTGCACACCAAACAGGCTTAACAGAAAAACAAAAAGCCCGCTTTACCTTTGAAGTAAATGTAAACACAGAAGGTCATTTCGGCTACGGTGTTCATTATGGTCCTGCAAAAATCTATCTGACGCTACTTACTACAACAGATATCTTTAACTTTGGCAAAGTCGTAGACCTTCAGCCAGGAATCGGAACACAACAACAGATTACAGGACCTTTAGTGATTGACTTGGAAGCCCTCTTCAAATGCACATGGTTTCCAGACAATAGGAACAATTCTAAAAGTGAAGAAAGGTTTGCTTTAATACCTTCTACTCGGGCTTCCATTTCTTTTATGCCGATCCGCCGAACACGCATTTTTGCCGCAGGCATTGCCGACTTTAGAATAGACGGATTTAATGATTACGCTTTTACATCGGCCGTACGCGATAACATGACACATATTAAAATGGGAAACCGTGTGTACATTGCCCCAGCCTTCCAGTTTGGAATTAGATTTTAGGCTTGCAACTTATAATTTACTTATAATCGCAAGCCTCTTTATTTTTTTAAGATTGGATTATTTTCTATTCTTTAACAATGCAGCAAATGGATTATATGTCTCGCCGTCATCATCATTTGCATGAAGCTTTTCATACTCCTGAGCATTTTCTTCTTCTTCGTTAGAAACAACAGGAGAAAGGGAAATTCTCTTTTCTTCCATATCAACGCTATCTACAACAACAGCAAGAGGACTACCTACAGAGTAAACCTTCTTCAAGTTTGTATTGCGTTCAACAGGAAGTTTTGAAATATGAACAAGACCATCAACTGCAGGAGCAAGATTTACAAACAAACCAAAGTCTGCAACACGACTGATTGTTGCATCAAGCTTTGTTCCAGCAGGGAACTTTTTATCCATGCCTTCCCAAGGGTCAGATTCAAGAACTTTTGTGCTTAAAGAAACACGTTCTTTATCCCAGTCAGCACGAATAATTTTTGCCTCAACAGTCTGACCAACCTTAAGAACATCATGAACATCGTTTACACGAACATGGCTAATTTCAGAAACAGGCAAAAGAGCTTCAAAACCGTTGATTGAAACAAAAGCACCGTAGCTTTCAATGCGGGTTACTTCACCCTTTACTATAGAACCAACTTGAAGAGCACCTGCAAGCTTTGCCTTTTCTGCATTAGCCTGTTCTTCAAGAATAAGACGGTTAGAAACAACAATATTCTTTCCTTCGTTCTTATATTCCTGAATTTTAAATGTTAAATGGCTTCCAACATATTCAGCAGGTTCTTTTCTGTTTTTGAATCCCATCTGGCTGTAAGGACAGAAAGCACGGACAGAACCAATCATTACTTCAAAACCGCCCTTTATTTCCTTAGAAACATGACCTTCTACAGGAATACCACTCTTATATGCAGTTTCAAGGGTGTCTTTTCCTGCGCTCTTACCTGCAACTTTTGTTGTAAAATGAAGTTCGTCATTATTTGAACTGGCAAAATAAACGGTGATTTTATCACCTTCTTTTACAGAAACATTTCCGTTTTCGTCTGTAAATTCCGCCTTATCTACAAAACCTTCGCTTTTAAGACCTAAATCAATGAATACAGTATCTCCAGTAACAGCAACAACAGTAGTTTCTACAACCTGTCCCGGATTATAAAGATTTTTCATAAATACTCCTGTTTTTGTCAGCTTACAACCTAATGCAAGCTGACAAGTACAAAGAGTATACAAGACTGTTTATTTTTTTACAATAATATTTATGTCGTCTTTTCCAGAAGCAATTTCATAAGTAAAATCTTCTTCCGTATTCATTTCCTGAACGGCAAAATAACGGAAATCATCAAGATCCATCTTTTTACTTACCTGCTTAAGTTTTTTGGAATTGCCCTTATTAACAGAACCTGATGCATAAGTTACCCAAACATGCTTTTTTCTGTCATAGCCGTGAACCGTAAAGGCAAGAGCATCCAGACCAGTTTCATTTACAATGAAGATTTCATCATCGTAATCACTGTCAAGCTTCTTTGCATCAAATACAAAAGTGCGGATATTGTTCTTCATATAAGGAAGAGGAGAAGCCTTTACATCAGCGTCAGCTTCCCAAATGTAAAAGTTAAGGTTCTTGTTAAGCTGATTGCTTGTAATCTGGAACTTCTTGTTTTCTGGTGTAAGAATTCTAATACCGTAGTACTGATATCTAAGGTAAGAATCTGTACTTCCCTTAAGTTTTGGCTCATCACCAAAGCCTTCAAGAGTTACTGTTCCAAGATCTGCCCAACGGTTACCTTCATTTCCGCCGTATCCCAATATTTGAGCCTGAATTGTTCCGTCACAGGCATAGTCATATACTTTAATCAAAGAAGAAAAACGTGTTCCACCTTCTTTACGGATTGCATAAGAATCCACTACAAAAACGTTTTCTCCTTCAAGAACAGGAAGTTTCTGAGCGTGCAGGGTAGCAGCTGCAGCAAAAATAAAAGCGGTAGCAAATACTCTTTGTAATTTTTTCATAAAAACACCTCTAAATCTTTAACAACCTAATTCGTATTGCGGTTACCAAAATTCAGACACATTCCTACATAAAATTTCAAAAATCTACCGGATTTAACCTTATAATTTTCAGTGAAAGAAGACCCCAGACCTGAGTATTCCATTTTACAGAAGCTGTTCATAGGAAATGCAAAATCAAAGCCTGCATCAAGACCAAAGTTTGTTTTGCCAGTAGAAAAGAACCATTCCCGAATGCCGCCAGAAATGTTAAACATGATGTTCTTTTCCTGATATGTCATTTTTCCAATTGAATTTTTTATGCTTATATTCTGAATGTTAAAACGGACTCCTGGTGAAAAATAAAGGGATGTATACTTGCCAAATGTAAACCGAGCAGCAGGACCTGCCGCAAAAGAAAGTACATAACCACTGTCTACCTTTGCTTTTTCATCGTCCAGCATGCAATTACTGAAAACATTATAACTTACAGAAGTGCCTATGCCCAAATCAAGGCTTTTTGAAGGAGAACCAAGAAACACAGTCGTACTTCCGCCTATTCCTGCAGGGGAAGTTATCTTTTTTTTCATTGTGCCTTCATCGCGGGTTGTAAAAACACCATTGCCTGTAAATTCAACATTAGAGCTACATTCTGTAAGACAGTTGTAATCTATAGTAAATTCCATTGAAGGGCGGGCATAACAAAAAGCCCCTGAAAGAAAAAAAACGGATAAAACTATAAAAAGCTTAACTTTACAGACCTTTTTCAACATATTGCAATTATGATGGTAAGCCGTTAAAAAGTCAATCAAAAGCAAAAAAAAGTCTTTTTGCATCTGATTGATTTACATTTGTAGCATAGCCTCTTCTACAGCTTTTAGGCTGATTGTTCCGTCACTGGAAGCATCTGCAATCATGCAAGCCTTGTTAATGACAGACTCAATTTTTGCACAAGAAAAGCCTTTGAACTTTTTTGCAAGAAGTTCTGCCGTACATTCTGAAGAAAAGCTTTTACCCTTTGTATACATTTCCACCAGCTTTTTACGGGAATCCTCGTCAGGATACGGCACGGCAACACGGGCATCAAAACGTCCTGGCCGTATGAGTGCAGGATCAAGAGCCGTAATGCTGTTGGTTGCAGCCACAACCAGAACTCCTTCAGTAGGTTCAAATCCATCAAGCTCATTCAAAAGAGCCGTTACAATCCTTGTGTTTTCGGTTTCTATTGCAGAACCAGAATAATTGCGTTTTGTACCAATGCCGTCAAACTCATCAATAAACACAATACAAGGAGCTTTACGCCGTGCCTTTCTGAAAAGCAGTTTAACTTTCATTGGACCAATTGCCATGAACATGCTTTCAAAGTCCGTTGCCTTGGCTGGAATAAAGTTTACCTTTGCTTCTCCTGCAAGAGCCTTGGCAAAAAGTGTTTTACCGTTACCAGGTTCTCCTTCAAGCAGAATGCCTTTAGGCATCCTCATTCCTTTTTTGCGGTACGGCTCAGGATTAAGCATCATATCCATAACCTGCTTCATGTCAGACTTAAGACGATCCATGCCTACAACATCATCAAAAGTCTTACCAGTCCTATGAACAACCTTAAACGTGTTCGGCGAAATAAACTTACGGAATGCAACAATAATTATGCCAAAGAAAAATGCATAAAATAAAATGTCCATTGCAAGAGAAATCATTTCTGTACCGTCAGATTCCTCTTTTACCTGAACATCATTACGCAAAAGAAATTCTTTTAGCAAAGGCGACTCTGGATTTTGTGTTGCATACTCCACTCCATCCAAAGAATAAACGAGACTATCACTCTTTATTGTTACAGACTCTATTTTTTTCTGTTCTACAAGACTGTAAAATTTACTGTATGGAACTTTTTCCCTGCCGCTTGCAAGCAGTTTATCTCCAAAAAAAAGATAAAATACAGCAGCGGCAACAGCAACTATTCCAATTATAAAAACAACACGTCTTTTAAATACACTTTTATATTTCATTTTATTCAGAATCCGCTACTTTCGCAGAGGATGTAGTTGTTGTTGAAGGGAATGTTATGGAAATAGAGGTTCCTCCATCTTCACTTTCCTTCTCATCCTGAACACTGGAAGAAGGTCCCGCACAGGAAATAATTGCCAGGCACAAAATACTCATGGCAATTCCCAAAACTTTTCTTAAAAATTCGTTCATAAACACCTCCATATTCTACAGGAAAAACTCTTTTATTTGTGTTTATTTTAACTCTCTTTTTTCATTCATGCAACAAAAGTGGGATAAACGTCAAATTTTAGGGATGAAAGTATAAAAATATCCGCTTTTTTCAATATTCAGCGACTTTTTGCGATACAAATATACAATTTTAATATATACTGACCTCTATGGAAAAACATTCTTTTAAACCATATATTCCGGCTGAAACAATTACTCCGGAATTCACTCTTATGTCTGTTATAACAGGCATTTTACTCGCAATTGTTTTTGGTGCTGCAAATGCATACCTCGGATTGCGTGTTGGTATGACAGTTTCTGCATCAATTCCTGCAGCTGTTATTGCAATGGGAGTTACGCGTGTAATTTTTAAGCGCAACTCAATTCTTGAAAGCAACATGGTTCAGACTATTGGTTCTGCTGGTGAAAGTGTTGCAGCAGGAGCTATTTTTACTATGCCTGCTCTTTTCCTGTGGGCAAAAGAAGGCATTATCTCTGCTCCAAGCATCATAACAATTACACTGATTACAGTATGTGCTGCAATCCTTGGTGTTCTTTTTATGATTCCTCTCCGCAATTCTATTATTGTTCAGGAGCACGGAAATCTTCCTTATCCAGAAGCACAGGCTTGTGCAGAAGTTCTTCTTTCTGGCGAAACAAAGGGAAAAGGAACAAAAGCTGTTTTCTCTGGAATGGGAATTGGTGCTGTAGTTAAGTTTGTTGCAGATGGTTTCGGCTTTATTGGTGGTGCAATTGCAACTCCTATCAATGCATTAAAGACAGAATTTTCTATGGAAATTTATCCGGCAGTAATCGGCGTTGGTTACATCTGCGGTACTAAAATTGCTGCAATGATGTTTGCTGGCGGCGTTCTTGCTTGGTTTGTTTTCATTCCTATGATCATAAACTTCGGTGTAGACAACATTTTGTTCCCAGCTTCTGTTCCTGTTTCTGCCCTTTATGAAAACGGCGGTGCTGGTGCAATCTGGTCAAGCTATGTCCGCTACATCGGTGCTGGTGCTCTTGCAGCTGCAGGTATTATCAGCCTCATAAAATCACTTCCTCTTATTGTTAAGACTTTCTCAAGTGCAATCAAGGGATTAAAGAATTCTGCAGAAGCTTCTTCTGAAAGAACTGCACAGGATTTAAGCTTTAAGTTTGTTCTTATTGGTGTTGTAATCACAATTCTTGCAATATGGCTTCTTCCACCAATTCCAGCTGGAATTTTAAGTGCATTCCTTGTTGTTGTATTCGGATTCTTCTTCTCTACAGTATCTTCAAAGATGGTTGGTCTTGTAGGTTCAAGCAACAACCCTGTTTCAGGAATGACTATTGCCGCATTGATTTTTGTTTCTATCATTCTTAAAGCTACAGGCCATCACGGTGCAGAAGGCTACGTAAATGCAATCACAATCGGTTCTATTGTATGTATCGTTGCATGTCTTGCTGGTGATATGTCTCAGGACTTAAAGACAGGATATCTCCTTGGTGCTACTCCTAAAAAGCAGCAGATTGGTGAACTTATTGGTGCTGTAATTTCTGCAATTTCAATTGGCGGTGTTCTCATTCTTTTAAACAAAGCTTGGGGATTCGGTTCTGAACAGTTGGCAGCTCCACAGGCAACTTTAATGAAGATTGTTACAGAAGGTGTTCTTAACGGCAACCTTCCTTGGTCTTTTGTATTCCTCGGTGTATTCTCTGCCGTTGTAATTGAAATTCTTGGGCTTCCATCACTTGCTGTTGCAATTGGTATTTACTTGCCTCTTGAACTCAGCTCAGCTATCATGCTCGGCGGTCTTTTGAGATGGTTCATTGAAAAGAAAAACAAGGCTGCTACATCAGAAAGCTCTAACGGTGTTCTCTTCTGCTCTGGATTGATTGCAGGTGAAGGCATTGTTGGTATTCTGCTTGCAGTATTTGCTGTTGCAGGTGTTTCACTTGCATTGCCAGTAAACACTGGTGCAGTAGGTTCTATTATTGCAGCCCTTGTTTTGGTTGGCCTTATCATAAAATTTGGACTTCCATCAAAAGCTGACAGCAATGGCAAAAAATAAGTCGGGAAATTATCTTGATTTAGTTTTCGAACATAATGCCGCCTACAGATTTGAAGAATCTGAAAGCGGCGACATTACTATTTTTGTCGAAAACAAGGGTGTTTTTAACCGCCTGATGCAACGTCTTTTGGGGAAACCTAAGGTGTCTCAGGTTCATCTTGAAGAATTCGGAAACTTTATCTGGAAGCAGATTGACGGATCTCAGACTGTTCTTCAAATTTCAGAAAAGGTTCATGAACATTTCGCAGAAAAGGCAGAACCTTTGATTCCGCGTCTTGTACAATACTTTAAGATACTTGAAAATAACAGTTTTATTATAAAAAAAGTTTAATAATAAAACTTTAAAACAAAAAAGCCAGCGTGCTAAATTGAAGTTTAGTTCAAATTGCATGCTGGCTTTTTTATTTTAGGCAAGTGTTTAGATTGCCTTATAGTTTATTCAAAACTTACGTCTGTAACCTGGAAATATGCCTGTGGGTGTGCACATACTGGGCAAACCTCTGGAGCTTTTGTTCCAACAACAATGTGTCCACAGTTGCGGCATTCCCAAACTTTTACTTCGCTCTTTTCAAATA
>CAMVEQ010000011.1:0-45588 GCA_947166545.1 uncultured Treponema sp. | reverse complement strand
CTAGAAAATACAACACAACTTTTTAAATGCTTTGCTTTTAGGAACTTGTAAGCATGGTGCACCAAAATTCGTACATTTGGGGTATGGTAGAAAAGATCGAGAAATTTTGGTATAGTTTATTGACTTAGGGTGTCTAAGGAGTAAACTGTGCCTGTTGTTATAATAAAAAATAAATTTTTAATGCTTTTCATGATTTTGAGCTTTGCTTTTAATTTGGAAGAGGGATTTTGTTTACAGCTGGGGGATGGAACTGATAATGACCAATATAGTCCTGTAAAGATAATGGATGATGTAAAATCTGTTTCTGCAGGTCGGTTGCATACTCTGTTTGTAAAACAGGATGATACAGTCTGGGCTACAGGGATAAATGAGTTTGGACAGCTTGGTACTGGTGATAAAATTTCAAGAAATGTTCCTGTTAAAGTTGCAGATGATGCATGTAGTGTTTCAGTTTCTTCAATCTATTCTTTGATTTTAAAAAATAATGGAGATTTGTATATTGCGGGAAAAATCCCTTTGACTTCTGAAAACTCAAAGGTTAGTGACGGTGTAATGGAATTCCGTTTTCTTGATAAGGATGTTGTTTCTGTATCTAGTGCTGATTTTTATTCTGTTTACATAAAAAAAGATAATTCCTTATGGTTTGTCGGACATAATAATTTTGGACTGTGTAAGGAGTATAAAAAATATGCATGGGCTCCTCCTACAAAGATTCTGGATAATATCCGTGCTGTTTTTGCTGGTGTATTAAGCATTAAATATATTGACTATACAGGTTCTGCTTATGATATTGGTACTGGTGAGAAAATTGCAGAAAACGTAATTGCAATTACCAGTGGCCTTATTTTAAAGGAGAATTTTTCTCTATGGGGCAAAGGATTTAATTATTATGGTTCTTTGGGATTAGGGAAAAATAATCTTTTTGTAAAAGATTTTATGCATGTCATGGATAATGTAAAAGATGTAAAGGAAAATGAATATCATTCCCTTATACTTTCAAATGAAGGTGATGTTTATGTTTGTGGTAATGGTGGAACTAAATATACCAAATTCGGTGCTTCTGGAGATGGGAAAAACGGGGAATATTTTACTCCTGTAAAACTTATGTCTAATGTAAAGTGTATCGAGATAGGAGATCATAATTGTTTTGTAATAAAGAATGATGGAACTTTATGGGCATGGGGCTTAAATTCAAGAAATCCTCTTATGGATTATTAGAAAAAAAATGAACCATAAAGCAATAAAAATAATTAATCATATTTGTATTTTATTTTCATTCTGTCTTGGGTATATTATTTTATACATTTTGTATTGCTATTTTGAAACAATAGGGAAAAAAGATTTTGTAAAAATAGCTTTCAAAATAATTTTCCCATTAATAGCAATTTGTGACTTTTTGGCATTTCCCTACGAAATACAACAATTAAATAAGATTAAAAAGAATCTGCATGCGAACGAATTATTTCAAAGACGAGGTATAATGGGGTTGATAATGCACGGTATTTCCACCATTATAGTATTGATATTAAAGATGAAAACATAAACTTATGCAGGATATTGTCATGGAGGAAATTTGATGATTAAAATTGAAAATATATTATGTGTTTTTGAGGAAGTCTTTAATCATGAAAAATAAAGTATTGTTTTTAGTTTATATTGTTATCGTGATTTTTTGTTTATGCTCATGCTCTGATAAAAAATATTTGGAAAAGGCTGCAAAACTTGCAAATGAAAAAGAGTATCAGGCTGCGGTATCTGTATTAGAAAAGAAAATTCATGCAAAGAATAATCCGAAATATTTGATTTTGCATGGTCTGTGCTGTTCTGAATTGAAGTTTCCAAGATATAGGGATGCAGTAAAGGATTTTAAGGCATTGCTCAATACAGAATATGAGGATGGAAAACTTCTGTTTGAACTTGCAAACTGGTCTTTTCATATAAATGAATTTGAAGATACTGTTTTTTATGCACAAAAGGCTTCTGAAATATGTGATGATGAATATTCCATGATTTTATGGCTTTTTATGGCAGACTCCTATTATAATCTTGGAAAGTATGATGAGTCCTTACGTATATATTCTAAAATGATTAATGATAAAGAAGTAACTTCTTTTGTACGCATAGATTACAATAAGGTTCTTTCTATACTAAATAATCATGATTATCTGTCTGAGTTTTGGAAATCTATAAATTGGGATGAACAAAGTCCGAATGAAAAAGAAAATCTAATTTTTTATTATGCTAAAGCCCTTCTTGAAATTGGGAAAATAAAAGAAGCTCTTCAATATTTTGAAAGTGTAACGAAAGAAAGGGTGGATAAAAATTCAGTTGAGGCATACAAGATTTTTTGTCTGGCATTGCTGGATAAAACAAATGTAAAGAATGATGAATGCATGTACATAAAAGACATTGAAGAAATAATCAAAGGAAACGCTGTTGTTTTTCTTGATTTTCCTAACTTGGAATTAATAAAATTATCAGCACTATATTTTTATCTTATGCAGGATTTTAATCGTTTTGAAGCATATTGCAGACCGTGGGTTATATATTCAAAAGATATTCCACTTCTTGATACATCCTCTGACATTGATGAATTTGAGATGTATTTCAAAAATGATAGACTTTTTAAGCTTGTAAAAAATATGAAGTGCAATTATCTTTAGAAAATTGAATCTTATATACAATTTAATCTGTGCAGACTTTTAATTATTTGCTATAATAAAACACTATGTCAAAAAGCGATAATCCGTTGATTGTACAGTCAGACAGAACTCTTCTTCTAGATGTGCATGCACCTCGTGCTAAAGAGTGTGCAGATGCTCTTATTCCCTTTGCAGAATTAATACGTTCTCCAGAACATCTTCATACCTATCAAATTTCACCGCTTTCTTTGTGGAATGCTGCAAGTGCAGGCTTTACAAGCAGTAAGGCAATAGAAGTTCTTTCTGAATATTCCAGATACGATGTACCGCAATCTGTGTGCGTGTGGATAGAAGAAACTTCTGGGCGCTTTGGAAAACTTCGTCTTGTTCCAGGCCCTGTCTGTGAAAAAGATGGCATAACAGAAGAATATTTGTATCTTGTTTCAACATCTCCTTACATATATAAAGAAATAGATGCCAATCCATTTGCTAAGAAAATTCTTATAGATTGCACTTATCAGGATGTTCCTGGCAGTACCGCAATTCTTTCTGAGGATGAAAAAAAATATTGTTTTATGCTTAATCTTACTGACCGTGGTACTGTAAAACAAAATCTGTTAAAGCTGGGGCTTCCTGTAAAAGATGATGTTCCTTTGACAGATGGTGCTCCTCTTGAAATTTCTTTGCGTGAAACAACAACTTCTGGCAATCCGTTTAATATTCGTGATTATCAGAAAGGGGCTGCAGAAGCACTTATTGGCAATAAAGGTCCTGGTACTGGTTTTGGTACGATTGTTCTGCCATGTGGTGCTGGAAAAACTATTGTTGGCATGCTGATTATGTCCATGCTCAAAACTAATACTCTTATTGTTACAACAAATATTTCTGCTGTTCATCAGTGGATTGATGAACTTTTAGATAAGACTAATCTTACAGAAGAGCAGGTTGCAGAATATACTGGCGAAGAAAAAGTTATAAAACCTGTAACTGTTGCTACATATCAAATTTTAACTTGGCGTCCTGATAAGACAAGTCCGTTTCCTCATTTTTCACTGTTCAGAAAAAATAATTGGGGACTTGTTATTTATGATGAAGTTCACATGCTGCCAGCTCCTGTATTTCGTGTTGCTGCGGAATTGCAGGCAGTTCGTAGGGTTGGACTTACAGCTACTCTTGTACGTGAAGATGGGTGTGAGGGGAATGTATTTTCGCTTGTAGGTCCAAAGCGTTATGATGTTCCTTGGAAAGAACTTGAACGCAATAAATGGATTGCATCAGCTGAATGTATTGAACTTAGAGTAGATTTGCAGTCGGATAAAGATATTGAGTATGCTGTTGCTGGAATGCGTTCCAAGCATCGTATTGCAAGTGAAAATCCTGCAAAGCTTGCGGTCGTGCAGGAATTGGTTCGGAAGTATAAAGATGATAAGATTTTAATTATTGGTCAGTATATTGATCAGTTGCAAAAGATTTCACAAATGCTTGAAGTTCCTATTATTACAGGAAAAACTCCGAATGCAGAACGTGACGGCATCTACTCTGATTTTAGGAATGGCATAATAAAAGTTCTTGTTGTAAGTAAAGTTGCCAATTTTGCAATTGACTTGCCTGATGCAAGCATGGCAATTCAGGTGAGTGGAACTTTTGGTTCTCGTCAGGAAGAGGCTCAGCGTCTTGGAAGAATTCTGCGTCCTAAAGAACGTACTTCTAGATTTTTTACTTTGATAACAAGAAACACGGTCGAAGAAGAATTTGGATCGAATCGTCAAAAGTTTCTTGCCGAACAAGGCTATTCATATAGGATATTGCGTTATTCTGACTGTGAAAGTTTGATGGAATTGGATGAACCTTTGGCAATTGAAGGAGGCTGTTTTTGAGTATTACCCCAAAAGCCCAACGTATTATTGACTGGCGTGAAAGTTTTACAAGAATGTCTGATCAGCAGTTTTTTGATATTATAAGGATGTATCTTGGTGAAATAAAAACTCCTTATAATAAGCAGAATCTTCTGGAGGATTTAAGTTCTTTTCTTCGCAAGGAGGAAAACCGAAATGCTATTGTCAGGCTTTTGTGTAATATTGATTTAAAGCTTCTTGCTGCTGTTCGTTTTATTCCTCATGTTTCTAGAAAGAAACTGGAAGCGTATTGCGGAACAATGTTTGGTAATAAGTTTTCTAAGGTGTCTATGACGGAGCATCTTACAAATTTGATGCAGCGGCTTCTTGTTTTTGAATTTATGAATCCACTTGATGGTAATGTGGAACTCCGCATTAATCCTCTTTTGGAAGAGGTTTTGTTGCCGCTTATTCCTATTGAACTTTTGCTTCCAAAACCTGCTGTTCCTGCAACTCGTAATTCAGAAGCTGCGTTGCTTACTCCGCAATTGCTGGCGGCATTTGTTTCATATATTCTTATGCATCCAGATTTGTGCAAAGCTGACGGATGCATAAAAAAAAGAAATGCTTCTGAGCTTGCAGAAATTTTTTGTGATTATAAAATAAATGTACTGGAGCTTTTAATAAAAGCTTTCTGTAATTTGAATCTGTTTCATCAATCAGAAAAAGCTATTGAAATAGATTGGAAAAGACTTGAAGAATTTTCTTTTTTACCAGAAATGTATCAGTACATGTATTTGTGTGCTGCTTCTTGCGGTCATTTTTCGCGTAGTACCTTGCATGCAAACTCTCAGCTTTTGTTTGATACTTTGAATGCTGTTCCTGGCGAGGGGTACGAAAAGCAGTCTGTAATAAATCTTGCATTTTTAATAAAAGAAAATAGTAATAATGATAGTGTGGGAAGTGGTGGGCGTTTTGCTCAGCTTATGGCAAGAGCAGAAGGCTCTGCCGACATGACTACTGAGCTTGTCATGGAAGGCATGATTGATGCCTGTATAGATTTTGGACTTTTGCACTCATCTGTCAATGATGAGTCGGAAGTTCTTTATGTTCCAGAAGTTGTTACTGCACGAAGTCCGTTTAATGTAGAAAAAAAACATCTTTTGAGTATTGATGCTGGTTACATTGTAACAATTCTTCCGGGGCTGTCTTTTTCAGACTTTTTGCCTTTGATAAAGTTTTTGAGTGTGCGTCATTATGATACTGCTGTTGAATTTGAAATTTGCAAAAAGTCTGTGATGCATTCTTTTGATGCCGGCATGACTCCAGATGCTATAAAAGAACAGCTTATGCAATATTCTTCATTTCCTGTTCCTCAAACTATTCAGGTGTCGCTTGATGACTGGAATAATTCTTATGCTTCGGCTTCTCTTTATCGCGGTTATATATTAAAGGTTTCAAAAGAAAATATTGTAAAGACTAGAAATGACCGTGTTCTTTCTCAATATATTGTGGAAGAAATTGCAGAGGGAATTTTCCTTTTGAACTTTTCAAATGATGATGAAAGCCGTGCTGTAATGGAAAAAAGTGGCTTAGATTTTGTTGGAAAGATTCATGAGACAGAAACAAAGTCTGATGTACTTTCTTTTATGCGGCTTAGAAAAAATACTTCTTCTTTAATGGAAGATTCTTATTGCATTTCAGATAGTCCTTATAAGCTGTGTTCTTCAATAGAGCAGAATAAGATTGTTGATGAATTAAAAAATCAAGTTTTGCAGATGGATATTCCTTTGGAACAGAAAGAAGGTCTTCTTGACAGGGTTGAACGTCGTATTGTTGTAAATCCAGAGCAGCTAAGAGGAAGCAGTGTTCGTTTTGAATGTCTTGAAGCGGGGGGAATGGACTATCAGGGAAAAGTTCGCATCATAGAAGATGCTATTCAGTCTAAGATTTTGCTTGAAATACACATAGAAGATGAAGATACTTTTGTGGGTATGCCCGTTATGCTGACAAAACACGAAAACGATGCCGATGTTGAACTTTCTTTTGAAGATGATTCTTCTAGGATAGTAACCGTCGGCAAGATTTCTTATCTTAAGAAAATAAAGAAGCCTTTGTCATTTTCTTAGTGAGCTGTATTAGTGCAACAGAACTCTATCTGTTGTAAAGGACTTATTTTTTATCTTGTGGAATTTTTCAATGATGTCATTCATTGTAAGTCCGGCTTTTTCATTTGCAGATAAGTCAAAAACTATTTCTCCTGCATCCATCATTAACAGTCTATTGCCGTAATCAAGTGCTTGTTGCATATTATGTGTTACCATCATTACTGTAAGATTATATTCTTCTGCGAACTTACGTGTTAAATCCATTACAACTGCGGCATTTGCTGGGTCAAGAGCTGCTGTGTGCTCATCTAAAAGAAGCAGGTCTGGTTTTGACATTACAGCCATTAAAAGTGTAAGGGCTTGTCTTTGTCCTCCAGAAAATAACTCTACGTTGTCATTGAGCCTGTCTTCTAGCCCCATGTTCAGACGAGAAAGTTCTTCTTTAAAATGCTCCCTAAGTTTATTGTTAAGGCTTATTTTTAATCCCTTGAATCCCTTTTTTGAAGCAATTACCATGTTGTCTTCTAGCGACATTTTTCCTGCAGTTCCAAGCAAGGGGTTTTGAAAAATTCTGCCGATATATTTAGCTCTTTTATATTCTTTGTCTTTTGTAATGTCTATTTTTTCTGTGCCAGTGTCCAGTGTTATTATGCCATGCGTAGGCTGAAGTGTTCCTGCAATGACATTGTAAAGTGTTGATTTTCCAGCTCCGTTTGAACCTATTACTGTAACAAAGTCTCCTCGGTTAATCTGTAAATTTATATGTTTCAGAGCTTCATTTTCATCTGGTGTATGTGCATTAAAGGTGATGCCTATATCTGTTAATGTAATCATTTCTTTTTTCCTATTTTGAGTTTAGTAATAATCAAACAGATGATGATTAAAATTCCTGTGACAAGTTTTAAATCATTAGGAGTAAGATTTATATGGTGTCCGTAAGTTCTTGCCAAAATCATGAGTGCACGGTATATGCATGAACCTATTAATACTCGTAATGTCTGTAAGCCAATTTTATTTGAGCGCAGAACAAATTCTCCGAGCATGAGTGATGCAAGTCCGCTTACTATTGTTCCTGTTCCCATGCCTACATCTGCAAATCCGTTATACATTGCGGCAAAAGAGCCTGCGAGTGCAGAAAGTCCGTTTCCAAAACAGATGCCGATAGTACGCAATGTATTCGGGTTTACTCCCTGCGAAATTACTAATTGAGGGTTTGCACCTAATGCTCCCATTGTAAGTCCCATATCTGTATGAAAGAATAAGTCCAGCAAAAGTTTTAGGATAAAAACGAATATAATTAAAAATATGACTATTCCCCAGTTTGGATCTATGTCTGGAAGAATGTCGTACATCTTATCTATTATAGAAGAAAATAATGTTGGAATGCGCAAAAAGGAAATGTTTGCCTTGTTTGACATTATGCGCAGATTTATGGAATAAAGCATTGTCATTGTAAGAATTCCAGCAAGAAGATCTGGAATGTGTAGCTTTGTATATATTGCTGTGGTCACAAGACCTGCCAACATTCCTGCTACGAAAGAAATGAGCAGGGCAAGCGGAATTGGAATTCCGCTGACTAGACATGCTGCCAGTACACAGGCTCCCATTGGAAATGAGCCGTCAACTGTCATGTCACAAAAATTGAGGACTCTGAACGTGCTGAATACGCCCAGAACCATTATGCCGTAAATTAAACCTTCTATAAGTATGCTTGAAATCATAAAATAAACGTGTATAAAAAATGGTATGAACAACAGGGAAACTTGTTATAAGTTTCCCTGTTGTTTTTTATTTTGCAGTTTTTAAGAATGAACCTATGGCTGTCAAAATTGTGTTAACAGAATCTTTTCCTGCAGAATTCAACTGTTGTGTGTTACCTGTTGAATCTGTGAATCCCTGCTTCAAGATAGAGCTGAGAACCGTCTGCATTATGGAAGCAAACTGTGGCGAACTTGTAATTGCCTTGATTGCTTCATTTACTAAAGTTGTCGTTACAGAGGTTGCCTGTGCTGCCTGAGTTCCTGAAGAAGCAAGGCTTGCAAGACTGCCTAACATTCCAAGCATGTTTCCTGAACCTTTTGCAGAAGAAACATTTGCTTTTAAATTCTTCGCATCTGCTTTTGCAGAATTTACTAATGCCGTCGCCTTCTGGATATTCTCACATAAAACCGAAGCCTTTGTTGTTGCAAGAGCTTTCAAGTCTTTTGAAGACGTTGCTGTATTTACGATAGCTTTTAAATCTGCCGCACTAAATAATTGATTTGCCATACATGTTATTATAGCAGACACTATTTATTTGTCAAATGACCGTTCTCAAAAAGCATGTTTGCCTGATTAATATATGACTGTGGAATTGTAATGCCACAATCTTTGAGTGCATCAAGATCAAAAAGAAGATCTTTATCGCTTGGCTTTGTCATGAATTTTACAGGAATCTGAGCTGGCTTTTTACCGTCTACAACAATTTCCTTAATGATGTCACCAGTTGCAAGACCTGCCTTGTAATAGTTAAATCCGCTTGCAATAGCAATTCCGCCAGTCATTGCACCTGTTACGTCAGCAGAGTAAATAGGCTTTTTTGCTTTGTTAAATACAGCAATAAGAGCTGGAAGTGCGCTGAATACTGTGTTGTCTGTTGTAAGATAAATTCCGTCAACTCTATTTACAATAGATTCTGCCGCCTGCTTTACTTCATCAGACTTTGTAATGCTCTGTGTAACAAGTTTAAGACCAGCTTTTTCACAACCTTCCTTAACCTGTTCAAGAGAACTTATTGAGTTTGCTTCATCGCTTGTGTAGATATAGCCCAAAGTCTTAATGCCAGTAAGTTCCTTGAATATTTTTATGTCTTCTACAGTTGGAACTGCATCGCTAAGACCTGTTATGTTTCTGTATCCATGATTAACATCATTTACAAGACCTGCACCTACAGGATCCGTAATGCATGAGAATACAACAGGCTTGTTTTTAATTGTGTTTGCCAAAGCTACGGCAACTGGTGTTGCAATGCCTACAGCAACGTCAACTTTCTGACTTTTATATAAAGAAGCAATCTGAGCTGCTGTGCTTACATCGCCGTTTGCATTCTGAAGATTGTATTCTGCTTCAATTCCAAGTTCGTTAAGTCTGTCCTGAATGCCTTTTTCAATCTGATCAAGAGCTGGGTGCTGTACAATCTTAGCAATACCAATCTTAAGTTTCTGCTGTTTCTTTTCTGCCTTTGCAAATGCTGCTGTAGAAGCTAATGTTGCAAGTGCCATGAGTGTAAATAGTATTTTCTTCATATAATTCCTCCATAAAGAACTGTTTTAGTCTCTATAAAAAGTTACTACTAAAAGTAACGTATGTCAATTACTTTTATAGATTTTTTATCTGCAATATGCTAGAATTGGCTCATGGAAAAGCCAAAAGTATGTCTGACTCTTACCGGTAGAACACTGGAAGAAGATTTAAAAATTCTGGATAAATATCGCAAGTATGTTGATATTGCTGAATTGAGGGCGGATTTTCTTTCAGAAGATGAACGTCTTGTTCTGAAAAGATTTCCCCAAATGGCAGGATTGCCATGTATCCTTACAATACGGCGTGTAAAGGATGGTGGTCAGTTTAAGGAAGGCGAAGCTGCAAGAACTATGCTTTTTGCCCGTACCCTTGCATTGACAGATGATAGTAATCCTAAAAACTTTGATTATATAGATTTTGAAGATGATTTTCATATTCCTTCTCTTCAAGATGCGGCGATTGCTTTTGATACAAAGATAATCAGAAGTTTTCATGATATGAAGAATCCTGTAAGGAATATCCGTGAAAAAATTGAATCGCTCAAACAGACGGGATTTGAAATTCCTAAGATTGCATTCATGCCGCATACACTTGACGATGTTTCAAATCTTTTTGAAGAAGCAGAGAAACTTGAAGATAATAACCACATTCTTATAGCAATGGGGCCTCTTGGTGTTCCTTCTCGCATTTTAAGTGCAAGACTCAAGAATTATCTGACTTTTACATCTCCAGAAGAAACAAATGCAAATGTAGCAAATCTTGCTCACATGGATCCTGTTACTCTTTGCAAGACCTATCATTTTAAGTCAATTGATAAAAATTCTTCTGTATATGGAATTACAGGATGGCCTCTTTCTGCAACTTCAAGTCCTCTGCTTCATAACAGAGGATTTGAAGATCATGGCATAAATGCTGTTTACATTCCAGTTTGTGCAGAAACCTTTGAGCAGGCATTTCATTTTGCAAATGCTATTGGCATAAAAGGAATGTCTGTAACGGTTCCGCATAAGGAAGCTGTGTTGGAGCGTGTTCTTTACAGCGAAGACAAAGTAGATGTAATCGGTGCAAGTAACACTATTGTAAAAGGTTCCGATGGAATGTGGAGGGCTTTTAACACTGATGCTTCTGGTTTTGCAAGAGCGCTTTTGGAATTTACAGGTTTGCAAAATCTAAAAGGAAAGAAGGTTTCTATAATTGGTGCTGGAGGGGCTGCAAAAGCTATTGCCTATGCCATAAAAAAACTGCACGGAAAGGCATGTATCTTTAACAGAACTGTCAGCAAGGCAAAGGAACTTGCCGAAAAGTACGGCTTTGAATATGCAGGACTTCCTACAGACCCCTATGATGACAGTCTTCGTAAGGCAAGAAAATATAATAACATCATCATTCAGACCACATCAAAAGGTATGGGGTGCAGAGGTCCTGCTACAGCTGAAAATGATCCTTGGTTCTATTACAAGTTTACTGGAAAAGAAATTGTTTTTGACATTATTTATGTGCCAGAGACAACTCCTATTATGGCTCGGGCACTCGAAGCAGGGTGCCGCATCTGTAACGGATATGATATGCTTCGCTATCAGGGATATGAACAATTTGAAATGTTTACGGGCATGAAATATTAAAAGAATTTAGAGTTAATCGAATTTGGAGGAAATATAATGGCTTTATCTAAAGATGAGCAGAAAGTTCTTGCTGCCAGTTCGGCAGTGGACACATTGATTACGGAAGGTAAAATTTTCAGCGGAATGAAGATTGGTCTTGGTACTGGTTCTACAGCAATGCCTGCGGTAAAACGTTTGGCGGAGCGTATTGCTGACGGTACTCTTCACGATATAAAAGCTGTTGCAACAAGTTTTCAGACAACACTTGCCTGTGAGGAACTTGGCATTCCTGTATATACATTAAATGACCGTGCTATTGCTGGTCACTTGGATCTTGCTATTGACGGTGCAGATGAAATTGGTGTCGGGAACTCTCTTATAAAAGGTGGCGGAGCTGCTTTGCTTAGGGAAAAGATTATTGCTTACAATTCAAAGTTCTTTGCAATTGTTGCGGATGAATCAAAAGCTGTAAAATCTCATGGAACTGGATTTGCTCTTCCTGTAGAAATTATTGCAGAAGCCCGCGTACCTGTTGAAAAAGCTCTTGCAGCTTTAGGTGCTGAATGTACTCTTAGGGAGGGTGTTAGAAAAGCTGGTCCTGTTATTACTGATAATGGAAATATGATTCTTGACTGTCTGTGGAAAGCACCTGTAAGTGCTTCCGAAATGGAAGATAAGATTAACGCAATCACGGGTGTAGTTGAATGTGGTTTCTTTACCAAAATACACCCGGTTGCATTTATTGCTCATGCGGACGGAAGTGTTGAAATCCGCCGCTAAAGGCTATTCTATTGTTTCTTGATATTCAACCCTGTCTTTTACGTACAGGGTGAGTGTTGTACCGCGTGCTACAGAATACGGAATTGTAATGCTGTTGCCTGGGTGCGAGAAAGCTACAAGAACAGTATTTTTACCGTTCTTGTCAGTAGCTTCAAGTCTTACTGGTACAGGGAATGGATATTCCAAAAGATTATATGTAAGGATGCCGTTTGCAGTTGTGTCTGACTCTGTTATTGGAGACACTGCAAACTGTGCATTTACATGACTGTATGCCTGTACAGTGTTTCCCTTCATATCCTGATATACTGTAGTTCCCCATTGCTTTGAACTGTCTGCTGTAGCAGGTGTAAAATCAAAGATAAGTTTAGAATCTTCCATAGCCTTATACAGCTGCTTTATATTCATGCCTTCTATTTCTGGAACAGAAACCATTTCAACTTTGTTTCCGCTGCTGACAATAAAGTACAGCATTGTGGCATCTGCAATGTAAGTCCCTGCTTCTGGAAACTGAGCAAGAATTGTTCCCTGTTCGCTAGAATCCTGCTTGTAAACAGGCTGTGCTATTTTTATTAAAGAGTTGTCGCCGTCAAACAGTGTTCTAAGGCGTGGAAGAATTGTGTCAATGTTCTGTCCCTGATAGTCTTCTATTCTGTCAATTGCGACACCTCGGCTTACAGTAAGTGTAACGCGACGGTATGCCTTTACAATAGCTCCGGCTTCTGGACTCTGTGCAAGAATTGTATTTATATCACCAGGCATTTCTGAGTATTGCAGGTTGATTTTTGCATACAGTTCTTTCTGCTGCATTTCAAGCAGTGCTGTTGTAAGGGTTTTTCCTACAACATTTGGAACCATGACCTGTTCAGCTCCGCGTACTTGAAGAAAGAATACTGCAAGACATGCGGCAAACATTACAATAAAGGTTATTATTACTGTAAGTACCAAAGGCTTTCCGCCATTTGAAAGATTGTCTATCTGTTCTTTAAAGTTAAAACCTGATTTTTTATCCATCGTATATTTCCTTGTAAAACAATAATTCTATTCTAAAACAGAGCCTATAAAGTTTCTGCTTCCGTTCATGAATGATTTATAATCCATGGCTTTCTTTGCCTGCCACTGCAATTCAGTCGCAATCAAAATGCCGTCTCCTGTCTGTATGAGTATGCCTCTATGCTTTGCATACGACAATACAGTGCCTGGGACGGCATTTGTATTTTTAGGGATTGCATTATCCTGTGCCGCAATTTTTGATGCAGCAGCACCTTTTAGAATTCTAAGTTGAACTCCATTGGCAGTTGTAAAGCATCCTGGCCATGGAGTGTATGCCCTTATCTGTGCGTCAATCTTTTCGGCAGAATCTTTCCAGTTAATCTTGCCGTCTTCTTTTTTTATTATTGTACAGTAGCTTGGAGTGCCTTCCTGTGGAGTTGCATCTGGCAATCTTCCTGTACGTGCAGTCTGGCGAAGAATATTTGTAATTGCAATAGCACCGTAGAGGGCAGTCTTGTTTAATAAAAGTTCTGCGGTTTCTGTACCTGCAAGACCCATGCGTTCTTCATAAATGACGTCACCTTCATCAATGCCCAGTGCCATCTTCTGAATTGAAAAGCCGGTTTCAGAATCCTGATTAAGAATTGCTGCATTTACAGGTGTTGCACCTCTATACTTTGGCAACAGGGAAGGGTGCAGGTTTATGCCACCATGCTTGAACAGTGAAAAAAACTTTGGACCCAAGATGTGACCATAAGCAAAGCAAACATATATATCTGGCTGCAAGGCTGCAAGTTCTTCGCGTTCTGGTGCTTTTATGTGCTCCGGTGTAAGAATTTTTATATTATCTTCACGTGCCTCATTCCAGATATTTACATATCTTGCAACGTCTGTTGGAATGAGATCTTTATGTCTTCCCTGTGCTGAAGGTGGGTTTGTGAGGATGCCTACAATCTTGTACTGTTCTTCCTGCACAGAAGAATTCATAGACATTGCACTGTCTTTGAGAATGAGTTCAAGAGATTTTGCAGAAGCTGCGGGGCTTCCTCCGTATATGACTCTTAACATTTATTTTCCTTTTTTTCTGCTTTTGCTGCAATTTTTGCTTCTATGCTTCTTTTTTTTGCAGCTTTTGCAGCTTCTTTTTTTGCAGCACGTTCGGCACGGCGCTTAAACTGTTCCGCTGTTTTTTCAGCAAACTCTTTGTCTCCCCTGTCAATGTACAGTACACCGTTCAAGTGATCATTTTCATGCTGAATAACGCGCGCAAGTAAATCTTTTGCATCTTCAATTACAAAACGCTTTCCATTTTCGTTTAATGCAGAAACTGTAATTGTAGAAGGTCTCTGGATGTTTTCATAAACTCCAGGAATTGAAAGACATCCTTCTTCATAATCTACAAGATCATCCGATGTCTTTATGATTTCAGGATTAATGAAAACCCTGCGTACATCATCATCTGCTATTATGACAAAAAATCGTTTTGCAATGCCAACTTGAGGAGCTGCAAGCCCAACGCCGTTTGCACTTATCATTGTTTCAAACATTTCATTAAGAAGTGCACGGAATTCGTCATTTATTTCTTCTGGTTTTACAGGCTCACATTTCTGTCTGAGAACTTCTTCTCCTAATTTACATATTTTCATTTCATTTACTCCAGTTAGGCATTCAAAAAAGAATCCAATCTTAATTTTGCAGAATTAGCATGTGCTTTAAGGCCTTCTGCATTACCCAGCTCTACAGCTGCCTTTGCAGACTCAATGCCGCCTTTGCTTCCTGCAATAGTTCTTAATGTTGTTACAGTCTTCAAGAACACACGCACAGAAAGTCCGCCTGTAAAGCGGGCACTGCCGGATGTTGGAAGAGTGTGGTTCAATCCTGCTGCATAATCTCCGAATACTTCTGCTGAATTGTGACCAATAAATAATGAGCCGTAATTATGCACGATTGAAAGCACTTCCTTCTGCTCTGGTGTGTCTTCCATGGCAAGCTCCAGGTGCTCAGGTGCTTTTCTGTTTGCAATTTCAGCTGCCTGCTTCAAAGATTCTGTAATTATTATTCTGCCGAATTTTTCTATGCTCTGAGATGCAGTTGCGCTTGTTTCAAGTGTTGCCAGCTGCTTTTCAATTTCCTGAGCTACACGTTCTGCAAGATTTTTATCTGGCGTTGCAAGTACAGGCTGTGCAACAATATCATGTTCTGCCTGTGCAAGCAAGTCTGCTGCAACCCATTCAGGATTTGCAGAACTGTCGGCAATAATAAATACTTCCGTTGGTCCTGCAAGCATATCAATACCCACAGTACCGTATACAAGTCTTTTTGCTTCTGCAACAAATTTGTTTCCAGGTCCAACAATAACATCTGTTCCAGGAATGCTTTCTGTTCCAAATGCCAGTGCTGCAATTGCCTGAGCACCGCCACATGCAAAAGCCTTTGTTACGCCACAAATATAGGCAGCTGCCATTATATTTTCGTCTGCATAAGGTTTTCCGCCAGTAAAAGGCTTACCTGGAACACCAGTGCCCTGAGCTTTAGCCTGTTCAGCATCATCTGGGTGAACCCGTGGAGGTGTGCAGAGGATTATTTCTTTTACACCTGCTGCAACTGCTGGTGTTACAGTCATTACGACTGATGAAACAAGAGGAAATCTTCCCGCAGGAACATAAACCCCTGCTCTGTCTACAGGAATGTTTTTTTGACCTGTAAAAAGACCTTCTTCTAGTTCTACTTCAAAATCATCAAAAGATTCTCTTTGTTTTTTTGCAAATTTAAGGGCAAGGTCATGGGAATGGCATAAAGCAGTGTACAGATTAGGATTGTTTTTCTTCATTTTGTCGGCAGCGTCTTTGAGGGTTTCCATTGGAATTTCAAAGCTTGCAGGAGACGATACATCGAATTTTGCACTGTACTCATGTAATGCAGCGTCTTTTCGTGTTTTAACGTCTTTTAAGACATCACGGACAGTATCAATTGAATTTCCAAAATCGCGTCCGTTGAAGAAACTTTCTTCGATTTCACTTGCATTTTGAATTGTAATCATGACTTGCTTTTCCCTTTTATAGTGTTTAAAAACTGTGCAAAAATTATATCACAAAACGCACTTAACTTCTATAGTTTTGGATATGAGCGTAGGTAAAATTATTTCAGGTTAGCACAAGGTTATTGCATTTATTTCTTATATTATATATACTTTTATAATATTTACAATGAAACGCCGGCTGATATTTCTGTTATGTTTACTGTTCTCTTTGCCACTTCTTTTTGCAGAAGAATATATGAAAGTGCAATTTGAAAAAGTATCAGTAGAACTTCCTGCAGGCTGGCTTGTACAGAGCGTCAGCGATTCAACAATCATGCTAATGATGTACTCCCCTGATGAAATTAACGATCATTTCCGAGAACGAATTTCCATTACAAGCGGACTTTTAACAGATGATTCTACAGAAAAAGAATATATACAGGAATTAAAACAAAATTTTCTTTCGTATTACGATTCCGTCACGGTAATTTCCAATAAAACAACCCACATGCTGATTAGCGGCGCCTTGAACGGAATTGAAGTAAAACAGTACATAAAGTTTGTAATAAAAAACAAGATGGTGTACTGCATTACTGCAACTGCTCTTCCAGAAACCTATGACTATTGGGAACCTACATTTGATGATATTATTAGTTCCGTAAAAATAAAGAAATAATAAATTATAAGGAGAAATTCATGAAAACATCTTTTATTGAAGATTACAAGAATTTTTTAAAAAATGGTAAGACAGAACGCGAGTGCTGCAATCTCATTGTAGAACTTGCAAAAAAGAACGGCTATAAAGATATTCAGGAAACTCAGACCCTTCATAGCGGCGATAAAGTTTACATAACAAAGTTTGGAAAAGCTGTAGCCCTGTTTAACATTGGTTCTGAATCAATTGAAAAGGGCTTGAATATTCTTGGTGCTCACATTGATTCCCCACGCCTTGATGTAAAGCAGAATCCTTTGTATGAAAAGGAATTCCTTGTTTATCTGAATACACATTACTACGGTGGCATAAAGAAGTATCAGTGGTTGACACAGCCTCTTGCAATTCACGGGGTTGTATGCAAGAAAGACGGCACAACAGTACAGGTTTGCATTGGTGAAAAGCCAGAAGACCCAGTATTCTGCATTTCTGATATTCTTCCACACCTTGCTCAGAAGCAGATGAAAGAAAGTGCTGCCGACTTTATTCCAGGTGAAAGCCTCGATTTGATTATGGGAAGTGAAATTCCTCCTGTAAAGGGTGCAGATTCTGACAAGACTGACAATGCAGAAAAGCAGGAAAAAGATAAAGCTAAAAAACTCATTCTTTCTTTGTTGAAAGAACAGTACGGCATGGAAGAAGCCGATTTTGGTTCTGCTGAGTTGGAAATTGTTCCTGCTGGTGCTCCTCGCGATTTAGGTCTTGACCGCTCACTCATCCTTGCCTATGGTCAGGATGACCGTTCTTGTGCTTTTGCTTCATTGCGTGCACAGCTTGAAGTAAAAGATGTAAAAAGAACAAGCTGCTGCCTTTGTGTTGATAAAGAAGAAATTGGTTCTGTTGGTGCAACAGGCATGGCATCACACTTTTTTGAAAATGCCGTTGCTGAAGTTGTTGCACGTATTGGAACATATTCAGAACTTACCGTAAGACGTTGCATGAATAACAGTAATATGCTTTCAAGCGATGTAAACGCTGCCTATGACCCGATGAACGGCGACTTGTACGATCATGAGAATTCAAGTTACCTTGGAGCTGGAATTGTGTTTAATAAGTATACAGGCTCAAGGGGAAAGTACAGTGCGAGCGATGCAAGCCCTGAATTCATTGCACGTCTTAGGAATATTCTTGATCAGAATAATGTTCGGTATCAGATGGCAGAACTTGGAAAAGTAGATCAGGGTGGCGGTGGAACAATTGCATATCTTGCTGCAAAGTACGGTATGTATGTTCTGGATGCTGGTGTCGCCGTTCTTAGTATGCATGCTCCTTGGGAAATAACTTCAAAAGAAGATATGTGGCAGGCATACAATGCATACAAGGCATTCTTACTGCTACAGTAAAGAGGTGTTTATGAAGAAAAAGATTATCAGGTTGAATTTGCTTTTGTTGGTTATGGCTGTAACAGTTTCAGCTGTATTTGCTTCAAAGGCACGTTATAGTTCTTCTATTCCTAAAATGGAGGATAAGAAGAATGTGACGTATTTTACCCGAGATGATTTTCAGAAGCAGTACAAGGACAACATACGCTTTGTAAGCAGAACTGATGATCGCGTAGATTTTACAGTTTATGCATATAATGAAAATACAAAGGTATGGTTTGTTGTAGGAACAGCAAGAATTCGTTATTATGACGATACCTGCTTTCTTGATGAAGAAGTAAGCAGATTAAAGCTTTCAAAGTACAATTACTTTGCAATTGAAACTCATAATAAAAAGAAGTACGAATATTCCTACGATGTACGTCATAACGACATTTACATCACGGTACACGACAAGTAATTTAGTTAGTAATCGGCTTTCTCTGTTCATACAGAGAAAGCTGTTTTTTTATGTCTTGTGCAGTGTGGAACTCACCGGTGTCCAGTCCAGGACACCTTTTTTTTTCTTTATTCCAATTTTCCCTGCTGTTTAAAAGACTTGTCCAGAATGGATATGTACGGCACTGTACGGGGCGGGCTTCGTAAGCCGTACACCCGTCCTGCCAGAATATGCAGTCATAGTTAGATTTTTCACGCAGACAGAGAGTTTTTGTGCCTTCATTGTTTTCTATCCAGCGGCAATACATGAGTATGAACTGCTCGTCTGTTACTTCCGCCCATTCTGCAAGCCTGTGTAAATCCTCTTTTGACAGGCGTACCATGCCAGGCTCAAAGCGGCAGCATGCGGAACAATTGTTGCACGAAAAGTTTAATCCGTCTGAGTAAAATTCTTCCATTCTAAAATCCTTTGCTTTATGCCTTGCTGTTTACATAGTCAGCAAAAATATTTACTTCCTGCTCGTACATCTTAATGCCGCTGTTCCAGAATTCTTTTGTTGTAATGTCGAAGCCTGCTTTACGGCACAAGTCCTCACAGCTCATGCTGCCAGTGTCTGAAAGAAGCTTTGCATAAGTCTGTGCAAATTCTGCCCCTGCCTTTTTTGACTGTGCATAAAGCCCTGCTGCAAAAAGCTGACCGAATGCATAAGGAAAGTTGTAAAAGTCCAAACCTGTACTGTAGTAATGCGACTTTACAGCCCACATGTATTCATGCCGTTCTTCGTTGAGTCCAGAGCCATAGCTTTTTTCCTGAGCCTGTTTCATAAGGCGGCAGAAATCATCAGCATTTAATTCACCGTTTGCACGCTCTTCAAATACACTGCGTTCAAAATAGAAACGGCACAGAATGTCTACAAGAACCTGACTTGCATCTTGCAGGTCCAGTTCCAGAATCTTTATTTTTTCATCGCCTTCTGTCTGGGCAATCATGTCCTGCTTTACGATTGTTTCTGCAAAAGTACTTGCTGTTTCTGCAAGTGTCATTGGGTAATGGAAGAATAATGGCGATTTTCCTTTCATGCATGAAAAGTGATAGGCATGTCCCAGTTCATGCGCAAGAGTAATTACATCGCTGAACGTTCCTGTAAAGTTTGAAAGAATCCTGCTCTGGTGTCCCTTTGGAAAGTCTTCATCATAAGCTCCACCGACTTTTCCCGGACGTACTTCTGCATCAATCCAGCCTTGCTCAAAAGCGTTCTTTGCAAAGTTGCCCATGTCTTTTGAAAACGAATTGTATTCTTTTAAGATATATTCCTTTGCTTCTTCAAAAGTCCACTCTTTTTCTTTTGCGGAAGAAACTGGTGCAAATAAATCATAGAAGGCAAGCCCTTCATGTCCTGCAGTTCCTGCTGTTGCACTTGCAGTAGAGCCTGTCTTTCTTAAAAGTTTAGCTTTTGCTGTAAAGTATTTACGCCACATTGGAAGGGCATCTTCAAGCGAAGAGATTAAAGCATCAAGAGTTTCTTTCTTTAAGCGTGAAGAAGAAAGAGCCCTGTCCAATGCCTGTGCCCAGTTGCGCTTTTTATTAAGAAGAACTGTCTCGCCTTTTAAGTTGTTCATGCAGGCAGCAAATGCAATGCGGTTGTTCTGCAAAAGCTGTTTTTCTGTCTGCCATGCATTTTTACGCACTGTTGCATCTGAGGAATATGCTTCGTTGCGGATTTCGTTAAAAGTTTTTCCGTTTGCATCCTGCATGTTGCTTATAAGCTGTTCCTGTAATCTGCCCCATGCATCGCCGCCAGTTCTCTGCAATTCAGAAGCAAGCTTTTCTTCCTGTGGTGACATCTGATGTCTTGTGTCTTCAATAATTTCTTCCAAAAGAAATTTGTATTCTTCATATTCTGGAAAGCGTTTATAAAATTCTTCCAGATACTTTGTGTGCGACAGCAATATGCGGCTGAATTTTAATTCCTGCTGCTGAGTGCGAACATTCATTTTTTCTATAGAAGTAAGATTGTTCATGTACTCAGTGTTTGTTGTGTCTGTTGAGTATATGATGTATGCGTAGGCAGTAAGTGTTCCGCCTGTTGCATTTACCTCGTTGTATGCCTTCAGATATGAAGAAAGCCATGCTGGAAAATCAAAATTGTCATTTGCTTCGCGTGTAAAGCGGTCTGCTGTGGCTAAAAGTTCATCTACACAATCCATTTCCTTTGTGTATGAAGCTACTGCATTTTTATATTCTTCTGAATGTATGTCTGTAAATAAGGAATCTAAATTCCATCTTGGTATTGTATTCTGCATAGAGTTAAATATAACACATTTTAGCCTTACTTGACAGTAAAAAAAACAGCTTTTATGATACGGATATGCAGAATATATATGGCGATACACGTGTTTTAGACTCAAAGGTAAGGGAACTGTATAAACTTTCAGAAGATATAATGATGGAAAATGCTGCTGCCGCTTTGGAAGATGCGGTTTTAAGCAGTTTGGAAAAGTCCTTGAAAGATTGCGGGGCTGTGTGCCTTGCCCGTCCAGCTGTTTTAATTCTTGCAGGTTCTGGCAATAACGGTGCTGACGGTTATGCTCTTGCACGAAGGTTAATGCGCCATGAATACTCTGTTACAGTATGTGCCGTGAGCGAGCCTAAAAGTCAGATGTGTGTTCTGCAAAAAGAGCGGGCATGTGCAATCGGGGTTTCGTGCATTGATATTTCAGAATATGATGATTATATAGAAAGAATTAGCATAGATTTAAAAGTGATTGTAGACTGCATTTTTGGCAGTGGCTTTCATGGCGAGCTTCCGTATGAAGCACAGGCGGTAATTGCCAGTGCAAATAAAAACTGCGATGCCGTAAGAATTGCCTGCGATGTTCCTTCTGGATTGGATGGACTTGGCAATGTTGCAGGTGGCTTTGCCAGCGACGTTTGTTTTTGTGCAGATAAAACTGTTACAATGGGCGCCCTTAAAATGAGCCTTTACAGTGACATTGCAAAAGATGCCTGTGGCGAAATTGTTCTTGCAAATCTTGGAGTGAGCAGGGGCAACTTTGAATATGCAGACGGCACTGTAAAATATGAGGCTAGGCTTTTGGAAAAGTCAGATGCAAAACTTCCGCATAGGAATGTTCAGAGTGTAAATAAAGGTTCTTTTGGTCATGCTGCAATTGTCTGTGGAACTAAAAGCGGTGCTGCAATCCTTGCCGCCAGTTCTGCATTGCGTTTTGGTGCAGGCCTTGTAAGCCTTGTTACAGGAAGTGAAAACTTTGACTGTGCCACAAACGTTCCTTTTGAATTGATGGTGTCGCCAAGTTTTCCTGCAAATACCACCGCCGTTGCTTTGGGCATGGGACTTGGCAGTGACGGCAAGCAGTTTGTTGACTGGCTGTGCGAAAACCCAAATGTTCCTGCCGTGCTAGATGCGGACATCTGCCATTCACCTTTTATAAAAGAGCTGCTTGAAAAAAGAAAAGGTTTTGTGCTTACTCCGCATCCCAAAGAGTTTGCAAGTCTTTTGGAACAGTGCGGCATGGGAGTTTTTTCTGTAAAAGAAGTTGTTAAGCGCAGGGTTGAACTTGTAAAAGCATTCTGTAATAAATATCCTGATGTTGTTCTTCTTTTAAAAGGTGCAAACGTTTTAATAGGAATAAAAAGAGCCACTCAAAATGAAGTGGCTTTGTATATAAATCCTCATGGATGTAATGCACTTGCCAAAGGTGGTTCGGGCGATGTTCTTTCGGGGCTGGTTGCAGCACTGCTTGCTCAAAAGTACGAACCTTTACAGTCAGCAGTGTATGCAAGTCTTGCTCATTCATCTGCCGCACAAAAAGCACTTGAAGCTGTAAAGAACGATTTTGCCCTTACTCCTTTGGATTTAATTCAGGCTTTGCAGTCTATTTAGAAAGCATTTTTCCGCGGGAAATAAAATCCATCTTGCAGGCCTTTTTCTTTGGAATCCTTTTTGTACCGTAATTATTATTTGCACCCTCATCGTGAGGGTGTTTTTTATTATATGGAGATGATTTGTCATTCCAAATTGCTGTTGCAGGGTGTTCATCGCCCTTTATGACGTATTCAAGCCATTCTTTGCTTTCTGGCGATTCAAAACGCATTAAAGTTCCTGTCACCGGATGCTTGAATGCAAGTGTCCTTGCATGAAGTGCCAGTCTGTGGAACGGGTCTGTCTTTGCACGGTAATTTTCATCGCCAGCCAAAGGATAGCCTTTTGAAGCAAGATGTGCCCTTATCTGATTTTTTTTGCCAGTTTCAAGGTTTAGCTCAAACAGTGTGTGGGTTTTTCCACGCTCAATAATCTTATAATGGGTAATTGCTTTTACCGTTTTTGCATGGTCGTCTTCGTCATGAGGAACATAACCTACGTGATGAGCATTCTGTGCAAGTGGTTCATCTATTGTTCCGCTTTCTGCAAGCTGTTTTGATTTGTCGCGTGGATTTTCTGCAACGGCATGATAAAGACGTTCTGTTACCATGGTGTGCCATTCTGCCATTATTTTTTTCTGCACGCTTTCGTTAAGGGCAAACATCATTACGCCGCTTGTGTCGCGGTCAAGTCTGTGCACAATGTACGGGCGGTGATTGGGAGAATAGGTCCCTTTACTGCGGTAGATTTTTTCAAGGACAGAAAGTGCTGTTCTTGCCTTGCTTCCCGGATATGGAACTGAAAGCATGCCTGTAGGCTTGTTGATTATTACAATGTCTTTGTCTTCATAGAGAATTTCAATTTTTTCTTTGCCATAGTCGGCTTTGTGTTCACGTTTGTATTGTGTGCTTGCTTTAACGTTCATGTCGGTTTGTGTCCTTTAAGAGTGAAACAAAAATAAACAGTATTACTGTAAGAATGATTAAGTAGGCAAGAAAGCCAGCCTGAATAAAAGATTTTTCTACATCTTTATAGAAGATGACTGCTAACATTCCTGTTACAAAGGTTAATGCTCCTATTATATAGAAGATAGTTCCGGCAATTTTTCCGATAGGAGCTTTTTCAAGGAATTTTGGGGATTTAAGATAAAAGGCTACGCCGCAGAACATTGTTCCCATTACCATAAAAACAATGCCGCTTGCCAGCACAAGAGTTGTATTCATGCCGTTAATATATCACAGTCTGTTATTTTGTAAAAGTGCGTACTTTCGCAAAGTGATAATGTACATTGTCGAAAAGAAATAGTGTACTCTATTCAAAAAGTGTAGAGCACACTATTCGAAATGTGTAGAGTACACTGTCGGAAGTGAGTAGTGTACACTGTCGGAAATGAATAGAGTACACTACTCAAAATGTGTAATGTACATTATCGCATTTGAAAAGTAAAAAAGCCTGAATTTCTGCAATTTTGTGAAGTGTACTTCACCTGCAGAAACTCAGGCTTTTTCTGTCTTAAAATTTTGTATTGTCAGCTACGGTAGTGTCTATTCTGTAGCAGGAGTTGTCGGCATATTTGCCGTCTCCATTTCACGAGCCAGCTCTTCTATCTTTTCAATCGGCAATTCTACAGCCTGTGCAATCTGTTTATGCGACAAGACTTTCATGGCAATCAGGTTTCTTGCATTTGAAATTTTATTTGCATCCATGCCTCGTTTTTCTCCGATGAGTATTCCTTCTTTTCTGCCTTCAATTATTTTGTCTTGGTCATGTATACTCATGTAAAAGTATAAACCCTTGTTTGCTTCTACGGTCTTCTGCTGTTCTACCATGTTCTCTATCTCCCTCGTCAAATCTGACTCTGGCGTTCCTGTCTGCACGAATTTTAGAAATTCCTGCAACTTCTCATTCTTTTCATTTTCGTAAGCTGTACAGTTAAAGACCTTTACGACAGAACTGTCTTTTAGGTCTACTTTTTTATTCTCATCACACTTGTATTTGAAGGTGTAGCAGGAATTGCCCTTATTGAACGGGTCGAACCTGCACAAGAATATTATAACGCTCTTCTTTAGGTTTGAGTAGTCCTGACCTTTCAAAAGCTGGTCAATGTCCATCATGTTTGTACACTTTTTGGAAAAATTTATGAAAAAAAAAGAAGCCTGAGTTTCTGGAATTCCTCCGAAACTCAGGCTTTTTCTGTCTTAAAATGTTATATTGTCAGCTACGGCAGTGCCTATTCTGTAGCAGGAGTTGTCGGCATATTTGCTGTCTCCATTTCACGAGCCAGCTCTTCTATCTTTTCAATCGGTAACTCTACAGCCTGTGCAATCTGTTTATGAGTACCAAGCCCCATTGCAAGCAGATTTCTGGCATTTGCAATTGCTTTTGCATCCATGCCGGCTTGTATGCCTAGTTTTTCTCCAATGCTAATGCCTTCTTTTCTGCCTCGTTCCTCAGCATTTGCAAGTCCGCTTCTTATGTCCCGTTCCTGACCTTCAATTTTGCCCTGTATTATCCAGTTCCAGCGTTCATCGCTCAGTGCATTTAGCATGACTTCTGCTTTCATTATGCCCTCCTCAGATTTTGCAATGCGGTCAATTATACTTTTCTTTTTCGGATTATCTGCTTCCTGTAAAAATTTACCCCATTTTATTGCAGTTGGCAAGGCTTCTATGTCCGTTTTGTCATTAATAGGCGGCAGTTTTGGTAACTCCAGAAATATTACATTGATGGTGTCCGACAGTTTAGAGCCGTCATTTATGTCTGTAAGTGTATAGCGGTGCAACGGCTCTTCATTTGTTTCATCGTAACTGAAATTCATTACTGTAATCTGATAAGCCTTGGGCAGTGTGTCCCAGTCATCGCCTTTTACTGCGATGGAACTTACAAGCCTTGATACATAATATTCCGCGCGCTTTCCATAATTGTACTTCCTGTCAAATCCCTGCATCTCAACCTGAGCCCTTGTGCCGTCATCGAACATGCAGTTTATGTCGTACCGGATGCCCTTCTGGTCCTCGAAGTTTTCTGCAGGTTCATTTTCCCTTACGGTTACTTCTGTGACTGTCCTGTCAATCATTGCCGAAAGGAAAGACCTCAGTGCATTGCGTGAATCGTCTGTGTCTTGGGTGAGGATTGCCTTGAATGTGCCGTCAAGCCGAGGGTTCAACATTCTGAATTGTTTATTTTCTTTCATTCTAATGCTCCTTACTATTGTTATTCACGAGATGTGTCATTTCTGTATAGATTTGCTGAAAAAAAAAAGTGGAAAATTATTAAAAAAAATAACCACCAGTCAAACTGGTGGTTGCCTCTGCGGAATATAAGCTGTCTGTAAATGTTTTGTGGACTATATGGTTTTCAGTTTCTTTACTGTAAGGAATGAAACTGTTTACCGTAATGTTACGGAGTTGATTACTGTAATGCCATTAACTCAATTACCGTGGAGAGAGGGATCATAATCTAGCTAGATTATGATTTAAATCTAGCTAGGCGGTTTGTGTAATCTAGTTAGGGAGATTGCTCAATCTAGGTAGGATAGGAATGTACATACGGATTTAAAATGGACAAGACCAGAATTTGCTTCTGGTCTTGTGGGTATAATATAGCATATTTTCGGCTTTTAGTCAAAAACTTCCATTTAATATTGCAAATATTGTCGTGTCGCTGGTATTTTGTAAAAGTGTGTACTTTTGCAAGTCGATAATGTACATTATCAAAAAAGTGTAGAATACACTCTAGAAAACAAATAGTGTACACTTTCAATTTTGTGTAGTGTATACTAATCGGAACTGAAAAGTAAAAATTCGTTAAAATTTAACATTTTTCCACTTTTTGTCGTGAAAAATGCTTAAAAATCGATTGAAATTTGACGTTCGTACCTAAAATTCGACGTTTATCCCAGTTTTGTTGACAAATTGAAAATATCGTGTTAAAAAGAAAATGAGATTTAGATAATTTTAAAGTTCCGATATAAAAGAAAGGAGGCTGTTTATGATGAAAACAGATAGATTTATTGTAAAAAGAGCTGTAAGAAATGGGGGGGGGTATAATTTAATCTTAAAATGTGCATTTTTACTTGCATATTTCCTGCTTTCAATGGCTTTCTTTTCCTGTGCCGGCGGTGCAGGCGGAAGTGGTGGTGGAACTGAAGGTACATCTCTTTCAATACGCACAGATAATGGTGCAAAGACCCTTTATGAGAAAGATGAGATTGTAAGTTTTTCTGTTACAATAAGCTCAGGTTCATACACAGCTTCAAAGACAGCCAATAAAGGCGAAACAATGCTGTTTTCCGACATTCCCGCAGGAACTTACAGTGTAAAAGCTTACGGAAAAATTGCTGATGGCAGTGTTGCCGCAAAAGCTGAGACCTCCGTAACAATAAAATCTGGTGAGACAACCAATACAGTTATCAGGCTTTCAAGAATTGAGCATTATACGGTAACGTTCCAGTATGGTGCTACGGCAACTGCATTTATTCCGCAGGAAGTTTCTGCCGGATATCCTGCTACAAAGCCGACAGGCTCTTTTGATGAAACTGGCTATGAATTTTCTTTCTGGGGAGAGTCTGCAACAGCTACATCGGAGTATGATTGGAATAAGCCTGTTTCTGGTCCGATAACCCTGTATGCCATATACAATGTCATTAAGCATACTGTTACTTTCGATTTCAATGGCGGTAACATAGGCGGTACTTCTTCTGGGGATGCAAGTTCATCTGTTGATGTTGTTGAAGGTAATCCGCCGACAACAATTCCTTCTGCCGGTGAAGCTGCTGGTTGTTTCTCAAGACCTGGCTATGATTTTGAAGGATGGGCAACTTCTGCAACAGCAACATCAGATGATTGTATATCGTCATTTCCTAATGTTCTGGGGGATGTTACATATTATGCAATATGGTCTCCTGTTGAGTATGGCATTACGTATACAATGCCTTCTGGGCTTTCTGTTACCGTCGGTTCTGGTTTTGACAGTTATACCACAGAAACTGAAAAGACTTTGCCAGTTGCTAGTGACTTAACAGGACTTCCAGCAAGTGTAACCTTTGCTGGATGGTATGATAATTCTTCATTTACAGGAACTCGCATATATTCATTATCTGCTGGAAACACAGAGGATAAGACTTATTATGGAAAGTTTACTGTAACGGTTTATATGTATACGGAAAAGTATGGTGATGACTTTGGATCTGTGGATACCATCTACGGAACTACTGCTACAGCTCCTTCTTCTTTGCCTGATAAGCCTGGTTATGGTTTAACTGGCTGGCAAGGCGGGGATGACGGAGAAGAATTTGACTTTACATTCGGCAGTACTACAGTTACAGAAAACATTACTATATGGGGAGTCTGGGAGGCAAACTCCATTACGTACCACAATGTCGGTCTGAGCGAAATTGGATGCATGTCTTCTTCTGCTGCATCTACATACAATTCAGGAACTGCACTTACGCTGCCAACACCATTGATGAATGATGATGACTACGAGTTTGGCGGTTGGTATGATAACGAGGGCCTTTCGGGGGCTAAGGTTACGTCTATTCCTGCAACTGCTAGCGGTGCAAAGGAATATTGGGCAAAGTATCTGTTTGGGGCAAGTTACATAGACTGCGATGCTGATGAGTTTGGCGATATAGAATTTGTCTCGACCTTGACTTCCATTACATGGATAGTGGAAAGTGAAACGGATCTTTCTGGCATAGTTAGTGCAATATCAAGTAAAGGAATAAATGTGAACTTGGATCTTTCCAGTTGCAGCATATCGTCGATAAATGCTGGAGCTTTTAGTAGTATTTCCAGTTATCTTACTGGAATTACTCTTCCTTCCGGTGTGACTACTATTGGTTCAAATGCATTTTCTGGATGTTCAGGGCTTACAACCATTAATATTCCTGCATCCGTAACACTTATCGACTATGGTGCATTCAACGGTACCGGTCTTACCAGTGTAACAGGAGCTACTACTGACTGGACTGTACAATCAAGTATGGGTGGTAGTGCCCATGAAGGCGTGTCGATTGGAGTAAGTAATTTGGTAACAGATACCAACAAGTTTACAAAGGATTAACCTTAAAAACAAAAGCCTGACTTCCATTCAAAGAAGTCAGGCTTTTTTGTCTGTTGTTTTATTATTCAGCTTTGCATTTAATCAGTGGTTGCCGCAGAAACTTCCTTTGCCAGTTCTTCAATCTTTTCCAAAGGCAATCCTATAGCTTCTGCAATCTGTTCATGTGTACCAAGACCCATTGCAAGCAGTTTTCTTGCAGCTTCAATGGCTTTAGTTTTCTCTCCAATACGGATGCCTTCCTCGCGACCGTGCTTCCTTACGTCATGGTCATGAAGGCTCCATGTAAAGTACACTTTCTTTGTAGCTTCCAGTTCTTTCTGTGCTTCTACCATATCCGCAATCCTCCTCGTAAAATCTGACTCTGCCCTGTTGTTCTGCACGTACTTCAAAAACGCGTGTAAGCTTTTATTTGCAACTTTTTCATAAGCCGTACAGTTGAAAATCTTGACAATAGCACCGTCATCAATGAAAACGTTTCTGTCTTCTATGCATGTTCTTTTCACAGTATACCATGGAATCCCTTTTTTGAAAGGGTCAAACCGACATAGAAAGATTATTATGCTTTCCCTCAACTCTTCATAGTCCTCACCTCTTAAGAGTGCTTCCGTGTCCATCATTCCCTGATAGTAGCGTGTCCGTTTGCCAATATCCTTTTCGTCACGGTTCTGAATTTCTACGTCATAGATTTTCGTGCCGTCGTTTACATACACGTCCAGACGGATCCCGTGTGCGGTATACAGCGGGACTATCGTTTTCTGCGGTTCGGAATATTCCAGCCTGTCAATCTTAATGCCCAACAGGCATTCCAATGCCTCTTTGCATATTCCAATGTCCTGCATGATAAGTCCGAACATGAAGTCATCATGGAACGTGAGTTCCTCAAATGGCTTGATATATTTCATATTTATAGTACCTCTATATAAGTACTTACACGCGATCTATCATTTTTGTACAAATTAAACGAAAAAAAATGAAAAAACTTTGGCTTTTTTCTCTTGACCCTTCTTAAAAAATGTAAAATAATTAAACTCTATTTAATTATACTAAAGAAAGGGGTGCTTTTTTAATGAATGCTTTCCGAAAAGTCATGAAGGGTGTTGTAGCCGTGGAAAATTCCGTCATGGTTTTAACCACTTTTGCTATTTTAATCCTCATCTTTGTAAACGTTATAGGACGTTTTGTTTTTAATCATTCATTTGCATTTGCAGATGAACTTGTTGTTGCTGTTTTTGTCCTTGTGTCCCTTATTGGTGCTGCTTTGTGCAGCCGTGAGGACGGAGGTCTTGTTGGATTAAGCCTGTTTTCTGACCAGCTTAAAGGAAAGTCCCGCTTGGTTCAGAAACTTGTAGCAAACATTATCAGCATTGCATACTGTGCTGTCCTTACATATCAGGGCTTTTTGAGAACGGCAATTGACTTTAGCCGCAATCAGCATACATTTGTCCTTCACTGGCCAATGTGGATATTCAGACTTTTTGTTCCAGTTGCTGGACTTTGCCTTATTCTTCATTTAATTGAAAATACAATGAAATTCGTAGAGGAGCATAAATAAGATGGTTTCTGTAATATTGTTTTTAGTATTTTTTGTGCTTCTGATTATTGATGTTCCTATTGCAATATGTCTTGGCGCTTCTTCTGCCGCTGCAATTCTTTTTTCAGGACAGAATCTTGCAGTCATTGCAACAAATACCTATTCCGGCATAAGCAAAACGCTTCTTCTTGCCATTCCGTTCTTTATTATTGCCGGAAACATTATGGCAAAGGCTGGAATCTCTACACGTCTCATTAAATTTGTAAACAGCCTTGTAGGTCATAAAAGAGGCGGCATTGCAATTGTAAGTGTCATTACAGCCTGTTTCTTTGGTGCAATTTCTGGTTCTGGTCCTGCTACCGTTGCAGCTCTTGGTGCAATCCTTATTCCTGCAATGATCGAAGCTGGCTTTACCCCAGCCTTTGCAACTGCACTCATGGCAACTGCAAGTTCTACTGCAATCATCATTCCTCCTAGCATTGCGTATGTTGTATACGCTTCTATTACTGGTGATAATGTTGGTAAGCTTTTTATGGCTGGTATTATTCCTGGCATTCTTGTTGGTGTGGCTCTCATTCTTGTTGTTCTGTTTGAAGTTCGCAGAAAGGACATTAAGCCTACAATGCAGAAAGCCAGCGGTAAAGAACGTTTTTCTAGTTTCCTTGATGCACTCTGGGGACTTTTAATGCCTGTAATCATTCTTGGTGGAATTTACGGAGGCATCTTTACTCCTACAGAAGCTGCTGCTGTTGCTGCTGTTTACGGTCTTATTGTTGGTGTGTTTGTTTACAAGGAAATTAAAGTAAAACAGCTTGTAGAAATTTTGATTGATTCTGCAAAGACTACAGGTGGCATTATGTTCATCATTGCAAGTGCAACATTGTTTTCTTATGTATGCACTTTGTATGGAATTTCAAATGCTGCAGAAAATCTGCTTGCAGCGGTTTCTGCAAACAAATTGATATTCCTTCTTGTAGTAAATGTAATTCTTCTTATTGCAGGATGCTTTATTGATGCAAACTCTGCAATGTATATCTTTATTCCTGTAATGTATCCTGTATGCCTTAAGCTTGGCTACAGTCCTATTGTGTTTGGTGTACTTACAACGGTAAACCTTGCAATCGGTCAGGTAACCCCTCCTGTCGGTGTAAACCTTTTTGTTGCAATTGGAGTAAAGCTGAAGAACGGTTTGAAAGTTACTTTGCAGGAAACTTCAAGAGCTGTTGTTCCAATGGTTCTTGCATGTCTTGCAGTTCTTGTTGTCTATACATATTTCCCAAGAAGGTCTTCTGCTGGCAGTACAATTGCAGAAGATATGCTTCAAAGCGAAATTGCAATGTATGACAATGAAATGTATGATGCAAGCGTTGACGCATATCCAAGTACATGTGAATGGGAAAAGACTACATGGCATTTTGCATGTTCTCCTGGAGAAACTTGTACTTGGGCAAAGGCAGGACGTTATTTTGCGGCACTCATGAATGAATCTACAAACGGTAAAGTAAAAGTTGTTGTAGATGGATTTTCTGATCAGCTTACAAATGGAAGCCAGGCAGATGGAATTGCTTCTCTTATAGAAGGAAATCCTACTCAGATTTCAATGCATTCAAATCTTATTTATTCATCTTTTGATGACCGCTTTAATGTTGTTTCTTTGCCATATATCTATTCTGGCTATGATGATGTTGACGAAAAGTTTGACGGTAAGGCTGGGGAAATGTTAAAGGACATTCTTGCTGGAATGGGCTTGCACTGTTTCGGCATTGCGGAAAACGGATTCCGTCAGCTTACAAACTCTAAGCGCGAAGTAAAGTCTGTGGAAGATATGAAGGGCTTGAAAATCCGTGTTGCTGGTTCTAACCTTCTTATGCAGAGCTATGCTTCATGGAATGCAAATGCTACAAACATGAACTGGTCTGAGTGTTACACAGCATTGCAGCAGAACACTGTTGAAGGTCAGGAAAATCCTTTGCCTTCTATTGCTTCTGCTTCTGTACAGGATGTTCAGGCTTACATTTCTTTGTGGAATGCATATTATGACTGTCTGTTCTTCTGCATGAACGGCGATGTTTACAATGCATTGACTGATGAGCAGAAAGCTGTTGTTGATGCAAATGCAAAAAAAGCTGTTCAGTATCAGCGTGACATCAACCGCTATGAGTGCGAAATGCTCATTAAGGATTGGGAAGATCGCGGCATTATGAAAGTTGCACATGAAGATGAAGTTGACATGGAAAGCTTTAAGAAAGCCTGCAGTGGTGTTGCGGACTGGTATAAAAATCAACTGATTTCTGTTGACGGTTATGACAGGGACTATGTTGAAGAGCTTGTAGGCTTGTTCAGTAAGTAATTGATGAGTTGATAAAGTTGAGGTTTTAAATAATTTGGGGCTGCTGATTCATTTCAGCAGCCCCAGTTTTTATGTTATTGTTTATGTATTTAGATTTGTTTATCAGACTTTGAACTGATCTATCTGATTTCCTATCTTTTTAATTGATTCCTGTACCTGATTAGAAATTGACTGGAGTACAGAACCTGTTTCGTTTATCTTTTCTGCACCAATAGACATTTCTTCCATGCCCGATTTCATTGTTGCAGTAAAGTCTTGGAGTCTTCCGATTTCTTGAAGGATTGATCTGTTGCCTTCATTCATTTCTGATGCTGCGTTACGAACTTCAACTGTACTGTCATTCATATTGTGAAGGGCATCAATAATCTGCCTTGAGCCGATTTTCTGTTCTTCCATTGCACCCTTAATGAGTTCTACAATCTGATCTGCTTGTGTAATTTGCTGTGATACAGAAGAGAATGCCTTGCTTGAATCTGAAGAAACATTAACTACGGTTGTTATGGAATCTTTTATGTTTTTAAGCTGGTCACCGATTGTCTTTGACTGCTGGCTTGATGTTTCAGAGAGTTTTCGGATTTCATCTGCAACAACGGCAAAACCTTTTCCTGCTTCTCCTGCATGAGCTGCTTCAATTGCGGCGTTCATTGCAAGAAGATTTGTCTGGCTTGCAATGTTTGAAATTGCAGAGTTTGCTTCTTGAAGCATTACAGACTGCTGTTCAATCTTTTTAATCTGATCATCTACAGACTGCTGTTTTACAATTCCACCTTGTGCGTCCTGTTCCAACTTACTGAATGACATTGCCATTTTATCAACAGAATTGTTGACGGATTCAATGTTGCCTATCATTTCTTCAACAGCTGCAGAAACCTGTGTTACACCAGCTGCCTGGCTTTCAATCATGTGTTTAAGTGACTCTATATTTGATGCAATTTGATTAACTGCGGATGCTGTCTGACTTACGCTGCCAACTTGATTGCGTATTTGGTTGTGCATACTCTGAATATTTGAAATGATTTCTGTAATTGAAGAAGCTGTGTCTTGTGAACTGTTGCTCATTTCAATTCCAGCGTTATTAAGTTCATCCTTTGAGCTCTTTATGTCACCGATGATATTCTGCAATTTTTCTGTAAACAGGTTAAAGCCTTCAACTACATTACCAACTTCATCGCGAGATGATACTGCTATGCGTTTTGTTAAATCTGCATTACCGCTTGCTATTGATGTGATTGAATCCTTTACAGACTTGAGAGGTTTTATGAGCATCCTGATAAAAAGGGTTATTAAAAGTGAAGAAATTAAGATAATGCCAATTGTTACAAAAACCATGGAACCTTTTATTGCTGTAAGGGTATAAAAATAATAGTGGTGTGGAGCAACAGCAAATACTGTCCAGTCTGTGCCAGGAACTTTTTTATAGCAAACAAGCATTCGTTTTTTTAATTTTGCATCGTAAAATTCTTCTATATCTTCTTTTCCTGCAAAAACATTGCTTAAAACACGTCCTTCTTCTGTTGTTTCATCGATTGCGGATAAGTCATCGGATTTGTCTGTGTTTTCATTTGCGTTTGCAATAGTGGCTTTTGTCTTGTAGTTCAAGACTGCTGGATGCATTCCTTCACCCATATCGATATTTTTTATTGTGTCATAGACTGCATTACCTGATACAACCAATACGACTGCTCCGATTGGTTTTTTGTTCTGATTATAAACAGGTACGCTGTAATGCTGTAGAACAGAATTTGTAACTTTGCTGAAAGCAGGATCTGAAACAAAGTCTTTCCCTGCAAATGCCTGCTGAAAATAAGGACGGCTCGCAAAATTGATTACTCGACCATCTGATGTAACTGCATTGCCTTCTTTGTCGTAAAAAGCAATGTTTTCGTAATTCGCTCCCATTGCTGTTGCAATACCGGAAAGCTGTTTATTTTTTTCTTTAAGCGAAATTGTTTCGTCTTTCAAGAATTTCTGTTCTGCAAGAATGTGTAGGGAGTTAAATTGTTTTTCATTTAAATCTGCAACTTGTGTTGCGAGTGAGGTAGAAAAGGAATCTAGCTGATTATAAACGTTTGTAGTCATTCCCTTTGAGGCAAGAGCATAAGAGATAAGACCTAGAGTGATGTTGGCTACAAGAACAACTGTTAAAAATAAAGAAAGTAATTTGACTGTGAGGGAAATGCCTGCTGATGTTTCTTTGTTCATAAGAACTCCTTGCGTGGTAAGATATTTTGATATGTTTTTTTAATGTCTTCTTATAATATAGCTTTTTATTTTAGGGGTCAATAAATATTAAAGTTTTTTAAATTTATGCTTGACCTTTGTTTGAATTTATTTTAAAGTATCCCCCGCTTTGCGCAGTTTATGCAGCCTCAAAAACTCCTGCGCGTAATAAATTAAAATCCTTAAGGAGGTCAGTCTTATGAAAAAGATTGGTCAATTCTTTTCTGATGAATGGACGGACTTAAAAGTTTTGCTCCGTAACATTCCATCCCTCACAATTACATTTTTTGTACTTTCAGTTGTATGTGCAAACCTTATGGCAAACAAGGAATTAGTTAATTTCAAGTTTGTTGCTTTGGACTGCGGATTTGTTTTCAGCTGGATTATGTTTCTATGCATGGATGTAATTTGCAAAAGGTGGGGTGCCCGTGCCTGTGTAAAAGTTTCGCTCATGGCATTGCTTATTAACTTGAGCGTGTGTGCTCTGTTTGCTTTGCTTTCAAAAGCTCCTGGAATGTGGGGTGAGTTTTATGCAGAAGAAAACCTTGCTGTTAATACTGCCTTAAACAACACTTTTGGCGGCAGCTGGTATGTTGTTCTTGGTTCTGGACTTGCATTTATGACTTCAAGTATTGTAAATGCTCTTTTGAACAGTGCTATAGGTAGAAGCGTACATTCAAACGGTTTTGGTGCTTTTGCATTGCGCAGCTATGTTTCTACAATAATTGCACAGCTGGTAGATAATTTTGTATTTGCAACTGTTGTTTCAAAAATCTTCTTCGGATGGACTTGGACTCAGGTTTTTGTCTGCTCTGCAATTGGTGCTGTATGCGAACTTTTGTGCGAAATTCTTTTTAGCGGCATTGGATACCGTGTTGTAAAGCAGTGGGAAGAAGAAAAAGTTGGCGAGGCTTATTTTGAGTTTCGCAAAGAACGTCAGACTTTGGCAGGCTGAATAATATGAAAGTATTGGTGACGGGTTCTGCTCGGGGAATTGGACGGCAGGTGTGTATAAAGTTTTTAGAGCAGGGGCATGCGGTGTCTGGAATAGACCTTCTTGCAGATTCAATTTCTTCGGATGAATCTATTCTGCAAAGAAAAAACTATACGCATTATATTGCAGATATTTCTGAAAAGAATTCGTTGCCAGAAATTAACGATGTGCAGATTTTAATTAATAATGCAGGCATTCAGAGTGCTACAGAAAAAGATGTTTCTGTAAATCTGTTGGGAACAATGGCTGTTACTGAAAAATATGCCTTTCAGCCTTGCATAAAATCTGTACTGTTTAATAGTTCTGTTTCAAGTCTTACAGGAAACGAGTTTCCATATTATGTTGCTTCGAAAGCTGGCGTAACTGGCTATATGAAAAACTGTGCAATACGTCTTGCAAATGAGTTTAAGGCAACATGCAATGCTGTTTGCTTTGGCGGTGTTGAAACAGAACTGAATGCCCCTGTAATGAATGATTCTTCCTTATGGCAGAAGATAATGGAAGTAACTCCATTTAAACGTTGGGCAACTGTTCAGGAAGCTGCAGAGTGGTGTTATTTTATGACTGCTGTAAATACTTTTTGTACTGGACAGGCAATAGACATTAGTGGCGGTGAGCGCAACTGTGCCGATTTGTTTGTGTGGTAATGGCATTAATAAAGGGCATTGATATTTAAAATAAAATAATTATTAATATGACACGCTCTTGTCATATTTGTCATGTTATACTGGTTTCATCTTAGATAAAGTAAAAGAGGTGAAACTATGACTTATGAAATTGTTGAATTAAAAGAAAAAATTGTAGCAGGCTTTTCTGCTGTAACAAGTAATGATGCTCCTGATATGGGCGAAAAAATAGGTGGCTTGTGGCAGAAACTTTATAGCGGTCCTGCACAGTCTATGGCAGACAAAGTTAATGCCAAGGCTATAGGCTTGTATTGCGATTATGGCATTCCAACTGAAAAATCTTACACTGTTCTTGCGGGGTGTGAAGTCAGCTCTAAAGATTCTGCTGAAAAACAAGGTCTTGATATTAAAATTATTCCTGCTGGAAAATATGCAAAGTTTGTAGTAAAAGGCGATGTTCGTCTAGCTGTTGCTCAGGCTTGGGGCGAAATTTGGAATACTCCTTTGGATCGTACTTTTACTGGGGACTTTGAAGAGTATCAGGAAGATAGCGATGGTAAGACAGCTACAATTTTTATTTATATTGCTGTAAAATAAGAGATAGCAATGCACAGTGTAGATGCAAAAACAATATTGTCTTCGTATAACGGCATGAATGTGTACAGAGGTTGTACGCACGGATGCATTTATTGCGATGCAAGAAGTAAATGCTATCATACTCCAGTTCCTTTTGAGGACATTGAGGTTAAAAAAAATGCACCTTTTCTTTTGGAAGGGGCTTTAACCCGCAAAAGAAAAAGGTGCATGATTGGAACTGGTTCAATGTGTGATCCTTACATTCCTTTGGAAAAGGAACTGTGCATTACCAAACAGTGCCTTGAAATTATAGAACGCAAAGGTTTTGGTCTTGCAATACAGACTAAGTCGGATTTAATTTTAAGGGATGTTGATTTACTTTGTGCCATAAACAGAAATTCTAAATGTGTAGTGCAGATGACGCTTACAACTTTTGATGAACAGCTTTGTAAAATTGTAGAGCCGTGTGTGTGTACGACACAAAGAAGGCTGGAGGTTCTTGCAAGAATGCAGGAACTTGGCATTCCTACTATAGTATGGATTAGTCCGATTCTTCCATTTATTAATGACACGCTTGAAAATTTAAGTGCCATTCTGAAAGCCTGTGCTCTGTACGGAGTAAAGGGCATTATTGCGTTTGGAATGGGGCTTACGCTGAGGGAAGGAAATCGCGAATATTTTTATGCGGCATTGGACAGGCATTTTCCAGATATGAAAAACAGATATATAAAAACATTCGGTATGGCGTATGAACTTGCAAGCCCGAATACTGCAGAATTAATGTCTTACTTTAATAAATTTTGTTGCGAGCATCATATTATGCATACTCCAGGAACCTGCTTTAATTATATGAAAGAATATTCTCAGCAACTCAGTTTGTTTTAGGCTGTTCTTTGAGGGTATTTCTTTCCCAGAACACTCCATCTAGATAGCCTTGTATTGAAGGATTTTTTTCTGCCATTAGCAGTCGTTTTTCTGCCCAAAGACAATACTCTTCATTAAGTTCTATGCCGCAGTATCTTCTGTTAAGCTTTTTGGCAACAACGCTTGTGGTTCCGCTTCCAAGAAAAGGGTCAAAGATAATATCGTTTTCTTTTGAAGAAGCTAGAATAAGCTTAGCATAAAGTTTTTCTGGTTTTTGTGTAGGATGATCAGTATTTTCTGGCATGGACCAGAAAGGAATGCTTATGTCATCCCAAAAGTTTGATGGATATGTAATTCTAAATTTGCCGTCGGAATTTTCTTCCCAGTCTTTTGGTTTTCCGTCTTTTCTGTATGGTGCAATAACTTTTCTTTTTTGTTTTACAGCATCAACATTAAAATAGTAGTCTTTAGGATTTTTTACTGCAAACCAAATGTCTTCCATGGCGTTTTTCCAGTTTGATTTTGAACCTCTGCCTTTTTCACGCTGCCAGGTAATTCTGTTTAATATAGTAAGTTCTTTTTCTATTGCCCTTTGTAATGAGGCTGTGCATTTCCAGTCTCCGCACATGTAAAGAGAACCGTTCTTTTTTAGTTTTTTGCACACAAGAGGGAACCATTCTGCAAGATATTCATCATATTCTAAACTTGTTCTGGAAGAAAATCTCATGCCGTTAAAATCTTTTGAAAGATTATAAGGCGGATCAATTATGATTAGGTCTGCAAATTCATCGGGAATAAAAGGCAGTAACGAATTTATATTTCCGTTCAGGGTCTTGTTTATTATGTCGCTTTGCAGTATATTTTGTTCTGTTATTAGATTATTTCTTAATAAACTGGCTTCTTCTTCGGTAAGAGTCAGTGTTCTATTCTGTTTTGCCCTTTGTTTTTCTTTCATAATACATTAAATAACATATCAGACTTATTAATTGACAGCAAGACATAGTTTCTTTAGAATTAAAGAATATGTTAAAGCGTTCAAGTATATTAAATCGTTTGTTTTTAGTACTATGTTTAGTTTTTGCTATTACTGGCTGTAATAAAAAGAAAAATGGCGGTAATAAATTAACTAGTGCTGGTTCAAATTCACTTTCTGAAAATGGTGAATTTTCTGTAATTTCGGTAACTCCACAGGGAGAACTTTCTTCCAGTGTGCGATATCCTTCTATTCAAATTCAGTTTTCAGAGCCTGTTGTTCCTCTTCAGAAATTGGGAGAATCTTCTGATACTTCTGATATTGTAAGCATTTCTCCTGCAATAAAAGGTGTATTCCGCTGGTATGGAACCAGTCTTTTGAGTTTTGAATGTTCAGAACAGGTAATTCCACAGAAAGAATACACTATAAAAGTTAGCGATAAAATTACTTCTGTTGCTGACAGGAAAATTACGGGTAATCTTTCATATTCTTTTTATCCGGAAGAATTAAAAATTGTTTCTGTTGTTCCAGGATATGCAGATATGAAGGAAGGCATTTTTGTTGATACGGAAAATGTTGCTCCTTCGGCTGCAAAAGATATTCTTGTTACTTTTAACTTCCCTGTTAATGCAAGTGTTGTATCTGAATATATGAAACTTGACTGGGATGGTTCTGATTCTCATTCCTTTACTGCTGCTCAGGAAAAAGACAATGCAGTTAGACTTACATTGAAAGATAATCCTGCAGAAAATACAGAGGTTACTGTTCGCCTTGTAAGTGGTGCAATGGCAGATAAGGATTGCTATAAAACTTCTGATGAAACATCTGGTTCATTCCATACCCTTCATCCTTTTGACGTAGAATACTTTGATGAAGAGCCTTATACTTCATCTGAATATGTAAATCCTGTTGCTTTCCGCTTTAACATATTGCTTAATCAGGATGGAGCAAAAGAAATTGCTTCTAATATTACTACTGATTTGAATTATAAGCTGACAGAACAGAACGTAGCTGTTGATGGTAGACGCATTGTTATTCATGATTTGCCAGTTAAGTTCGGTTCTACTTATAAGATTAAACTGGGGGCAAATATTAAAGATGCCTACGGAAGAAAACTTGGTACAGATAGAGAGTATTCTGTAGAAGTGCCAGAAGCTAGAAGCTTTGCACATTTTAAGGATTATGGTTTTGGCATTCTTGAAGCACAGTTTGCTCCTAAACTTGTTTTTGAACATCAGAATATAAAGGATGGTTCTAGTTATACTGTAAGAGCTATTGCTGATAATCAGGGAAAGAAAGTCAGCGGTAAAGAAAATTCCGTAGTTCTTAATCCGTCTGAGATTCCTCAGAATGTTACAGTTCTTGAAGGTGTGGATTTAGTTCCATATCTTGACGGTAAAAATGGGGAATATCATGGTGCTGTTCAATTTAATGCAAACATGATTTATGAATACAAGGTGACGGACTGGGAAACAGAAAAGAAAGTTATCCGCCGTGGTGAAAATAAAAATAATCAGACTGTTCAGGTGACAGATTTAGGTGTAACTGCGCGCTACGGATATAATAAAGCTGTAGTTCTTGTTACAAGCCTTAAAACTGGTAATCCTATAAAGAATGCTCTTGTTACTGCATATCTTGTAAAAAGAGATTCAAAAACTGTAGATTTTAATATTGATATTGTAACAGGTCGTCATAAAGCTATTGGTATTACAAAGACAGATGATTCAGGCTTTGGAGTTATTGATCTTGAAGAAAATGCTCTTCAATACAAAGCTCAAGATGAAGATTTTTATATAGAAGTAAAAACTTCTGATGACCGTGTAATCTATCGTCCTTCTTCACATGATTTGTGGCGCAGTGATGTATATGATACGAGGTCGCCAAGCCGTGCGCAGCAGGTAAATATGGTAACCTTTATCTTTACGGATCGAGGTCTGTATAAGCCTGGCGAAACGGTTACTTTCAGAGGTATTGACCGTAACTTGTCTGTTGGAGAATATGAAGCATTTAAAGGAAATTATGAACTCCAGCTTACAGATGGTTCCTGGTCTTCAAAAGTGTTCTATAATACAAGTGGAACAACAACCAGTAACGGTACTTTCTGGGGACGTTTTACACTTCCTGAAGATTTAGATCCTGGTACATATTCTATTGTTTATAAAAGAGATGTTCCTGGCAGGTCTACAAAGCAGAGTATGACTTGTGAAATTCAAGTTCAATACTTTGAACGCCTGCGTTTTGAAGTTTTAACATCTGTACCTTCTGTTACATATTATTCAGGAGATGATGTTTCTGCTGATATTACAGCAAATTATCTTGGTGGTGGCAGCCTTGCAGGTAGTTCGTATGATGTTTTCTGGAACAGACGCAAGACTTATTTCAGCATTTCTGATGCTGCATACAAGGGATTCTCATTTGGTCCTGTTCAGGGCTATGACTGGGGTGATTCTCTTGATTCTTCTCAGGGTGTTTTGAATGATGACGGAAGAGCAAGTACGACACAGCGTACTGGTGGGGAAAAGATTCTTGGAACTCCGTACTTGTATACAATGCAGGCTTCTGTCGTTGACAGCGGTAATCAGTCTATTTCTTCAAGCGCAAGTGCAATGGTTCATCCTGCAAAATATTATATTGGTTTGAAGAGAAATAAAACTGATGGCTTTCCTAAAAAGGGAGAAAAGATTTTATTTGATTATGTCTGTATAACTCCAGATGGAAGTGCACCTCTTGCTGGTGATTTGCCTTCTGAAAAAAAGATGACATTGGAACTTTTGCGCGAAGACTGGAAACAGATTCAGCAGGTTTCTTATAGCGGACAAATTTATACTCGTTATGAACAGGAAATGGTTAGCGAGTATAAAGAAGCTGTTGATCTTTCTTGTACTAATGCTGTAAAGCAGTTCTCTGTTACACCAGAGAAGGGCGGTTCTTATGTGCTTCGTGTATCTGCTAAGGATTCTCGTGGTCGTGATGTAATTACGGAAAGACGATTTTATGTAACAAGTTCTGACTGGTACTGGAACAACAGAAACAGCGATACTGAAATTACAATGACAGCTGATAAGGATAATTATGAAGTTGGCGATGTGGCTCATATTCTTATGCAGAGTCCTTTGCCAAAGGGTGATTACCTTATGACTGTGGAAAGAGAAGGCATTATTTCTCAGGAAATAAAGCATATATCTTCTCCTTGTTCTGTAATTGATGTGCCTGTTACGGAAAAGTTTATTCCTGTAATGTATGTAACCTTGTCTTCTTATTCTGTACGAAACGGAATGCCAAAGAATACATACAATACTCCTGATCTTGATAAGCCTAAGGGGCTGTTTGGTGTTGCAACATTAAAAGTTAATCCTACTCTAAAGAGTTTCTCTATAGATATTAAGACTGATAAACCTTCTTACAGACCTGGTGAAACTGCCTATATTCAGTTGCATGCTTCTAAAGGTGGCAAACCGTTGTCTAATGCAGAAATTACGCTTATGGCTGTAGACCGTGGTGTTATTGATTTGATTAACTATCATGTTCCAGATCCTGTTTCTTATTTCTATAGTAAGTACAGATTCCCTAACTGTATTGCAGGTGGTGATTCCCGTGCATATCTTATGGATCCTGTTACTTATGAAATAAAGAACCTGATTGGTGGTGATGATGGCGATGATGATAAGATGCAGGAACGTAAGAATTTTGATCCTACTGCGGTGTTTGTTCCTGATCTTGTTACAGATTCTGATGGTAATGTTTCTTACGAGTTTAAATTGCCAGATTCGCTGACAGCTTATAGAATTACAGCTGTTGGTGTTTGCAAGAATGATTTTGCTTTAACCGAAGATCAGATGAATGTTGCAAATCCTGTTTCTGTAAGAACAGCACTGCCTCGCAAGTTGCGTTTGAATGATACTGGTGAAGTTGGAGTTGTCATTTCTAATATAGATGGCATTGCACATGATGTAAATGTTAGTCTTGCTGTTTATGACGGTGTTGAAAAAATATCTGGCAATGATGATGAAGATGAGCTTCAGAAACTTCCAGGTTCTGCATCTGTTGTAGGCAATAAAGAACAGGGCATTTCTGTTGCCAGTGATAAAACTCAGTCTTTGATGTTCTCTATAAAGGCTCAGAAGGCTGGCTGGATAACAATAGAATATACTGTTAAAAGCGATGTTGTAAATGAACGGGTCTTGTTGCCGTTAGAAATTGAAAAACCTTATCTGTATGAAACTGTAACAACTGTTGGAGATGTTACTGGTGAAGAAGAAAAAGGTAGTGCTTCTGTTGAAGAAAAACTTATAATTCCTGGTGGTGCTGAAGATGGAAAGGGTGAACTTTATGTTCAGCTTGATCCAACACGTCTTGGTGTTCTTCGTGAAGCTATCAGTTATGTATTCCATTATCCTTATGGATGTTTGGAGCAGAAGAGTGCAGCTGTTCTTCCTCTTGTTGCATTTGATAAGTATATAAAACTGTTTGGTCTTGATAGCGAAGTAAAAAATCCTAAGTCTGTAGCTTCAAAGACTGTAAAAGAGTTTGGTAAGTCTCAGCGTTATGATGGAGGCTTCCCTTATTGGCCAGGTGGATTATATACAAGTCCATTTGTTTCTATGCGTATTGCAGAAATTGTTGGTCTTGCAAAAGAAAACGGAATTTCTGTAAAGGCTATTAATGTTGATAAACTTGCAGATTATCTTGTAGAGTATGCAAATCATTGTCTGATGGATGAAAATGATAATAGTTATCTTTTGTATCAGGCAGCGCATGCATATTATGCAGCTTCTTGCATTGATGCAGATGTAAGCATGAAGAACATTCAGAAAATTGTAGACAACAGTTCTTCTGATGCTGAAACACTGGCTCTTTGTGGTCTTACATGTTTGAATTGCGATAAAGAATCTAAGGCAAAAGAGGTTGCTTCTAAACTGCGTAAGTTTATAAGTCTGACAACAAGAGGTGCTTCATTTACCAATGGTTGGAAAGATGGCAGAGGTTACTGGTCATTCTTTAACGATTCTTCTGAAATATATGCACTTGCATTACAGTTGTACACACAGTTGAATGCTAAGGACGATTTAAATCAGCACTTGGTTTATGAATTGCTGCAGTTGCAGAAGGCAAGTCGTGGGTATTGGACTTCAACCGCTGCAACGGCACGTGTTTTGATTGCTTTGAGAAATTATATTCAGAGCAATAATATGGATCACCTTGACTTTACTGCTGAGGTTCTTTTGAATAAGAAAAAGCTTGCGGATGGAAAATTCAAGGGAGTTACAGCAGAACCAGTTGACGCAACTGTAGATTTCAAAGATGAGCCTTTGAAATCTATGCCAAGAGACAAAGAGCTTCCTCTTGAATTCTCTAAGAATGGTCGAGGCTCGTTGTATTACACTGCTTCATTGAAATATGCAATTCCTGTAACTGAGCAGACTGCTAGAGATGAAGGACTCTGTATATTTACAGAAATTACAGATGTAAAGACTGGTGAAGTTGTAACAAGTGATGAGCTTGTTTCTGGAAGAGTGTACAAAGAGAAGGTATTCATATCTTCTACACGCAATAGGGAATATGTTGCTGTTCGTGCTCCTGTTCCTGCTGGCTGTGAGATAATGAATGCTGCCTTTGTTACTACAGGTTCTATTCCAGATGCTGAATCGGAAAAACATAATGATTACTATGATGATTATGGGTATGATGATTACGATTATGATTCATATTATAGGAATTATAACTGGGGTCTTTCATATCAGGGAATCTATGATAGTGAAGTTCAATACTTCTGGGATTATTTCCCTAGAGGCTTCCAGAAAGTAGAGTTTATGTTCCGAGCTTCCCGATGTGGAAATTATAATACTCCTTCTGCAACAGCAGAATGTATGTATCAGGAAGAAATCTTTGGACGCAGTAATGGTAAGGTTTGGACTATAAAACAAAACTAAGACGGGCTTTGTTCGTCTTTACAGGAATAGCATTTGCTGTGTTATTCCTGTACGGTGTTCTTAAGATTATTCCTAATCCGTCTCTTAATGCTTTTATGCATCGTGAAAATAGTACTCGTTTCTATGATCGAAATGGAGTACTGTTACAGGTTAGGCCTTTGGAAGATGGATTGCGGAGAGAATACTATTCGCTTGAAGAAATTCCTGAAAATGTTATACAGGCATTTATAGATGCTGAAGATCGGAATTTTTATTATCACTGTGGTGTTGATTTTGTATCAGTATTAAGAGCCGCAGTACAAAATAAAAAAGCTGGACGCATTGTTAGTGGAGCTTCCACTATTACAATGCAACTGGTTCGCATTATATATCCTAGAAAAAAATCCGTTTCTGCCAGTACGAAGATTGTTGAAATGTTTCGTGCTATCTTTTTAGAAATAAAACTTTCTAAAAAGAAGATACTTGAATTGTATTTAAATTCTGTTCCTTTTGGATTTCAGATAGAGGGAGTTTGCAGTGCTTCTAGGGCATTTTTTGGACGTACACCAGATAAACTTTCTCTAGATGAGATAAAAATGCTTTCGGTTATTCCTCGTCGTCCTGCATTGTATGCTCCTGAAAAGTCTTTTGAATATCCTTCTTTGTGTCCTCATTTTATAAACTATGTTGTACAGTCTTATCATTCAAAAAAACTACCTTTACCTAATAAAATGATTTTATCCGTAGACTGCAATCTGGTGGCTGGCACAGAAAAACTGATTCAAAAAAAACTCGAAGAATATAAAGAAGCTAGAATTCATAATGGTGCAGCCTGCGCAATTAATAATAAAACTGGAGAGATTTTT